>JBQGNO010000115.1:0-9927 GCA_052087725.1 Janibacter sp. | reverse complement strand
GTCAGCGCCGCGCCCCAGCAGCAGGGCGGCGGCAAGGGCGGCGGCCGTGGCGGGGGTCGTGGCGGCCAGAGTCGCGGTGGCTCCGGCGGCCAGGGCGGTCGCGGCGAGCGTGGCGGCGCCGGGCGCAACCGCAACGGCGGTGGCCGCTCCGGTGGCCAGGGTCGCGGTGGCTCCGGAGGCGGTCAGGGACGCGGCGGCTCCGGCGGCGGCCAGGGTCGGCGTTCCGGCGGTCAGTGCGGCTCCGGGCGCCAGGGCAACTCCCGCGGCGGCAGCGTCGTGGCCTTCTCCTCGAGCAGCTCGGGCCGCAACCGCTGACCCGACCTGCCTGATGCAGGCGCAGAAATCGACGAAGGACCCGGTTATTGCCGGGTCCTTCGTCGATATCCGCGTCCACCTGGGCAGGACACGGGCCCGAGGCTCAGCCGAAGATCGACACCGTCTGACGGCTGATCGCGACGAGCGTGCCGTCGGGCCGCCAGATCCGGGCGTCGGTATGCGCGTACCCGTCGCCGGCCTGGTCGGTGTGCACCGCGTAGGCCCAGTGGGTGTCCGGGGCGGCCGTGACATCACCGACGATCTCGAGCGTCCACGTCAGGCTGCTGCCGGGGGCGGGTGCGGGGAGCATCTGGCTGACCGCCGGCGGCCAGGCATCGGCGATGCTCACGAAGTGCCGCTCGTCGAAGACCGCCGCGGCCTCGCGGAAGCGCATCCACCCGGTCATGTGCGAGGTCTCCGCACCTGAGTAGGGCATGGCCCCGTCCGCCAGTCGCAGCTCGACGTGCTGGAAGAAGTCCGGCGTCGCCCCCGGGATGTACGGGAAGGGCTCGATCGTCTCCGGCGCGGGCAGCTCGGGCATCGTCACCGCCGACGGCGGGACCTGCACGGCCGACTCCCGCGGGGCACCGAAGGCCGCGAGGGCAGCCGCCACGACCCGCTCGTCCTGGTGCAGCGTGACCATCCCCTGGGTGGCGCTCGACCCGGCCCGCAGGATCGTCGCCTCGGCGGTGGCCTCACCGGGCGCGACCGGCGCGACGAAGTTGACCGTGAGGCTGCGCAGCGGCGGCGCGGGCTCGGCGGTGAGCTGGGCGCGCAGGGCGGAGTGCATCAAGCCGCCGACGAGACCGCCGTACGTGGCGCGCCCCTGCCCCCAGCCGGCCTCGACGTGCACGGTGCCGGTGGCGGCCTGGTCGAGCATCTCCTGGAGGTTCATGCGGTCACCATACAAATGGCTCAGCCGTCGAGGCGCAGCTGCTCCCGGTACCCCTCGCGGTACGTCGGGTAGCGCAGCGCGAAGCCACTGGATCGCAGCCGGGCGTTGAGCATCCGTCGCCCGGTCGGCTCGGTGACGCCCGTCGGCACGGGGTGGGGCACCCCGATCTGGTCGGCGACGAAGTCCCTGACCGTCCCCGCGGCACAGGGCTCGTCGTCCGTCCCGACGTAGAGGGGCTCCGGGGCGTCCGGCCGCGTGAGCAGGTGGACGATGGCCGCGGCGGCGTCGTCGCGGTGGATCCGGTTGGTCCAGCGGCCCGGATCGGTGCTCGTCCCGGACCGCACCTGCATGACGAGACGGTTGCCCGGGGTTCCGTAGAGCCCGCTCAGGCGCAGCACCGATCCGTGCGGCACGAGGTCGTGGAAGAGAATCTCGGACTCCAGCAGGATCCGCGCCCGTGCGCTCGAGGGCTGCACCGCGGTCGTCTCGTCGAGGTCGCCCTCGAGGTCGCCGTAGACGCTCGTCGAGGACACGAGCACCGCCCGCCGCGGTACCCGGGTGCCCAGCGCGGCGTCGAGCCCGCGCCGCATCGCCTCGACGTAGGTGTGCCGGTACCCCACCTCGTCGCGCTGGTCGGGTGTGAGCGTGATGACGAGCAGGTCCGCGGGCAGGTCGGGCAGGGCATCGGCCGCCAGGTCAGCGGCGAGCCCCTCGATCTGCTCGGGCAGGGCCGAGACATCCCGGCGCACGCCGGTCACGTGGTGACCGGTGGCGGCGAGGACGGTCCCGACCCGGATCCCGAGGTCACCGCACCCGAGGAGCACGGCGCGAAGGGGGGTATTACGCACGGTCATCATGCGGATGATCCTGTCAGGCTTCTCGTGTCAGCGGGCTCTCGGGACGGGGAGGCTGCTCTCGACGATGCGTGTTGTGTCGTCGACGGACCCAGCCGACGTGACCTCCATGTCGTGCTGCACGAGGTCGCTGTCGGTCACGGTCCACAGCCGGACGCGCCAGGGTCCGTCACCGGTGGCCTTCGCCGCCTTCACGTCGTCGGCGAGGTCTCGTCGGAGAGCGTCAATCCGCTGGGCATCGGACGAGGAGGGCTTGGGGAGGAAGGTGATGTCGTCCATCGAGTCGATGCGGGCGTATCCGACCGTCATGTCCCGGGTGGCGTCCGCATAGACCCTCGCCAGTTCTTCCGCCTGCGCGGCGCTGGTGACCTTCGCTCCGCCGGTCACCTGTTCCCAGCGCTCGGGGAAGCCACTGAGGACGACGACCTCACGACCTGAATCCTTGACCCCCATGAACCACCGCTGGGCATGATGCGGGCCGCGGCGCAGCACATCGACCACCTGCCAGTCGCCTAGTGCCGCGGCATCGACGGGCGTGACGGTGGTGTCAGGTGCGCGTACAGCATCGGCGATCGTCGGGCTCACGCCCTCCAGTGACGCGGCGATCTCGTTCTTCATGTTCGGGTCTCCTGGGCTCGTGCTGCTCTTGGCTGTCGAGTGGGTGGTATCGGTCGAGCCCGCAGTTCCAAGGGGCGAGCCGCATGCCGTCAGCGCCACCGCTGCGGCGAGGATGGCGAGTACGGACCGGGAGGTGGGGGATGTCTGCATTGTCCTTGGACGCTACCGATCTCGGGCAGGTTCCGGTCTAGTTCACGGAGTCCCAGTGGTTCCCGTAGTACTCGGGGTACGTCTCGCCCGTGTTGGACGTTGTGTAGTACCCGCTCTCGAAGAGATCCTGGATGGCGTCCACCCCAGCCTCGTGAGCCTCTTCCTCGGACTTGCCGCTTTGGATGGCCGCGTCACGGGCCGCGTCATAGTTCGTCTCGGCCTCGTCAGGCGGACTGCCCTCGCCGATCGCTCGTTGCTCCTTCGCGTACTGGACCTCCGCTGCCACCGCCTCGCTCTCGTCGCGCAGCCGATCGTCGAGGTAGTCCTCCTTGGAGGCCTCGGTCGCGGCCACGGGCCGGTCCTCGGCGTCCCACTGCGCGTGGTTCGCCTCGTGGACCACCGTGGAGGAGTCGTCGTAACCGGGCCCCATGACCATCGCATTCCTCTCCGGGTCGTAGATCGCCCCCTTCTGGTTGGGATCTTCGATGATCGCGATATCGTTGCGCGCCATCCAGTCCAGCGTCGCTCGCCCCTTCGCGGTCCTGAGCATCTCCTGGATCATCGGGGAATCCCTATCCGCGCCTGTCGGCATCTGGACGTCGTCTGCCGAACCAGGGTCCGTCTTGTTGTTGTAGAACCCGGAGATCGCCCGGCCAATGCGCTCGAGGAGGTTGTCATCGTCGCGGGCGTCGTTGGTATCGGGACTTACTGGCTCTTCGGAACCGGGGGACTGACGAGGGGCGCCGACGGAGGTTGCTCCTCCCCCCTCACTCGCACTGCGCTGGTCTGCCGCTTGACGCTGCAGATCCGCGACTGCGGCCTGCAGACGTTGGGAGGCCTGCTCGACCTGGCTGCGGGCGGTCGACCAGCCGGCGTCGAAGGTCTCTACGTCGGGTCCGGACCATCCCTCGTGGAGAACGAGGAGCATCGCAGAGCCCTGGGTTCCGACGTCTTCGAGACGGTGCGCCTCTTGCCGCAACTGACTCGAGATCTCGTCCAGCCGCTCGGTATCGGCTCCATGACTCACCACATTGCCCACGTGTCCCCCTCTGCCTTGGAGGGGCCGCCCCTCCAGCGTTTTGGACAGTAGGGGGCAGGTGCGGCGTGGTCAATGGGGAGTACTCCCCGCCTAGGGTGAGCGCATGGCGAACACTGACCCGCTGGCCCTGTGGGACGAGACGGCCCACGACCTCCTGTCCGTCCTGCGTGAGCTCACCCCCGAGGAGCACGAGCGCCCGGCGCTGCCGGGCTGGACCGTGCGCGACGTCCTGGCGCACCTCGCCCACCTCGAGTCCGAGGCGGCGGGCATGGAACAGCCGGCCGGGGGTCGCGTCGACGATGTCGAGCCGAAGCGCAACCAGCCGATGCCGACCGCGATCACGCAGGCCGGGGTGACTGCGCGCCGGGAGCGTTCTGCCGCAGAGTTGCTCGAGGAGTTCGAGACGGCCTGCGCTGCGCGCCGCGAGCGTCTCGCCGACCTCGACGCCAGCGACCCGAAGGCCCCCGCGCCCGGTTTCGCCGGTGGTCTCGGGTGGGACATCGGCACCTGGCTGCGCAACCGGCCGATCGACCTGTGGGTCCACGAGCAGGACATCCGCGTGGCCACCGGTCGGCCGGTGGCCACGACGGAGGTCGGGGCAGCCCACGTCGCCGGCCTCATGGAGCGGGTCTTCCCGGCCTCCCTTCGTCACCTGCCGGTGGGCACCAGGGTGGTCGCCCGCATCACCGGACCGCAGGGCCGGGTCCTCGCGGCCCGAGTCGGCGAGGACGGAAGGGCTGCCCCCTTCGCCGTGGAGGACCCGGACGAAGGGGGCGACGTCACCCTCGACATGGACGACGTCACCTGGCTGCGGCTCACCGCCGGCCGCCTCGACCCGGCCGCTGCCGACGTGGCCGTGACCGGGGACGCGCAGGTCGCGACGGCGGTGCTGCGCCAGCTCAACGTCACGCCCTGAGCACGGGGCGTAACGTGAGCCACATGGAGTATCGATACCTCGGCAACAGCGGTCTGAAGATCAGCGAGATCGCCTACGGCAACTGGCTCACCCATGGTTCCCAGGTCGAGGCCGACGCGGCGAAGGCCTGCGTGCGTGCGGCGCTCGACCACGGGATCTCGACCTTCGACACCGCAGACGTCTATGCCAACACCGCGGCCGAGTCGGTCCTCGGCGAGGCCCTCGAGGGCGAGCGGCGCGAGTCGCTGGAGATCCTCACCAAGGTCTACTGGCCGACCGGACCCAAGGGGCACAACGACTCCGGCCTGTCCGCCAAGCACATCCGGGAGTCGATCGACGGCTCGCTCAAGCGACTCAAGACGGACTACGTCGACCTCTACCAGGCCCACCGTTTCGACCCCGAGACGCCGCTCGAGGAGACGATGCAGGCCTTCGCCGACGTCGTCCGCTCGGGCAAGGCGCTCTACATCGGCGTCAGCGAGTGGTCCGCCGACCAGATCCGTCGCGGCCACTCCCTCGCGCAGCAGCTCGGCATCCGGCTCGTCTCCAGCCAGCCGCAGTACTCGATGATCTGGCGGGTCATCGAGGACCAGGTCGTGCCGACGTCCAAGGAGCTCGGCCTCTCCCAGATCGTGTGGAGCCCGATCGCCCAGGGCATCCTCACCGGCAAGTACCTCCCCGGCCAGGCACCGCCCGCCGGCTCGCGCGCCACCCACGAGGAGGCCGGTCAGGCCATCGAGGGCCGCGTCACCAACCAGGAGCTGCTCACCGCGGTCCAGGGACTGCGGCCGATCGCCGAGGAGCACGACCTGTCGATGGCCCAGCTCGCCGTCGCCTGGGTGCTGCAGAACGACAACGTCGCGGCCGCGATCATCGGCGCCTCCCGGCCGGGGCAGGTCGAGGAAAATGTCGCCGCCTCCGGGGTGCGCCTCGAGCCCGAGGTCATGTCCCGCATCGACGAGGTCCTCGGTGAGCACGTCGAGCGCGACCCGATGAAGACGCTCAAGCAGACGCCGCGGACTCGCCCCAGCTGAGTCACCGCCGGGGGACGCTCAGAGGCGGACGAGCATCTTGCCGGTGTTGGCGCCCTCGAGCAGGTCGATGAATGCCTGCGGGGCGGCGTCGAGCCCGTCCCGGAAGGTCTCGTCGCCCTGCAGACGGCCCTCGGCGAGCCACCCGGCGGCCTTCGCCCGGTACTCGGCGGCGAGCCGCGGGTACTGCCCGACGATGAAGCCGCGCAGGGTGAGTCCCTTGCCGATCGCCTGGAAGAGGTTGTGCGGGCCGGGAGGCGGCTCGGTGGCGTTGTACTGCGAGACCGCGCCGCACAGCGCGACCCGTCCGTGGAGGCGAAGGGAGGAGATCGCCGCCTCGAGGTGGTCGCCTCCGACGTTGTCGTAGTAGACGTCGATGCCCTCCGGGGCGGCGGCCCGCAGCCCCTCGCGGACCGGGGTCTGCTTGTAGTCGAAGGCCTCGTCGTAGCCGAGCTCGAGGACACGGGCGACCTTCTCGGGCGAACCGGCCGAGCCGATGACCCGCTCGGCCCCGAGGGCGTGGGCGATCTGGCCGGCGATCTGGCCGACGGCCCCGGCCGCACCGGAGACGAAGACGGTGTCCCCTTCGCGCATCTCGGCTACGGCGGTCAGACCGACGTAGGCAGTCAGCCCGGGCATCCCGAGGACGCCGAGGTAAGCCGATGCCGGGGCCACATCGGTGTCGATGACGGTGACGGCCTTGGTCGGCAGCATCGCGTGCTCGCGCCAACCTTGCCCGTGCACGACGTGCTGACCGACGGTGATGTCGTCGGAGCGCGAGGCGATGACCTCGCCGACGGCGCCACCATCGAGCGGAGAGTCCACCTGGAAGGGCGCGACATAGGACTTCGCATCGTTCATCCGACCGCGCATGTACGGGTCGACGGACATGACCTCGTTGCGCACGAGGACCTGACCGTCGGTCAGCTCGGGCAGTTCGGCCGCCTCGAGGCGGAAGTTGTCCTGCGTCGGTGCGCCATTGGGGCGCGAGGCGAGGGTGATCTGGCGTGTGGTCGTGGGGTGGGTGCTCATGCTGACCTCAGTCCTGGGTAACCGTGACGGTCACGTCGATGTTGCCGCGGGTGGCGTTGGAGTAGGGGCAGACCTCGTGGGCCCGGTCGGCGAGCTCCTGGGCGGCGTCGCCCTCGACGTTCGGCAGCGTCACCTCGAGCTCGACCGCGAGCTGGAAGCCGCCGTCGTCTCTCGGGCCGATGTGCACGCGGGCGCCCACGGCCGAGTCGGTGACATCTGCCTTCTCTTCGCGGGCGACGAGCTGCAGGGCGGAGTGGAAGCAGGCGGCATAGCCGACCGCGAAGAGCTGCTCGGGGTTGGTCCCCTCGCCGGAGCCTCCCATAGCCTCCGGGACGGCGAGGTCGAGGTCGAGTCGGCCGTCGGCGCTGGCGCCGTGGCCGTCCCGGCCGGCGCCGGTGGCCAGTGCCTCGGCGGTGTAGATGGTCTTCATCGTGGTGCTCCTTCGGTGGTGGTCGTGGTGCCGACGGACTCGCAGAAGCGCTGGGCGAGGCGGCGCAGGGTGGCCAGCTCCTCAGGCTCCATGTCGACGGCGTCGTACAGGCGGCGCTGGATGGCCACGACCTGCGTCTCGAGGTCGCGGCCGGTGTCGGTGAGGTGGACCGTGACCTGGCGACCGTCCGTCCCGTCGCGGTGGCGCTCGACGAGGTCGTGGGCCGCCATCCGGGTGAGAAGGGGGGAGAGCGTCCCGCTGTCGAGGCGCAGTGCGTCGCCCAGCTCGGAGACGGTGCGGGCGTCGCGCTCCCAGAGGGCCAGCAGGGTGACGTACTGGGTGTAGGTCAGGCCCATCTCGTCGAGGGCGTCGCGGTAGGCGGCCGTGGCCGCCTTCGCCGCTCCGTAGAGAGCGAAGCAGATCTGGTGGTCGAGCTGGTGATCCGCCTGCATCCCAAGACCATTGCACACAACTAAATTGTGTGCAATGTATAGGCTGCGTGGATGAACCACACGAAGCGCACCCGCGTGGTCGATCGATTCGGCGGACGGATTCTCGGGGCGGGGACGAGCAGCGGGCTGCGGCTCGTGATCGGGGACTGGGCCCGATCACCCCTCGGGGCCTTCACCGACGTCATGGTGGCCACGGATGATGGTCGACGGATCCTCCTGGCGCCGGACGGAGTGGTGGCCGACTACGTCGCGCAGACCTACTCCTTCGACCAGGTGGTGTGTGGCCCGGTTGGCCTGGTCGAGGCGACGGCCGGGGCCCGACGTCGCTGGCAGATCGAGGCGGGCCCCCTGCAGGTCCGGATCGACGTGGACGCCCGGACGGCGACCGGATGGGTGCTGGCGGCGATCCCCGGGCCCCTTGCCCGGAGCAGGGCGTTCGCGGTCCTCGCCGACCCGGTGGCCCGCCGGGTCCACCCGGGGGTGCGCACGCGGGGGAGCGCCGGCAACGGTCGCCGCGAGTACTACGGCGCCCACGACCAGCACGCGGTCACCGAGCTGGCGGGCACGTGGGACGGCGCGGATCTCGGCAGCCTGGCGCCGGTCAGGCCGTCACCGCGCTTCGGGTTCAGCTCGACGCCCGAGCGCCCGTCGCTGACCCGCGTGACGACCAACGTCGTCCGTGAGGTGTGAGCGCGTGCGCACCGGGTAGGTGCGAGGAGAAGACGACCCCGATGCCGAAGGAGCCGGACATGGCTGACCAGAAGGACGTCGTCACCGAGATCATGAAGGACACGCGGATCGCGGTCCTCACCTACGTCGACGAGCAGGGTCGTTTGGTCTCCGCCCCGATGGGGACGCAGGACTTCGACGATCCGGGTGTCGTCCATTTCCTCACGGAGGGCGACTCGGACAAGATGCCCGCGATCGCCGCCACCCCGCAGGTCAACGTCGCCTACTCCTCGGACGCCGGCTGGGTCAGCCTGAGCGGGACCGCCCGGCGCAACGACGACCGGACCCTGCTCGAGCAGCTCTGGGATCCCTCCGCCAGCGCCTTCATGGCCGGTGGCCCCGACGACCCCAACAGCACCGTGCTCACCATCACCGCCGACACGGCCTCCTACTGGGAGTCCCCGGGCAAGGCCGCCCTGGTGGTCGAGCTCGCCAAGGGCGTCGTCGGTGACCATCCGGCGAGGCCGGGCGACAGCGGGACGGTGTCCCTGTGACGGAGTAGCGTCGGTCGTGTCCGAAGCTCGATCTCTCGATGCCCGGCGGGGTACGTCAGACCTCGTCGCACGGAGGACGTCATGACCACCACCTCTGCCCGCCCCGACGCCACGGCGCTGCTCGCCCGCTTCCGTGATGTCCGCGCCCGCACCGATCAGCTGGTCCGGGACCTCACCCCCGAGGACCAGACGCCGCAGTCGATGACCACTGCCAGCCCGGTGAAGTGGCACCGCGCCCACACCACCTGGTTCTTCGAGGAGTTCGTCCTCGGGAGCGATCCCGGCTACCGGCCGCGGGACCCGGCCTTCCGCTACCTCTTCAACAGCTACTACGAGGCCGTCGGTGAGCGGCACCCGCGCTCGGCGCGCGGACAGGTCACCCGCCCGGGCGTCGCGGAGGTCGCGGCCTACCGCGAGGACGTGGAGCAGCAGGTCGCGGACCGCGTGGCCGCCGGTGCGCTCGACGAGGACACGCTCGCGCTCGTCGAGCTCGGGTGCCACCACGAGGAGCAGCACCAGGAGCTGCTCCTCACCGACCTCAAGCACCTGCTCTCCGGCAACATCCTGGC
This sequence comes from Janibacter sp., assembly GCA_052087725.1. GTDB lineage: Bacteria > Actinomycetota > Actinomycetes > Actinomycetales > Dermatophilaceae > Janibacter. The sequence continues at coordinate 403 of JBQGNO010000115.1, read as the reverse complement.
GCCGGTGTACGTCGACCGGTCGCCGGATCCCGACCCGCTGACCGGGCCCGGCCCCCTTCGCTGGACGCAGGTGCCGGGCGGGGTCACGCAGATCGGCGCCGACGGCGAGGACTTCACCTTCGACAACGAGCGCCCGCGGCACCGCGTGTGGCTCGAGGACGTCGAGGTGGCGAGTCGTCAGGTGACCAATGCCGAGTGGCAGGAGTTCATGGCCGACGGTGCCTACGAGCGCCCGGACCTGTGGCTCTCCGACGGATGGGCCACGGTCCAGTCCGAGGGGTGGCGTGCGCCCGGCTACTGGCGCCATGACGAGGACGAAGGGTGGACCACCTTCACCCTGTCGGGTCGGCGGCCCGTGGTGGCGGCCGAGCCGGTCTTCCACATCTCCTTCTTCGAGGCGGAC
>JBQGNO010000114.1:0-9943 GCA_052087725.1 Janibacter sp. | reverse complement strand
GCCGTCCCGGCCGGCGACCGTGATGGCCTCATCGACCTGCCGGGCTCCACCCGGCAGGAGCTCCTCGACTTCCTGGCGGAGCACAATGCCCGCACCGACGGCCAGCCCTTCGCCCGCCCCGGGCAGCGGTGGGTCGGTGCCCGCGACGACGGGGGGCGCCTCCTCGGCATCGGGTGCTGCGAGGAGGAGATCTCCGGCGCGCCGGTGCTCGCCGGGATCACCGTGGCCCCCTGCGCCCGCGGGCGTGGCCTCGGCCGCGCGATCACCGCGGAGCTGACGCGTGGCGCCATCGCGAGCCACGGGTGGTCCACGCTCGGGATGTACTCCGACAACGACATCGCTCGTGGGATATACCTCGGTCTGGGCTACCGGATCGGGGCCCGGTGGACGAGCGGGAGGTTGGCATGAGCGCAGTCGGCGACTTCCTGCGCCCCCTGGTCACCTTCGGCCCCAGCCCGATGCGGCGCTGGGTGGCCACCCGTGCCGCGGTGGCCGCAGCGGTCCCACTCGTCGGCATCAGCCTGCTCGGCAACCCCCACGACGCCTTCATGGCAGGGCTGGGCGTCTTCGCCGTCCTCTACGGCGCGGGCGGACCCGTCCGTCGGCGCTTCCGGACGATCCCCATCGCGGGCGCGGGCCTGCTGCTCGGGATCTCCCTGGGGATCCTCACTGCGGGCTACCCCTCCCTCGCCATCCTCGTCATGGCGGCCGTGGGGACCGTGGCGGCACTCCTCACCTACACCTTGGGCATCGGTCCACCGGCCGCCTTCTTCTTCGCCCTCGTCGTGGGCATCGCCAACCTCGCGGCCACGGGCGGAGCGCCACCCGACGCACTCCTCGGCTACGCCGCCCTCGGTGTCCTTGCGGCCATCGTCGTCGGCACCTCCGACGCGTGGCTCGGGGTCAAGGGCATCGAGGAGGGCGCGGTGAGCAGTGCCGAGAGGCTCGTCGAGGCCTATGTCGACGAGACGGACCCGCACGAGATCCCCGCCGCCCGCCGGCGGGCGGCCGGCGCGCTCAACCGCGCATGGACCGCGGTGACCGACGGTGGCACGCAGGACTATTTCGAGGGCCGACTGCAGCGCTTGAACAACCGCTACTCGAGCACCGTCGCCCGGGCCGTGGCCAGACACGACTCCGATGTCACCGCCGAGATGGCCCTGCAGGAGACCGCCAAGGTCCGGCAGATCTCCCTCGGTCGCCCACGGGCGCGCTGGTCGCTGCGGCAGGCCCTGCACTGGCCGAGCGAGGACCTGCTCGTCGCGGCCCGGGTGGCGCTGGCGACCCTCCTCGCGGGCGGGATCGCCCTGCTGCTGGACAATGCCCACGCCTACTGGGCCGCCGCCTTCGCGGTCCTCGTGGTGCAGACCGGGGGGACGCGTGCCTCCCAGCTGCAGCGGGCGCTCCACCGCACGGTGGGCACCGCGGCGGGCCTGCTCGTCTTCGCCCTGATCCTCGAGATCGATCCCGGCCACTGGTGGATCATCGCGCTCATCCCCTGCTTCCAGGGCGCCGTCGAGCTCCTCGTCACCCGCAACTACGCGGTGGCGGTCACCTTCATCACCCCGCTGGCGCTGATGATCGCCTCACGGCTGACCCGGATGGACATGGAGACGATCGTCATCGACCGGGCGCTCGACACGGTCATCGGCGTCGGCTCCGCCGTGCTCGTCCTCGTCGTCACCGGTCGCCTCGGCCGACCCGAGCTGCTCCTGCGGGCGCACGCCCGCCGGGTCGTGCTCGCCCTCGCGGACGTCCTCGACGACCTGGCCGAGCGTCGGACCCGGACCGAGGACGAGATGGCCGCCCATCTCGACCACTGCCGGCAGCTCTACGTCGAGCTCATCGGCTCGGACGTCGTCGCGACCCGGACCCATGCTGACGCACCCGAGTCCGTGGCCCCCTACCGAGAGATGGAACAGCTGCTCGCCGACATCGGCTACCTCGTGCTCGGGGCGACCTGGCACCCCCAGGTCCGCGGTCAGCGCGAGCGGATGGCCGCAGCCCGACAGGCACTCTCCGGTCTCGCGGACCACCCGGTGACCCGCCACCGGCCCGCCGAGGACATCACCCAGGAACTGCGCCGCGTCGAGGCAGCGCTCGCCGCAGGGTGACACGCGCTCTCCCCCCCCTACCGCTTCCTGACGCAAGGCAGGCACTAGCCTGCTAGCAGTCCATGGCGGTGCGGCCCCCGCATCCGTGGACAACAACTGGAGGAGGAGACGACCATGAGCCAGCCGACCGCCGACGACAGCCACAGTCCCCGGCGACCTGACGACGCCCATGCGGTGGATGACCGTACCGAGGACGAGAGGATCCACGACCAGCTCGTGGCGCACGGCGTCCGGCTGGGCCCGGGCGGGATCGCCCCACGGGTCTTCTGGCCCGCACTGATCATCGTCGTCGGCGTCTCGCTGTTCTCGATCTTCTTCAGCGAGACTGCCGGTGAGCTGTGGAACTCGATCCAGAGCAACATCGTCAGCGGCTTCGGGTGGTTCTACACCCTGGCCATCGCCTCGTTCGTCATCTTCGCCATCTTCTTGGCGGTCAGCCGGTTCGGCAACATCACCCTCGGGCGCGAGTACGAGAAGCCCGAGTTCAACCTCGTGTCCTGGTTCGCGATGCTCTTCGCCGCCGGGATGGGTATCGGTCTGGTCTTCTACGGCGTCGCCGAGCCGCTGACCTTCTACACGACCCCCAAGCCGGGGGTCGAGGGTACCGAGGCCGAGCTGGCCAACGAGGCCATGGCCCAGACCTTCCTCCACTGGGGTCTGCACCCGTGGGCCGTCTACGTCATCGTCGGCCTCGCCCTCGCCTACGCGATCCACCGCAAGGGACGCCCGGTCTCGCTGCGCTGGGCACTCGAGCCGCTCCTGGGTGACCGCGTCAAGGGCTGGATCGGCGATGTCGTGGATGTCCTGGCCATCGTCGGGACCCTCTTCGGTGTCGCCACCTCGCTGGGGCTGGGCGTCACCCAGGTCTCGACCGGCCTCATCGAGCTGGGCGTCATCGACGAGGCCTCCAACACCTTCATGGTCGTGGTCATCGCAGCCATCACCGCCATCGCGTGCGTCTCCGTCGTGAGTGGCGTGGGCAAGGGCATCCAGTGGCTGTCCAACATCAACCTCGGCCTGGCCGGGGTGTTCCTCGTGGCCGTCCTCGCGCTCGGGCCGACGCTGTTCCTCCTGCGCGACTTCGTGCAGTCCATCGGGGCCTACAGCGCCAGCCTCCTGCCGAACACCTTCGACGCCTTCGCCTACACCGGGCAGGCAGGCCTGGACTGGGCCGGGGGGTGGACCATCTTCTACTGGGGCTGGTGGATCGCCTGGTCGCCCTTCGTCGGCGTCTTCATCGCGCGGATCTCACGCGGGCGCACGGTCCGGGAGTTCGTCACCGGTGCACTCCTGGTGCCCACCCTCCTGGGCTTCGTCTGGTTCACCGTGCTGGGTGGCACGGCCATCCACCGGGCGCGCACGGTCGGGGACCTCGTGCCCGACGAGGGCCTCGTCGCCGAGGTGGCGCTGTTCGACACGCTGAACACGCTGCCCCTGGGGAGCGTCCTGTCGGCCATCGCCATCATCCTCGTGGTCGTCTTCTTCGTCACCTCATCGGACTCCGGCTCCCTCGTCGTCGACATGCTCGCCTCGGGTGGGCACCCGGACCCGCCGACGTGGAGCCGGGTGCTCTTCGCCGTGCTCGAGGGCGTCGTGGCCAGCGCGCTGCTCCTGGCCGGAGGAACGGAGGGCCTGTCTGCACTTCAGGCCGGATCAGTCGCGACGGGTGCTCCCTTCGCCATCGTGATCGTCTTCATCATGATCGCCCTGTACAAGGCGCTGAAGAGCGAGCACCGGGTCATCCTCGACTCCGAGCTGCGACTGCGCCGGCGCGAGCTGACCGGTGATCTCTCGGACAACTTCGACGATGTCTTCGGTGAGCAGGTCGACGACCGCATCGACTATGCGCTCTCCAGCACCAAGGGACTGTGGTCGAAGGAGCGCACATCGGTGACCACCGTCACCAAGGCCCGCCAGCGCCAGCGCGGCAAGGACCACAAGGACGACGAGACGACCTGATCTGATCGGTCATGCGACGGCCCCCGGACCACACGCCCTCTGGGGTGGGTCCGGGGGCCTTTCGCCTGTCGGCAGCACCGTCTCAGGCCAACAGATCAGGCACCAGCGGCTCGAGGACCCGGACCAGCCCGGTCGCACCGGATGCCGGATCGTGCCGGACCGCCCGGATGCCCACCGACCGCGCAGCGGCGACATTGGCCGACACGTCGTCGACGAAGCCCACCCTCTCGGCCGGCACGCCGAGGTCCTCGAGGATGTGCTCGAAGAAGGCCGGGTCCGGCTTCATCGCCCCGACCTCGCTGGAGTAGTACGAGCCGTCGACGAGGTCGTCGTAGCGATGCGTCTCACGCATGAAGCGCACCCGGTGGTCCTGCTGGTTCGTCGCGAGCAGGCACCGGACGCCGTGACGGCGCACCGCGGTGAGGACAGCCACGGCCTCGGGGTCGAGATCGAACTGCTCCCAGATGCCGAGCAGGTCGTCGACCGTCATCGGGACGTGCCGGTCGGCGCCCTCACGCTCGAGCAGATCCTGAAGGACCGCACGCAGCGGTCGCTCCCCGCGCAGAGCGGGCAGCTCCGCCTCGAAGACGCGATCGGCGAACCCGGGAACGACCTCACCGTCGAGATGGGCGCGCCAGTCGAAACGCCCGTGCTGGAGCACTCCGTCGCAGTCCCAGAGCAGGACCTCGACGGTGGAAGGGGTCACGCCGTGGCGGCCGGGCCCGCCGCCTGCTCCTCGGCGTCCTCGTCGCGGCGGGGCCTCGCGTCGATCCCGGCCTCCTTGCGCTGCCCCGGGGTGATCGGGGCGGGAGCATCGGTGAGCGGGTCGTACCCGCCACCGGACTTGGGGAAGGCGATGACATCGCGGATCGAGTCGGCGCCGAGCAGGAGCATGACGATGCGGTCCCAACCGAAGGCGATGCCGCCGTGCGGCGGGGCGCCGTACTTGAAGGCCTCGAGGAGGAAGCCGAACTTCTCCTGCGCGGACTCCTCGTCCAGGCCCATGACCGCGAAGACCCGCTCCTGCACGTCCTTGCGGTGGATACGGATCGAGCCACCGCCGATCTCGTTGCCATTGCACACGAGGTCGTAGGCATAGGCCAGCGCCGGCCCCGGGTCGGTGTCGAAGGTGTCCATGAATTCGGCCTTGGGGCTGGTGAAGGCGTGATGCACGGCTGTCCACTCGCCCGCACCGACGGCGACATCGCCAGCAGCGACGGCCTCGCCGGCCGGCTCGAAGAGCGGGGCGTCGACGACCCAGACGAAGGACCAGGCGTCCTCGTCGATGAGGTCGCAGCGCTGGGCGATCTCCTGGCGGGCGGCGCCGAGCAGGGCCCGTGCGGCCCGCGGCTGGTCGGCGGCGAAGAAGATCGCATCTCCCGGGGCGGCACCGACGTGCGCGGCCAGACCGGCCTTCTCGCTCTCAGAGATGTTCTTCGCGACCGGGCCGCCGAGCGCGCCGTCGTCACCGACGGTGACATAGGCCAAGCCCTTCGCGCCGCGCTGCTTGGCCCAGTCCTGCCAGGCGTCGAACTGCCGACGCGGCTGACCGGCCCCACCGGGCATGACGACGGCGCCGACGTAGGGCGCGGTGAAGACGCGGAAGGGAGTGTCAGTGAAGAACTCGGTGCAGTCGACGAGCTCGACCCCGAAGCGCAGGTCCGGCTTGTCGCTGCCGTAGCGCTCCATCGCCTCCGCATAGGTGATCCGGTCGAAGGGAGCGGACAGCTCGACGCCGATGGTGCCCCAGACGGCCTTCGCGATGGACTCGCCGATCTCGATGACATCGTCCTGCTCGACGAAGGACATCTCGACGTCGAGCTGGGTGAACTCCGGCTGGCGGTCGGCGCGGAAGTCCTCGTCGCGGTAGCAGCGCGCGATCTGGTAGTAGCGCTCCATGCCGGCGACCATGAGCAGCTGCTTGAACAGCTGCGGGCTCTGCGGGAGGGCGTACCACTCGCCGGGGGCGAGGCGCGCGGGGACGAGGAAGTCGCGGGCCCCCTCGGGGGTGGACCGGGTCAGCGTCGGGGTCTCGATCTCGACGAAGTCGCGCTCGGCAAGCACCGAGCGGGCCGCGGCGTTGACCTTGCTGCGCAGGCGCAGTCCCGCACCGGCGCTCGACGCACCGGGACGGCGCAGGTCGAGGTAGCGGTGCTTCAGGCGCGCCTCCTCGCCGACGGAGACGCGCTCGTCGATCTGGAAGGGCAGCGGGTCGGCCTGGCTGAGCACCTCGATCGACGAGGCGACGACGTCGACCTCACCCGTCGGCAGGGCCGGGTTCACGTCCTTGGGGTCACGCGGAGCGACCTGGCCGACGACCGTGATGACGTACTCGTTGCGCAGGTCGTGGGCGGCACCGGTGAGGACCTCGTCGCGGGCGACCACCTGGGCGACGCCCGAGGCATCCCGCAGGTCGAGGAAGGCCACGCCGCCGTGATCACGTCGGCGGGCCACCCATCCGCTGAGGGTGACGGTCTGGCCGGAGTGCTCGGCACGTAGGGTGCCGGCGTCGTGGGTGCGGAGCACGGGGTGTTCTTCCTTGTCGTTCGAGAGCGACGGGCTGATCGCCCGCTGCCCCATCCTACGAAGCCGCGGAGGTCTCCCGCGAGCGGGATCGGGGCGCCGGGCCGCTGTGCCGTCGGCGACCGGCCAGCTCGAGGCGAGCATGCATGGTCTGGACGGCGAAGACGACGGCCAGGCCACCGGACAGGGTGACCCCGGTGGCATCGGCGACCGCAGGCTCGAGGGCGAGCCACGCCCGGGCGAGCACGGCGATGCCGAGGGCGATCACCGGGGAGAGCGCCAGCCAGCAGAGCAGGACGAGGTGCTCCTCGGCGAGCTCGCGCCGGCCCGCGGCCAGGGCGCGGCGTCGGAAGGTCTCCACGATGCCGATGAGGACGAGCATCGGCACGGCATACCAGGCGAGGTGGGTCGTCGCCGCTGTCCCGTGCTCGAGATATCGACTGCCCACGACCGCGAGGGCACCCGCCCCGACGGCCACGGATCCGAGGACGAGTGCACGAGGGATCTGCGGACCGGACGACGTGGCCGAGCCCAGGGCCGTCCCGAGTGTCGCCCCCTTCGGCCGGAACCGGTCGGCGAGGTGGAGGCTGCCGAGGACGGCGAGGGTGGTGCTCACGGCAACGATGTGGATCGCCGACTGCGGGCTGACCTCCTCGAGCGTGTCGCCGACGCCGAAGGCACCGAAGAGTCCCCACTCCAGCCGCAGCAGCGGGGCGCTCACGAGGAAGCCGTAGTTGAGGCAGACCCAGAGCACGTGGAGACGGATCTGGTGGCGCAGCGCGGCGACCCATCCGAGGAGGGCGCTGCTCACCGTCCCGACGAGCATCCCCCAGAGACCGAGCGCGAAGACCGGTCCGGTGAAGGCCGCCTCCAGCGGCTCGCCCACGAGGAAGACCAGCGCACCGGTCATGCTCGCCAGAGCGGTCGCGAGGTAGAGCCGGCCGGCGATGACGTGGCTGCGGGTGCGCCGGCGCGGTCGGCTCCACAGGAGGTAGGGCCCCAGACCCATGAGCAGGGCTCCGGTGAGGGTGTGGAAGACCATGCTCATCAGGTGGGCCTGGTACGGCCCGGCCCGCCCGGCGAGGGCACCCTCGACGAAGCCGCGGAACCCCCCTTCGGGCAGCTGGGAGACGACCGCTGTCGGGTCGTCGAGGAAGTACGGACCCATGGCGAGCGCCGCCATGGGGAGGTACATCAGGCTGACGAGGGCGACCGCACCCCACCCGCGTCCCGGTCGGTTCACCTGCGTGCGTCCCACGAATCACCTTCGATACGGATTGAATGGTTCAGGTTGAACCATAACGCCTCGCAGCGGTCAGCGCTCGACGCGCTCCGACCAGAAGTCGACGAGGGCTTCCTCGTAGCGCAGGCCGTAGTCGAGCGCGGCCTGCACCCCCTCCGGCAGCTCGTCGCCGGCGGCCATCTCGCGGTACTGCTCCAGCCGCTCGCGGTGGACCCGTACCTGCTCCGGCCCGATGACCGCAGGGTCGGCCCCGAGGAAGAGCTTCAGCAGCGCGAGGTCACGGGCCTCCACGGGTACGACCGTGCGGTCGGCCCGCCACCCCTCCAGCGCCGGGGCGCCCTCACTGGTGATGGTCAGCTGCCGACGACGCCGCCCCTCCTCCTCCCGGGTCTCGTCGAGCAGGCCTGCGGCGACGAGACGCTCGCACTGGGTGTAGATCTGCGTGTGCGGGAGCATGAAGAAGAAGTTGGTCGAGCTCGCGGCGACGTGCTTGAGGTCGTACGGAGTCGCCTGCCCGAGTGACTCGACGAGGCCGAGGACCAGGTAGGCGGCGGTCGGCAGCGGCCGGCTCATGATCCTCGGTTGGTCGGGTGCTCGGGCCACGGAGCATCCGCCGGACGAAGGGAGGCCCAGCCCCCGTCGCGCATCCGCTGCCCGGCGAGGGCCGCGATGACCAGGGTGGAGTTGTGCAGGTCTCCGGCCAGGACCGCATCGACGATCTCGTCGAGAGAGACGCTGCGCTTGATCAGGTGCGCCTCCTCCCCTTCGCGCTCGTGCCGCTCGGCCTGCGGCACGGGAGCGAGGCCCCGGGCCACGTAGATGCGCAGCGCCTCGTTCATCCCGCCGGGCGAGCTGAAGTAGTCGAGCAGCAGGGCCCAGTGCTCGGCGACGAGGTCCGCCTCCTCGGCCAGCTCGCGCTGGGCCGCGACGAGGGGGTCCTCACCGGAGATGTCGAGCAGGCCTGCCGGGATCTCCCACTCGTGGGAGGAGATCGGGTGACGGTACTGCCGGATGAGCGCGACGCGGTCCTGCTCGTCGAGGGCGAGCACCGCCACGGCGCCGGGGTGGTCGATGATCTCGCGGACGAGCCGGTCCCCCTCGAGATCGAAGGCCTCGCGCCGCACGTCCCAGATGACGCCGTCGAAGACGACCTCGCTCTCGGTGACCGGCGAGGGGACGATCTCGTCGCTCAGGCGGTGCTCGTGGGCCGTCACCTCAGACCGTCGCGTCCGTGGTTGCCGGCTCGGTCGGCTCGACCTCGACGAGGCGCGCGTCGCGCTGCGCTTGGACGGCGGCACCGATGAGCCCGGCGAAGAGCGGGTGCGCCTTGTCGGGGCGGGACTTGAACTCCGGGTGGGCCTGGGTGGACACGTAGTAGGGGTGCTCCTCGCGGGACAGCTCGACGAACTCGACCAGCCCGAGCTGCGGGTGCGTCCCACTGACGACGAGGCCGGCCTCCTCGAGCTGCGCCCGGTAGGCGTTGTTGACCTCGTAGCGGTGCCGGTGGCGCTCGGTGACCGCGGTCGCCCCGTAGGCCTGTGCGGTGACCGAGTCCTCGAGCAGGTCGGCCGGGTAGGCGCCCAGGCGCATCGTGCCGCCGAGGTCCCCCGAGCCGTCCACGACGGACTTCTGCTCCTCCATCGTCGCGATGACCGGTGCGCTCGAGGCGGGGTCGAACTCGGTGGAGCTCGCGCCGTCGATCCCGGCGACATTGCGTGCGTACTCGATGACCATGCACTGCAGGCCGAGGCAGATGCCCAGCGTGGGGACCTGTCGCTCGCGGGCCCAGCGCAGGGCGCCGAGCTTGCCCTCGATCCCCCGGACACCGAAGCCACCCGGGACGAGGACCGCGTCGACCCCGCCAAGCGCCTTCGTCGCGCCGGACTCGGTGTCGCAGTCGTCCGAGGGCACCCAGCGGATGCGCACCTTGGCATCGTTGTGGAAGCCGCCCGCGCGCAGGGCCTCGGTCACCGACAGGTAGGCATCGGGCAGGTCGATGTACTTGCCGACGAGCGCGACCTCGACCTCGTGGCGCGGCTGGTGCACGCGTCGCAGGAGCGTGTCCCAGCTGTCCCAGTCGACGTCGGTGAAGTTCACTCCGAGA
>JBQGNO010000113.1:0-9970 GCA_052087725.1 Janibacter sp. | reverse complement strand
CTTCGCCGGTGAGGAGCGCGGCGGCCGTGCCGGCGCGTCGGGCATCACCTGGGTCGTCGACCCCATCGACGGGACGGTCAACTACCTCTACGGACTCCCGGCCTACGCCGTCTCCGTCGCGGCCGTCGTCGGCGACCCCTCGGTCGTGGGCGCCTGGCGACCGGTGGCCGGCGCCGTGGTCAACCCGGTGACGGGGGAGCGGTTCACCGCCACGCTCGGTGGCGGTGCCCGGCGCGCCGTGGACGACGAGGAGCCGCGGGTCCTGCGTGCCGGTGACCCGGAGCTGGGGCTGGCCCTGTGCGGGACCGGCTTCGGGTACGACGCCGAGCGCCGTCGCTGGCAGGGCGAGGTCCTCGCCGGGGTGCTGCCCCGGGTCCGGGACATCCGTCGCCTCGGAAGTGCCGCTCTGGACCTGTGCCGGGTCGCCGACGGGAGCCTCGACGTCTACTACGAGCGCGGTCTCAATCCGTGGGACATGGCGGCCGGTTGGCTCGTCGCCGCCGAGGCCGGCGCGCTCGTCAGTGACCTCGACGGCGGGCACCCGAGCGACGTCATGACCCTCGCCGGGGCGCCCGGTGTGCACGGCTCGCTCCGGTCGGTGCTCGCCGAGATCGTGGGTCGAGTGGGGCCGGAATCCGGCCGATGAGCGATTCGGGGTGGCGCAGCGCGGGTAGATGGGGCACAATCCGGCGCGCCGGGCACAAATCCAGCACCTGCTGCGTTGACAACGGCGCACCCACCTTCCAGCACTGCTAGCCCCAAGGAATCAGGAGAGATGGCGACCGATTACGACGCCCCTCGCAAGACCGACGACGACCTGTCCGAGGACTCCATCGAGGAGTTGAAGTCCCGTCGCGGTGACGCGACCTCATCCAATGTCGACGTCGACGAGACGGAGATGGCCGAAGGCTTTGAGCTGCCTGGCGCCGATCTGTCCGGCGAAGAGATGTCGGTGCGGGTCGTTCCCCGTCAGGCGGACGAGTTCACCTGTACCAGCTGCTTCCTCGTTCACCACCGCAGCCAGTTGGCGAGCGAGGGCAAGGGCGGCCCGATCTGTACCGAGTGCGCCGCCTGACCGGTGGCTGACGCGCCACGACGGCCGCGTGTCCCGGTGCAGCTGCTGCACCGGGACGCTCGCCTGCCCGCGTACGCCAAGGCCGGGGACGCCGGCGCCGATCTGACCTCGGTGGCCGAGGTCGTCCTCGAGCCGGGCGAGCGCGCGCTCGTGCCCACCGGCGTGAGCATCGCGCTGCCGTCGGGGTGGGTCGCGCTGATCCACCCGCGCTCCGGACTCGCGGCCCGTCACGGCATCTCGGTGGTCAACGCGCCCGGGACCGTGGACTCGGGGTACCGGGGCGAGATCCTCGTCAACCTCATCAACGTCGACCCCCGTGAGCGATTCACGGTGCAGGTCGGGGACCGGGTCGCCCAGCTGGTGCTCCAGGAGGTGGGCGAAGGGGATTTCCTCCCCGTCGATTCGCTTCCGGCCAGTGAGCGGGGCGACACTGGACACGGATCCAGTGGGGGCTTCGGCCCGTTGTCGACGACAGGACGAGGATGATGTTCGGCCGCAAGAAGAAGAACGTCGCCACGGACGAGGCGACCACGCCGCAGGAGAGCGACGCCGGGACCGATCCTGTGACGGATGCCATGGACTCCGAGGAGGTGACCGCGCCCGAGGGGCCGCGCGACCGGAGCGAGGTCACCGACCTCGGCCCGCTCATCGACCTCGGCTCGGTGCATGCGCTGCCCGGCCCCGGGATGGAGCTGCGCCTCGAGGTCGACAACACGAGCAAGGAGGTCTCGGCCATCCAGATGGGTGACGACGAGGGCTCCGTGCAGATCCAGGTCTTCGCCGCCCCCCGCTCCAGCGGCATCTGGGGGGACATCCGCGAGGAGATCTCCGAGATGATCCGCGGCAACGGCGGCACCGTCGAGGAGGACACCGGCCCCTTCGGCTCCGAGCTGCGCACGCGCCTGGCCCAGCCCGGACCCCAGGGACGCACCGTCTTCGCCCCGGCGGTCTTCGCCGGGGTCGACGGGCGTCGGTGGTTCCTGCGCGCGGTCTACTCCGGTGCGCCGGCGGTCGACGAGGCTGCTCGCGCACCGTACGACGACTGCCTGCGCTCCATCGTCGTCACCCGCGGCGATGAGCCCCGCGCACCGCGCGAGATGCTCCCGCTCGTCGTGCCGTCCACCGAGACCGACGACGGGCCGGTGGATCTCGACGAGGACGGCGCCCCCGCCGACGATGACCTCAAGCCCTTCGAGCGAGGCCCCGAGATCACCGAGGTCCGCTGATGACCACGCTCCTGCGGCGACTCGTCGACCTCGGTCGTTCCGACGACGACGTCGCCGCGGGGGAGTTGCGTGACGCGGCCACGGCCCAGGGCTGCCGACCGGTCGCGCCGGGCACCGACCGGGTGGTCGTCACCCTCGCCGGGAGCATCGCCGCCGTGACCCTGCGGCCCCGGGCCACCGTCCCCGCCCTCGTGGCCCAGCTCTACGACGGCTCGATCACCGTGCAGCTCGTCTGGCTCGGACGACGCCACATCGCCGGCATCGAGCCCGGCACCTACGTCAAGGTCACCGGTCTGCTCTGTCACCCCGACGGCACGGCGACGATCTACAACCCGGCCTACGAGCTGGTGCCCCACCATGGCTGACGGGCCCACCTACCCCACGGTCGAGGCCCTGATCCGTCACCGCCTCGGTGAGGCGCTCGGCGGAGTGCGCGGCTCGCTCGAGGCGGCCCTGCCGATGCTCGTCTTCGTCGTCGTGTGGTCGGTGACCCGGGAGCGCAATGCCTCCCTGGGCGCCGCCGCAGCAGTCACGGTGGTCTTCGCGATCGCCCGGCTGGTCCAGCGCCAGACCCTGCAGTTCGTCCTCGGGTCGATCTTCGCGACGGCTCTGGCCGCCTTCTTCGCGCTGCGCTCCGGGGACGCCGAGGACGCCTTCCTCCCGGGCATCCTCACCTCGTGCGCCTACCTCGTGGGCACCATCGTGTCCGTGATTCTGCGCTGGCCCCTCATCGGTCTCATGGTCGGTGCGGTGGACCAGGCGGCCGTCGCCGCGGGCGACCCCTTCCGCTGGCGCCGCAATCCGGCAGCCGTCGCGGTCTGCAGCCGCCTGACCCTCGTCCTCGCCGGCGTGTACGTCATCCGGGTGGGGATCATGGGCCCGCTCTACCTCACCGACAATGTCGCCGGCCTGACGATCACCAAGGTCGTCCTCGGCTGGCCGCTCTGGGCCGGTGCGGTGGCGATCATGGGGGCGATGCTCCTCAAGGGGCACACCCCGATCGACCCCGACGACGACCTCGTCCAGCCGGTCGACCTCGCCGAGCCGGCCAGGTCGGGGGACTGACCCCCTTCGCCTGACGCCGCACCGTGCCTGCGCGGTCGATACTCAGCGGCCGCCCGCTCCGTGGTGACGGGCGGGCAGGCCGGGGCGCATCATCGCCTCGAGGTGGGGCTCCGCCTCCGTCGTCGTGACGAAGAGCAGCTCGTCCCGGGCCTCGAGCGCGTCGTCGGGGGACGGGCCGATGGGGCGGGAGTCGCGGATGATCCCCACGAGGAGCGTGTCCTCGGGGAAGTCGATGTCGCCGACCCGGCGGCCGACACTGGGGTTGTCCGGCGGCAGCGTGATGCCGGCCATCGAGGCGCTGCCCTGACGGAAGTCGAAGATGCGCACGAGATCGCCGACGCTCACCGCCTCCTCGACGAGCGCGGTCATCAGCCGCGGGGTGGAGACGGCGACGTCGACGCCCCAGGACTCGTCGAACATCCACTCGTTCTTCGGGTTGTTCACCCGTGCGACAGTGCGGGGCACGCCGAACTCGGTCTTGGCGAGGAGCGAGACCACGAGATTGGCCTTGTCGTCGCCCGTCGCGGCGACGACGACGTCCCCGGTCGTCACACCGGCCTCCTGCAGTGTCGCGATCTCGCAGGCATCGCCCGAGAGCCAGGTCGCTCGGGGGAGGACGTCGACGCGGTCGTCGGTCGTCGTCTTGTCGATGAGGAGGACCTCGTGGTCGTTGTCGAGCAGCTCCTGGGCGATGGAGCGGCCGACGGAGCCGGCTCCCACGATGATGACGTGCACGATCAGGCCTCCTTCGGGGGCGGGCTGTCGAGGACGCGCTCGACCTCGTCGAGCCGGGTGCGTTCGATGACGAGGTGGAGGAGGTCGCCCTCCTGGTGGACCGTCCGCGATGTCGGGAGGATGCCCTCGCCGAGGCGGGTCACATAGGCCACCCGGGTGCCCGTGAGCTCCTCGATGCGGGGAAGGGGGGACCCGATCCAGCTCTCGTCGACGGCGACCTCGGCGATGACGAGCCGACCGGACGTGTCGGTCATCTCGCTCGCGAGGCCCTGAGGGAGCAGCCGGCGCAGGACCTGGTCGGCCGTCCAGCGGACCGTCGCCACGGTGGGGATGCCCAGACGCTGGTAGACCTGCGCCCGGTCCGGGTCGTAGATGCGGGCGACGACGTGCTCGACCCCGAAGGTCTCGCGCGCGACCCGGGCCGCGAGGATGTTGGAGTTGTCCCCGCTGGAGACGGCCGCGAGGGCGTGCGCCTCCTCGATCCCGGCCTTGACCAGCGTGTCCCGGTCGAAGCCGACGCCGGCGACCCGACGCCCGGTGAAGTCGCTCCCGAGGCGCTGGAAGGCGCCGGGGTCCTGGTCGACGACGGCGACATCGTGGCCGATCCGCTCGAGGGAGTGCGCCAGGGACGCACCGACCCGGCCGCAGCCCATGATGACGAAGTGCACGTCATGACCGTACTCCCATCGCGGGTCGGGCCTACACTCGCGGAGTGTCTTCAGGGCGACTCCTCAAGCGTGTCCTCGTCGGTCGTGCCATGCGCAGTGACCGTCTGGGCGAGACGCTGCTCCCGAAGCGGCTCGCCCTCCCGGTCTTCGCCAGCGATGCCCTGAGCTCGGTCGCGTACGCGCCCGACGAGATCCTGCTCACCCTCGGCCTCGCGGGTGGCGCGCTCGCAGTGACGAACTCGTGGCCGGTCGCGCTCGGCGTCGTCGCGGTCATGGTGGTCGTCGTCGCGAGCTACCGGCAGAACGTCCACGCCTATCCCTCCGGCGGCGGAGACTACGAGGTCGCCAGCACCAACCTCGGCCCCCGGGCCGGGCTGACCGTCGCGAGTGCCCTGCTCGTCGACTACGTGCTCACGGTCGCGGTGTCGATCTCCTCCGGGGTGCAGAACGCCGCCTCGGCCTTCGGTTTCATCCGTGGTCACGAGGTGATCGCGGCGCTCGTCCTCATCGCCGTCCTCACCGGGATGAATCTGCGGGGCGTGCGTGAGTCGGGCCGGGCCTTCGCGGTGCCGACCTATCTCTTCATGCTGGCCATCATCGTGATGTTCCTCGTCGCGCTGGTGCGTCGGACCATGGGCACCCTGCCGCAGGCGGAGAGTGCCGGTCTCGAGCTCGCGCCCGAGCCGGGCTTCGAGCAGCTGGGCACCCTGGCGATGGCCTTCCTCCTCCTGCGGGCCTTCTCCTCCGGCTGTGCCGCGCTCACCGGAGTCGAGGCCATCAGCAACGGAGTGCCCGCCTTCCGCGCCCCGAAGAGCAAGAACGCCGCAGCGACGCTGCTGCTCATGGGCGCGATGGCCATCGGCATGCTCGTGTCGATGATCGCCCTGGCGCAGTGGACCGGTGTGCAGATCGCGGAGGACCCCGCCACCCAGCTGCTGCGCGACGGGGAGCCGGTCGGTGACGGCTATGTGCAGCACACCGTCATGGGTCAGGTCGCGCACGCCGTCTTCGACGGATTCATGCCCGGTGTCGTCCTCGTCTCGATCGTCACCGGACTGATCCTCGTCCTGGCGGCGAACACCGCCTTCAACGGCTTCCCCGTGCTCGGCTCGATCCTCGCCCGTGACGGCTACCTCCCGCGGCAGCTGCACACCCGCGGTGACCGGCTCGCCTTCTCCAACGGCATCCTCCTGCTCGCGGGAGCCGCCGGGCTGCTCATCGTGATCTTCGACGCCAGCGTCACCCGGCTGATCCAGCTCTACATCGTCGGGGTCTTCGTCTCCTTCACGGTGAGCCAGGTCGGCATGGTCCGGCACTGGAACCGGCACCTCGCCGTGGAGAAGGTGGCGAAGGAGCGCCGCAAGATGCTGCGCCGCCGGGCGATCAACACCCTCGGGGCCGGGATGTCCGGCCTGGTCCTGCTCGTCGTCGTCGTCACGAAGTTCACCCACGGCGCCGGCTTCGCCATCGCGGCGATGGTCGCGCTCTTCCTGCTCATGGGGGGCATCAGCCGCCACTACCAGCGGGTGAGCGAGGAGCTGTCCGTCGCCGAGGACGACACCTCCCAGCAGCTGCTCCCGTCGCGGGTGCACGCCATCGTCCTCGTGAGCAGGATCCACCGCCCCACGCTGCGGGCCCTCGCGTACGCCAAGGCGACCCGCCCTTCCCGTCTGGAGGCGGTGACGGTGGACGTCGACAGCGAGGCGACGCAGGCGCTGCAGGCGGAGTGGGACCGACGCGGCATCCCCGTGCCGCTCACCGCCCTCGAGTCGCCCTACCGGGAGATCACCCATCCGGTCGTCCAGCACGTGAAGTCGATCCGCTCGGGGAATCCGCGCGACCTCGTCGTCGTGTACATCCCGCAGTACGTGCTCGGGCACTGGTGGGAGCAGGTGCTGCACAACCAGTCGGCGCTGCGCCTGCGCAGCCGCTTGATCTTCACCCCGGGTGTCATGGTGTCCTCGGTGCCCTGGCAGCTCGCCAGCTCCGAAGGCGCAGAAGAACGAATGGACGGCCCAGTGGCCGGCGACGTACGTCGCGGTGGTGCATGAACGCAGACATGAGCGCACAGACAGCCGATGAGCTGACGGTGGGCGACGAGGTCGAGGTCGAGGTCGGACCCATCGCCCACGGGGGCCACTGCGTGGCCCGGTACGAGGGGCGGGTGCTCTTCGTGCGCCATACCCTGCCCGGGGAGCGGGTGCGGGCCCGGATCACCGAAGGGGGAACGGGTGACCGTTTCCTGCGGGCCGACGCCGTGGCCGTCCTCGACGCCTCGGAGCACCGCGTCGAGAGCCGTTGCCCGGCCTCCGGCCCAGGAGGCTGCGGCGGGTGCGACTTCCAGCACGTGTCGACCGCCCACCAGCGTGAGCTGAAGGGGCGGGTCGTCGCCGAGCAGCTCAAGCGCCTGGCCGGTATCGACCGGGAGGTGCACGTCGAGGCGCTCGACGACGAGGACGGCCTGCGGTATCGCACCCGGGTGGAGTTCGCCGTGGACGGCGCGACGGTCGGGTTACGTCGGCACCGCAGCCACGAGGTCGAGGCGGTGCCCGGCTGCCCGATCGCCGTCCCCGGGATCGACGCGGCACTCGCCGAGGTCCGGGCCGATGTCGCCGGTGACGCCGGAGCGCTCGAGGGGATCTCGGCCGTCGACGTCGTCGAGCCCACCGGGGAGGAGGACACGGTCGTCGTGGAGGTGCCCGCGGACGCCCCGGCCCCGCCGATCACCCTGACCGAGACCGTCGACGCGCCGCTCGGCGAGATCCCCCTGACCGTGGATGCCCGCGGCTTCTGGCAGGTGCACCGCGATGCCCCGAGGGTCTTCGTCGAGGCCGTGCTCGCCGCGGCCCGGGTGGAGCCGGGGGAGCGTGTCCTCGACCTCTACAGCGGGGCGGGCCTGCTGTCCGTCCCGCTCGCGGCCGCGGCGGGGGAGCAGGGCCAGCTCATCGCCGTGGAGTCCGACCGGCGGGCCACCGACCACCTGCGGACCAACCTCGCCGACCGGCCGTGGGCGCTCGTCGTGCCCGGTCGCGTGGACGACCTCTTCGGCGTCCCGCGCAAGGGGCCGAAGGGGGCGAAGGGAGGCCGCCACGGCCGTGGCCGCACGCGTGGGCGGACCGCGCGCTCGGACCTGCTCCCGCCGAGCGCGGACATCGTCGTCCTCGACCCGCCCCGGACGGGAGCCGGGCGGGGCGTCGTGGAGGCGCTCGCCGCCCTTCGTCCTCGTCGCATGGTCTACGTGGCCTGTGACCCGGCAGCGCTCGCCCGGGACACCGCGTACCTCGCGGATCAGGGCTACTCGCTCGCCGGTCTGCGGGCCCTCGATGCCTTCCCGATGACGCACCACGTGGAGTGCATCGCGGTCTTCGAGCCGGCCTGAGGCCGGGCGTCGCGGTCGTGACGTGGACGCCCGGGTGCGGGAGAGTGGGTGCGGAGCCTGTCGCCGGGGCCGACAACCGGCGGCTGTGATAGATTTATCTTGACGTCAAGATAACTAACCCAAGGAGTCGACTGTGGCCAGTGCGAACACCTTCAACGCCAAGGACCAGCTCACCGTCGGTGACGAGTCCTACGAGATCTACCGGATCGATGCGGTCGAGGGGTCGAAGGACCTTCCCTACAGCCTCAAGGTGCTGCTGGAGAACCAGCTGCGCACCGAGGACGGTGCGAATGTCACCGCCGATCACATCAATGCCCTCGGGTCCTGGGACAAGGACGCCCAGCCCGACACCGAGATCCAGTTCACGCCCGCCCGCGTGATCATGCAGGACTTCACCGGTGTGCCCTGCGTCGTCGACCTGGCCACCATGCGCGAGGCCGTCGCCGAGCTCGGCGGCGACCCGACGAAGATCAACCCCCTGGCCCCGGCCGAGATGGTCATCGACCACTCGGTCCAGATCGACGTCTTCGGCAGCGCCGACGCCTTCGAGCGCAATGTCGACTTCGAGTACGAGCGCAACAACGAGCGCTACCAGTTCCTGCGGTGGGGCCAGACGGCCTTCGACGACTTCAAGGTCGTCCCCCCGGGCACCGGCATCGTCCACCAGGTCAACATCGAGCACCTGGCCCGCGTGACCATGACGCGCGATGGCGTCGCCTACCCCGACACCTGCGTCGGCACCGACTCCCACACGACGATGGAGAACGGCCTGGGCGTCCTGGGCTGGGGCGTCGGCGGCATCGAGGCCGAGGCCGCGATGCTCGGCCAGCCGGTCTCGATGCTCATCCCGCGCGTCGTCGGCTTCAAGCTCTCCGGCGCCATCCCCGCCGGCGCCACCGCGACCGACGTCGTCCTGACGATCACCGAGATGCTGCGTGAGCACGGGGTCGTCGGCAAGTTCGTCGAGTTCTACGGTGAGGGCGTCGCCGAGGTACCGCTGGCCAACCGCGCCACCATCGGCAACATGAGCCCCGAGTTCGGCTCGACCGCCGCGATGTTCCCCATCGACGACGTCACCCTCGAGTACATGCGCCTCACCGGCCGCTCCGAGCAGCAGGTCGCGCTCGTCGAGGCCTACGCCAAGACGCAGGGCATGTGGCTCGACCCGTCCGTCGAGCCGCGCTTCTCCGAGTTCCTCGAGCTCGACCTGTCGACGGTCGTCCCCTCCATCGCCGGCCCGAAGCGCCCGCAGGACCGCATCTCGGTCAGCGAGGCCAAGGAGCAGTTCCGCGGCGACCTGAAGAACTACGTCGTCGACGGCCACGGCATCGAGAAGAGCTCGGTCGACCAGGAGCTCGCCGGCACCTTCCCCGCCTCCGATGCACCCAGCCACGACGCCCATGAGGCCTCGGAGACGGCCGGCCAGCCGAGCCACTCCGCCCCCCGGGCCAATGGTGACCGGGCGAGCCACCCGGCGAAGGCGGTCATCGACGGCACCGAGACCGAGATCGACCACGGTCACGTCGTCATCGCCTCGATCACCAGCTGCACCAACACCTCGAACCCGTCGGTGATGATGGCGGCGGCGATGCTCGCGAAGAACGCCGTCGAGCGCGGCCTGCAGGTCAAGCCCTGGGTCAAGACGTCGATGGCGCCCGGATCCAAGGTCGTCACCGACTACTACGAGAAGGCCGGCATGTGGCCCTACCTCGAGAAGCTCGGGTACCACCTCGTCGGCTACGGCTGCACGACGTGCATCGGTAACTCCGGGCCGATCATCCCGGAGGTCTCCGAGGCCGTGAACGCCAACGACCTCGCGGTG
>JBQGNO010000112.1:0-10033 GCA_052087725.1 Janibacter sp. | reverse complement strand
CCGACTCGGACGACGGCCACGGCTCCCCTCCGGCTGGCCACGAGCACCGGACCAGACGCCGGTCGCTCCCTCGGGCTGACTGCCGGTCGGCACGTCATCGGCCGGGGCGACACCGCCGCCCTCCGACCGGAGGACCCGGCGCTCTCCCGGGAGCACTTCGCCCTCGAGGTCGACCGGGACGGCGTCCTCGTGCGTGACCTCGGCACGACCAACGGCACCCTCGTCGACGGTGCCCCCGTCCCGGCCGGTGGGGTGCGGGTCCGTGCCGGCAGCCGGCTGCGCGCCGGGCACACGAGCTTCCTCCTCGAGGCGCGCCGGGCCCGTCCCTCCCGGCGTCGACCCACCGGCACCGGGACGCTCGCAGTCAACCCGACGCCCCATCTGCCGCCGGCACGCCCCCCGGTCCGCATCACCATCCCTCAGGAGCCGCGGGCTCCCGGGCGACGACGCATCCCGTGGGTGATGGTCGTCCTCCCGCTCCCCTTCGCCGGGCTGCTCGCGCTCTTCTTCGGGCCACGGATGCTGCTCTTCGGCCTGCTCACCCCGCTCCTCGCGATCGCGTCCACCCTCTCGGACCGGTCCACCTCGCGTCGGGACCACCGCGAGGCGCACGCGGAGTGGACCCGCGAGCGGGCCCGCACCGGCGTCCGACTCACCGAGGCACTGGCCGCCGAGCGTCGCCAGCGCCTCCTCGCGGCGCCCGATGCCATGACCCTCCTCGACGCCGCCCGCGGCGACTCCCCACGCCTGTGGGAGCGTCGCCCGGGCCACGACGAGCACCTCGACCTGCGGCTCGGACTCGGGGCGCTGCCGGCGCGCATCGAGGTCGACCGCGGTGGCGGCGAGCAGGGGCACCCCGTCCTCGAGGACGTGCCCGTCGTCGTCGACCTCGACGAGGTGGGTGTCCTCGGGGTGGCCGCCGACCGCGAGACCCGCGACCGGCTGGCCCGCCACCTGCTCGGGCAGCTGACCGTCCTGCACTCCCACCACGACGTGCGGGTCTCGGTGGTGGCCGAGGACGACGGGTGGTGGTCCCCCTTCGCCGGGCTGGTGCACCTGCGTGAGCACGACGACCTCCCCGCGTCCACCCGGGCCACGACCGACCCGGAGCAGGCGCTGGCCGTCCTCGCCGGGCACGCCCGGGTGGCCCGGGAGCGGGCCGAGAGCCAGCAGCAGCCGGGCACCACCGTGGCACCAGCCACCGCGCTCGTCCTCGTCGTGGACGGGATCCACCGGTGGCGCACGGACCCGAGCCTGCGCACGGTCCTCGCCGACGGCGCCCGGCACCGGGTCCTCGTCATCGCCCTCGCGGACACGGCCGAGGAGCTCCCCCACGAGTGCGGCGCGATCGCGGCGCTCACCGGTGACGAGGTGCGCCTGCAGGTCACGGACACCCCGGCGGCGAAGGGGGTCCTCGACGGCACCGGTCCGGCCTGGGGTCGGCGGGTGGCCGCCGCCCTGGCACCACTTCGTGACGCCACTCCTGACCCGACCGGTGGCGGGCTGCCCACCGCGACGCGGCTGCTCGACCTGATCGAGCTCGATCCGGACGACCCGGCCCGGATCCGGCAGGCCTGGGCCCGACCGGAGATCCGCGGTCCTGTCGACCTCGATGTCGTCGTGGGCGCCGGGCCGGAGGGCGTCCACCGGATCGACCTGCGCCGCGACGGGCCGCATGCCCTCGTCGCCGGGACGACCGGGTCGGGCAAGTCGGAGTTCCTCCAGACCTGGGTGGCCTCGCTCGCCGCCCGGCTCTCCCCTGAGGAGATCACCTTCGTCCTCGTCGACTACAAGGGCGGCGCCGCCTTCGCCGAGTGCGCTCGTCTGCCGCACACCGTCGGTCTGCTCACCGACCTCGACCCCGAGCAGGCCGAGCGGGCCCTGACCAGCCTCGACGCCGAGCTGACCCGCCGCGAGCGCATCCTCGCGGCGTCGGGCGCCACGGACATCGACGACCACCGCGGCGCGCCCCTGCCCCGGCTGATGATCATCATCGACGAGTTCCGCATGCTCGCCGAGGAGCAGCCCGATGCCCTCTCGCACCTGATGAGGATCGCCGCCGTCGGCCGGTCCCTCGGCGTGCATCTCGTCCTCGCCACCCAGCGGCCCGGCGGCATCGTCTCCGCCGACATCAAGGCCAATGTCAACCTGCGCATCGCGCTGCGCGTGCGCGACCGCATCGACAGCGACGACGTCCTCGGCACCGCCGACGCCGTCGACATCCCCGAGGAGGCACCCGGCCGGGCACTGGCACGCACGGGCGGCTCCCCGGCCCGCTCCTTCCAGACCGGTCGCATCGCCGGGCACGCCGCCTCCCTCACCGCCGGGGTGCTCGTGCGCGATTCGGGTGGGGCGTGGCCGGAGGCGCCACGCCGCGCGGACCATGGCCCGACCGACCTGCAGCGGCTCGCCGCGGCGATCGCCCGCGTCGCCGCCGACCTCGACATCGGCGCACCCCACCGTCCCTGGCTCCCACCGCTGGCACCGACACTGACCCCGGCCGACCTCCCGGACCACGGCTGCGCCGACGAGGATGCGCCGGGCGCCCCCTTCGCCCTCGTGGACCGACCCGAGCGGCAGGCGCAGGTGCCCATGGGATGGTCCCCCGCCGGCGGGCACTGGATGGTCGTGGGCGGTCCCGGGACCGGGCGCACGACGAGTCTCGTCTCGGTGGTCACCGCTGCGGCGCGCACCTGGTCACCCGATCGCCTCCAGGTGCAGATCGTCGGCGACGGCTCCTCCGGGCTGGCCGAGCTGTCCCGTCTGCCGCACGTCGGCAGCGTCATCGACGGTGAGGACCTCGCGGTGACGAGCCGCTTCCTCGCCCGCCTCGATGACGAGGTCACCGAGCGGCGGGCCCGGCTGCGGGCCAGCGGCCACGCGACCCTCGACGCCTGGTGGGCGGCCCACGATGCCGACCCCGCGACCGAGCCACCCCCTCCCCACCTGCTGCTCGCCATCGACGGGTGGGGACGCATCACCCAACCACGCGGCAGTCTCGACCTCGGCGAGACCGCGGAGCTGCTCGAGACCCTGCTGCGCGACGGCACGGCCGCCGGGCTGCGCGCGCTCGTCACCGGCGGCCGGGAGATGTTCTCCGGCCGCATCTCCTCGCTCATCAGCACCCGACTTGTCCTCCACCTCCCCGACCGGGGCGACGCGACGCTCGCCGGGCTGCGGCCGAGCGAGATGTCGACCCGACCGGTGCCCGGCCGGGCTCGCCATCAACCCGGGGGCCACCTGCTGCAGATCACGCTGCCGGATGAGGTCGCTGACCACCTCCCCGGGACCCGCCGACCGTGGAGCGTCGAGCCGCTGCCCGAGTCGACGGACCTGGCCGGACTCCCGACCGCCACGGCCGAGCAGGTGCCCATCGGCATCGGTGGCTCGGGCCGGGAGCCGGTCGTCTGGCGCACTCCCGGCGCCCGCCGGGTGCTCGTGTGCGGCCCCGCGCGCAGCGGCCGCACGATGACGCTGACAGCGCTCGCCCGCCAGATCACGGCGGCCGGCCACCCCCTCGTGCTCATCAGCGATGACGACCAGCCGGCGCACCCGGACCTCGAGGCCGCCGCGCGGATCGGGCCCGAGGACCGGGACGCCCTGATCACCCTGCGCCAGCAGCACCCCGACCTCGCGGTCGTCATCGACGACGCCGACCGCCTCGAGGACGCTGCGGTGACGGACGTGCTCCGGGAGATCCTGCGGCGGGTCGACGCCGACCGCGGCCTGGTCCTCGCGTCGGCGGCCACGCAGACCGCCGCGACGCAGATCCGCGGCCTCGTCGCCGACATCGCTCGCGCCCGCACCGGCGTGCTCCTCCAGCCGACGAGCCGCAGCGACGGCGACGCGCTCGGGCTGCGGGTCCCGCCCCTGCCGAGGCTGCCCGGCCGCGGGTACCTCATCGCCGACGGGAGGGCCGAGGAGGTCCAGGTCGCCCGGTGACTCAGGCGAGCGGCGGTGTCCTCGGCGGCGCCGTGCGCCGCGCGCCGGTCGCTTCGAAGGCGGCGGCCATCGTCAGCAGCCGGGTGTCGTCCCAGCCCCGCCCGGCGAAGGTCAGACCGATCGGCATCCCGATGTCGGCCATCGTGCCCATCGGCACCGTCACGGTCGGGATGCCCAGGTGGCGAGGGGCGAGGTTGCCGTTCGCCACCCACACGCCGTTACGCCAGGCGAGGGCCGCGGAGTCCTCGTCGACGTCCGCGGCGGCCGGCCCGACATCGGCAACGGCCGGGAAGATCACCGCGTCCAGCCCGAGCTCGTCCATCCACTCCTCGAGATCGATCCGGCGGGTCTCCTCGAGGGCGCGCAGGCCCCCTTCGAGCAGCGGCAGGGTCGTCACGTCCTCGACGACCCCGACCTCCCGGGCCCGGGTCACGTAGTCCGCGAGATCGAAGTCGAGCTCGCCGTACCGGTCCGGCAGCGCGCCCGGCGGCTGCGGGAAGATCGCCGCGCCCTCGACGTCCTCGAGGCGGTGCAGGCGGGGGTCGCCGTTCGCCCGCAGGAAGGTCTCCCAGCCCCACATCGACTGGTCCCAGATCTCCTCGTCGAGGTACCCCTCGGGCAGCAGTCCGCGGGTGGCGATCGTCGGGGCGTCCGCCCGGTCACCCTCGTAGTGGGACACGACCGGGAAGTCCGTCTCGACCACCTCGGCACCCGCCGCCTCGAGATCCGCGCGGGCCGCGGCGAAGAGCTCCAGCGAGCTGGGGCGTGGCACGATCCGCTCCCCCGTCGGACCGCCGAAACCGGTCCCCGTCCCGGCGTCCGCGTCGGTCCCGAGGTACATCCGCGGCACCCCGAGCCGCAGCCCGCGAAGGGGGGACCCGTCACCGACCCGCAGGGCCGGGTACGAGGGCGGTCGCACGCTCGAGGCGGAGGGGACATCGACCCACGGCTGGGTGCGCCACAGGTCCCCGGTGGTGTCGGGGTCGTCGGCGACGACGACGTCGAGGACCTCGAGCAGGTCGGCCATGGTCCGGGTGTGCGGCACGACGACGTCCATCGACGGGACGAGGGGCCAGTTGCCCCGGACCGAGATCACCCCGCGCGACGGCGTGTACGCGCACAGGGCGTTGCTGCTCGCCGGTGCCCGGCCCGAGGACCAGGTCTCCTCCCCCAGACCGAAGACCGCGAAGCTCGCCGCGGTCGCGGTGCCCGACCCGTTGGAGGACCCCGAGGCGAAGGCCGAGGTGAGGTAATCGCCGTTGTACGGACTCTCGGCGCGCCCGTAGACGCCGCGCTGCATCCCGCCGTCGGCCATCGGCGGCATGTTCGTCAGGCCGAGGAGCACGGCGCCGCCCGCGCGCAGCCGCTCGATGGTGAAGGCATCGTGCTGGGCGACGAGCTCGGCGAAGGCCGGTGACCCGCTCGCGCAGGTCAGTCCCTGCGCCAGGTAGGAGTCCTTCGCCGTGTAGGGGATGCCGTCCAGCGGCCCGCGGAGGCTGCCGGCGCGACGGCGGCGGTCGGACCCACGCGCCTCGTCGAGGGCGTGCGGGTTCATCACCACGACGGAGTTGAGTCGGATGCCGGCGGTGTCGTACACGGCAATCCGCTCCAGGTGGGCGCGGACGAGCTCCTCGCTCGTGGTGACGCCCTCCTCGAGCGCGTCGCGCAGCCCGGCGATGCTCGACTCGACGACCTCGGTGCTCACGTCACAGCGCCCGGTCGTCGAGGTCGTGGGCCGGGGAGAGCAGGGCCGCCCCCACTCCGACCAGGGCGACGACCGCCAGCCCCAGACCGACCCACGCTCCGGTGGTCGTCGCCAACGTCCAGGCCGCCGGGAGCAGGAGCACATTCCACACGATCGTCGGTGTCCGCGGCCACGATCGCCCCCGCAGCCAGGACATCCCGACCGCGAGGAGCAGGAGCGCGAAGATCACCGAGACGACGAGCGACATCGAGGCGGTGCTGGCGTCGATGGACTCGCCGGAGGCGAGCTCCACGCCATACATCCCGGCCGTGACGAAGAGCAGCAGGGCCTCGGCGAGACACACCATCCCGGCGACGCGTGGGGGGGTCGAGGGGGCCACGGAAGAGGTCGGCGGGGTCACCTCAGCAGGGTAGGTGACGGGACACACGTGAAGTCGAACCACGCCAAGTCTCGACATCTGTGGTGGGTGTCGCGGTATCTTGGTCTCTCGCGTGCCTGTTTCATCGAAATTTCCCGGTCACTTCGACCGTTGTCCACCACGGCCCGCACCTCAGGCCACTGTCGACCTGCCCCCACCACAAGGAGCACAACCCCCATGGATTGGCGCGACCGCGCAGCTTGTCTGGATGAAGATCCAGAGCT
Source organism: Janibacter sp. (assembly GCA_052087725.1). Taxonomy (GTDB): domain Bacteria; phylum Actinomycetota; class Actinomycetes; order Actinomycetales; family Dermatophilaceae; genus Janibacter. Next base: position 3,744 of record JBQGNO010000112.1, on the reverse strand, counting down.
CTTCTTCCCCATCGGCAACACCGGCCCCGCGATCGCGCAGATCGAGGAGGCCAAGAAGGTGTGCCGTCGCTGCGAGGTCGTGGACACCTGCCTCAAGTGGGCCATCGAGTCCGGGCAGGACGCCGGTGTCTGGGGTGGCCTGTCCGAGGACGAGCGCCGCGCCCTGAAGCGCCGCAAGGCCCGCGCCCGCCGCGCCGGCTGAGAGCGACCCGCACCTGACCGCCGTCTCCGAGCACGTGCTCGGGGGCGGTTTCGTCGTGCCCGCGGTGCCTACTGCTCCAGGTGCTGCAGGCGGGCGCTGAATCGCACCCGGGTCCCCCGCGGCTGCGCGTCGTCCCAGCGGATCTGACCGCCGAGGTCCTGCACCATCGAGGTGATGATCCGGGTGCCGAGACCGGCCCGGCTCGGCCGGAAGCCCGTCGGGAGCCCTTCCCCGTCGTCGACGACGGTGACCCGCAGGATGTCCACGCCCTCCTCCTCGACCCGCTGCGCATCCACCTGGACCCGCCCGCCGCCCGGGACCCCGTGCTCGACGGCGTTCTGGATCAGCTCGGAGAGGATGAGACCGAGCGCGGTCGCGTCCTCGGCACGCATCATCCCGAAGGAGCCGGTGAAGCTGGAGTCGATGGCCCCCGTCGTGCGCGCCACCTCGACGACAGCACGCAGCCCCCGTACGGCGACGTCGTCGAAGTCGAGCGTCTCCGCGAAGCCGGTGCTCAGGGCCTCGTAGATGAGCGCGATGACCCCAACCCGTCGCACCGCCTCGTCGAGGGCCACCTTGGCCGACTCGTCGTCCACCCGCCGGGACTGCATCCGCAGCAGGGCCGCGACGGTCTGCAGGTTGTTCTTCACCCGGTGGTGGATCTCCCGGATGGTCTGGTCCTTGGTCATCAGCTCGGTCCCGCGACGCCGCAGCTCCGAGACATCACGCACGACGACGATCGCCCCGTGCCGGTCCCGGCCGCGCATCAGCGGCACCGCCCGCACGGCGACCGCGGCTCCGGGGGTCGTGACATCCGCCCGCCAGGCGGCCCGTCCCATCGCCACGAGGGCGAGCCCCTCGTCGACGTGCCCGGCCTGTCCCGGCACCCCGCTCAGGACCTGGACGAGGACCTCTCCCTCGATCGGGCCCTGGTGCCCCAGCTGGCGGATCGCGCTCAGAGCATTGGGCGAGGCGTACTCGACCGTCCCCGCCCGGCTCAGCCGGAGCACCCCGTCACCGACGCGAGGCGCTCCCCGCCGCGCACCGCTCGGTGAGCTGGGCGTCGGCCAGTTGCCCTCCGCGACCATGACGAAGAGCTCATCGCCCATGGCCCCGTAGCTCTCCTCGAGCCGCGAGTGCGGCCGCCCGCTGTCGAGCATGTCGTGGATGCTGAGGATGGCGATCGTGCGACCGGCCCGTCGGACCGGCCGGGCCCGCTCATGGATCTGGTCCTGGCCACGCTCCCGGACGTGCTCGCTCTCCCCGTGCTCGGCGGCCCGGGTCACGAGGTCCCCGAAGATCACGGTCGCCTCCTGGCCGACCACCTCCTCGACGAAGACCATCGGCCCGGTCATCGGCCGGGTGTGCGCCGCGGCGACCCAGCCCCCTTCGTGCGCCACCCACAGGACGAGGTCGCTGAAGGACAGGTCGGCGAGCAGGTGCCAGTCCTCGACGAGCAGATGCAACCACTCGGTGTCCGCAGGGACGAGGTCAGGGGTGATCCGCAGGAAGTCCGCCAGTGTCCGCACGCCGCGATCCTAGCGGCGCACGGACAACTGACTCAGCGGGTGACCGAGCGCAGGGTGCGCAGCGCCACCGACAGGGCGGCGACCCCCGGCGCGGACAGCTGCCGGATCCCGGCAAGCTGGGCGCTCACCCGGGCGACCGACTCGTCGTGCTCGCGCGACCACTCGGCGAAGCGCTCCCGGGGCCCATCGCCCTCCCGCTCGAGTACCGAGCGCGTCAGCGTCTGGAGCGTCGCGTAGAGGTCGTCCCGCAGGGCGCCGCGGGCCAGTGCGTCCCACTGCTCCTCGCGGGGCAGGCGGGTGACGAGGGTGAGCAGCTCGTCGATGCCGAAGGTGTCCGAGAGCATGAAGTAGGTCTCGGCCACCTCCTGCGGGGTCCGTCCCGTGTCGTGGCTCAGGTCGACGATGTCCAGCAGCGAGTAGAGGTCGAGCAGCGTGGCCGCGTGCCGGGCGAGCTCGCTCGGCACCCCGTCATCGACGAGCTCCTGGGTCTTGCGCGCCCACCGCTCGGCCTGCGTCCCACGCAGGAGGTCGGGCACCGTCGCGGTCCGCTCCGCGACGATGCCAGCGAAGCGCTCGATCTCCTCGGCGACCTGCAGGCGCCCCGGTCGCGCCGCGAGGAACCACCGCACGGACCGGTCCATGAGCCGGCGCAGCTCGAGGTAGAGCCGCGTCTGCACCTGGGTGGGCACGACATTGTCCAGCGCCTCCACCCGCGCGACGAAGTCGTCGAGGCCGAAGACCTCCCGGCTGACGAGGAAGGCGCGAGCGACCTGGACCGAGGTCGCGCTCGTCTCCTCCACCGCCCGCTGGACGAAGGTGACACCGCCCCGGTTGACTAGGTCGTTGGCCACCGCCGTCGTGATGATCTCCCGGCGAAGGGGGTGCCCCGCCAGGTCCGGTGCGTACCGCTCCCGCAGCGGGGTCGGGAAGTACTCACGCAGCTGGCGCTCGGTCGCGGGGTCGTCCGGCAGGTCCGACTCCAGCAGGTCGCTCTTGAGGGCCATCTTGGAGTACGCGAGCAGGACCGACAGCTCGGGCGAGGACAGGCCCGTCCCGGCCTCGGCGCGCTCCTGCACCTCGCCGGACGACGGGAGGAACTCCAGCTCGCGGTCGAGGTCACCGCGCCCGGTGAGGCTCTCCATGAGCCGCTCGTGCACCCCGAGCATCGCGCCACCCTGGGCGCGGGCATTGCCGAGGAGGACGTTCTGCTCGTAATTGTCCCGCAGCACCTGGTCGGCGACCTCGTCCGTCATCGAGGCGAGCAGCTCCACGCGCGACTCCTCGTCGAGGGCACCACGACGGATGGCCTCGCCGAGGAGGATCTTGATGTTGACCTCGCGGTCGGAGGTGTCGACGCCGGCGGAGTTGTCGATGGCATCGGTGTTGATCTGCACGCCGACCCCGGCTGCCTCGATCCGGCCCTGCTGGGTCGCTCCGAGATTGCCTCCTTCGCCGACGACCCGCGCCCGGATCATCGCCCCGGTGACGCGGATGGCGTCATTGGCCCGGTCCCCCACGGCTGCGTCGGACTCACTCTCGGCGCGGATGTAGGTGCCGATGCCGCCGTTCCACACGAGGTCGACCGGTGCCTGCAGGACGTGGTGGATCAGCTCCTGGGGCGTCATGCTCGTCGGACCGTCGAGGCCGAGGGCCCGGGCGGCCTGCTCGCCCACCGGCACGGACTTCGCGCTGCGGGACCAGACCCCGCCCCCTTCGCTGATGAGGGAGCGGTCGAAGTCGTCCCACGTGCTGCGCGGCAGGCCGAAGAGCCGACGGCGCTCGGCGAAGGTCGCCGCCGCGTCGGGCTCGGGATCGATGAAGACGTGCAGATGGTTGAAGGCGGCCACGAGCCGGATGTGCTCGGACAGGAGCATGCCGTTGCCGAAGACGTCGCCGCTCATGTCACCGATGCCGACGACGGTGAAGTCCTCGGTCTGGGTGTCGTGCCCGATCTCGCGGAAGTGCCGTTTCACCGACTCCCACGCTCCGCGCGCCGTGATGCCCATGCCCTTG
>JBQGNO010000111.1:0-10080 GCA_052087725.1 Janibacter sp. | reverse complement strand
CGAACTCCATGTCCACGACGCCGACGACGCCCTTCGCCGCGGCATCACGCATCGCCGTCTCGAGGCTGGAGCGCACCACCGCCGGGTCCTCGGGCAGGTCGGCGAGGTGTGTGTAGATCGGGAACCAGTCGTCCTCGTCGAGGTGCCCCGGACGGACGGGCACGCCCAGCAGGCGGTAGGCGGCCGTGCTCAGCCATCCGGCATGGCAGTCGCCAGAGATGAGGATGACCGGCCGGTCACCGACGACCTCGTCGAGCTCGGCGGTCGTCGGGAGCCGGTCCCAGCCGGCCACCCGCCACCCGAATCCCTGGACGACGGCGCCCGGCTCCCGCGGGCTCGCGGCGAGATGACGGGCAATGCGCGCGGTGACCTCATCGGGGCCGGAGGTGTCGGAGAGGTCGACCCGCCGGCTCATCGCCGCCCACTGACCGAAGTGCACGTGGGCGTCCCAGAGGCCCGGGATGGCCAGCGCCCCACCCCCGTCGTGGAGCACGGCGTCGTACCGGGTCAACCATGGACCGATCTCGACGATCGACCCCCGACGGATGCGGACGTCGACGGGCTCGGAGTCGGGGCGCAGACGGACGCCCGTGACGAGGACGTGCGGGACCTGGGTGGCCATGCTGGGAACTGTACGACGGATAGCCTCGCCCGTATGCACCTGCTCGTCGTCGCCGCCATCGAGTCCGAGGCCGCCCACCTGCCCGAGTGGACCGACCTGCTCGTCACCGGGGTCGGCAAGACCCTCGCCGCGGTCGCCGTGACCCGGGCGATCTGCGAGCACCCGCACCGCGAGGACCTCGTCGTCGTCAACATCGGGACGTCCGGCGCCCTTCGCCCCGGCGTCGAGGGGCTCCACGAGATCGGGACCGTACTCAACCACGACCTGTCCGCCGAGCCGATCCGAGCGCTCGGCCTCGACCCTCGCGAGCGCCTCGAGCTCGACCCCACCCGCCCGACGACGCTCGCGAGCGGGGACCTCTTCGTCTCCGACCCGGCCGTGCGCGACGAGCTGGCGGCCCGGGCCGACCTCGTCGACATGGAGGGGTACGCGATCGCCCTGGCGGCCACCGAGCTCGGCGTCCCCGTGCACCTCGTCAAGCGGGTCAGCGACAACGCCGACGAGACCGCCCACGACTGGTCCGCAGCGGTCGACGGATGCGCCCGCGACCTCGGGGCCTGGGTGGCCGACTTCGTCGGGAAGAGTCCGGCGCCGGCGCCCGTTCCGGGGAGATGAGCCAGCCCACCGGTTCCCACGGCTTCGAGCGGTACGAGCGCGCGAAGCAGCATTTCGACGACTCCCGCTACGCCGACACGGCCCGCGAGCTCGAGGAGCTCTTCATCGACCTGGCGGCGGCCCGGGCCGAGCAGTCGGGGTCACCCGAGGCCGCCGACCCGATCGGCCACGGCACGGCCGAGGCCCACCTGCTCCTCGCCCGGGCCTACTTCCATTCAGGCCAGCTCTCGCGGGCGGAGGCTGCCGCCCGCGAGGTGCTCGTCGAGGCTCCGGACGACTCGTACGCCCACCTGCTCCTCGGGCGTGCCCTGCAGCGGGCCGGACGCGGCGACGAGGCGCGTGGCCCCCTTCGCCTGGCGGAGCTGCTCGGTGGGTACACCTCGCCCACCGACCGTGACGGCTGAGTCCAGCTAGCCGGCGCTCGGGTGCGTCATGTCCGCCGGGACGACCCAGGCGTCGAAGTCCTCGCCGGAGATGTCGCCGGAGGCGACGGCCGCCTCGCGCAGGCTCGTGCCCTCCTTGTGGGCCTTCTTGGCGATGGCCGCGGCCTTGTCGTAGCCGATGTGCCGGTTGAGCGCGGTGACGACCATGAGGTTGCGCTCGAGGTTGCCCTCGATGACCTCGGTGACCGGCTCGATGCCGACGGCGCAGTTGGTGTCGAAGGAGACGCAGGAGTCGGCGATGAGGCGGATCGACTCGAGGACCGCGTGCGCCATGACCGGCTTGTAGACGTTGAGCTGGAAGTTGCCCTGGCTGCCCGCGAAGCCGACCGTCGCGTCATTGCCGAAGACCCGGGTGGCGACCATCGTCATCGCCTCGGCCTGGGTCGGGTTGACCTTGCCCGGCATGATCGAGGAGCCCGGCTCGTTCTCCGGGATCGCGAGCTCACCGATGCCGTTGCGGGGGCCGGAGGCGTACCAGCGCACGTCGTTGGCGATCTTCATCAGGGCACCGGCCAGGGTGCGAAGGGAGCCACTCACCTCGACGAGCGCGTCGTGCGCGGAGAGGCTGGCAAAGAGGTTGTCGGCCTGGGCGAAGTCGTAGCCGGTCTCCGCGCTGATCTTGGTCGCGGTGAGCGCGCCGAACGTCGGGTGGGCGTTGAGGCCGGTGCCGACGGCGGTGCCACCGATGGCCAGCTCGCGGGCGCGCTGGTCGGCGTGCTTGACGGCGTCGAGGGCAAAGTCGATCTGCGCCACCCAGCCGTCGATGACCTGACCGAGGGTGACCGGGGTGGCGTCCTGCAGGTGCGTGCGGCCGACCATGACGACGTCGGCGTACTGCTTCGCCTTGGCGGCGAAGGTGTCGCGCAGCTGCTGCACCGACGGGTAGAGACGCTCGTTGAGGTCGAGGACGATCGCGATGTGCATCGCCGTCGGGAAGGTGTCGTTGCTCGACTGACCGCGGTTGACGTGGTCGTTGGGGTGGACCGGAGCCTTGGTCCCCATCTCCCCGCCGGCGATCTCGATGCCGCGGTTGGAGATGACCTCGTTGGAGTTCATGTTGGACTGCGTGCCCGAGCCGGTCTGGAAGACCACGAGCGGGAAGTGCGCGTCGAGGTCACCCTGGATGACCTCGTCGGCGGCCCGCGTCACCAGATCGGCGACGTCCTGCGGCAGCTCGCCGAGCTCCGCATTGGCCAGGGCCGTGGACTTCTTCAGCGTGCCGAGGGCGCGGATCATCGAGCGGCCCCAGACGAAGGTGTCGCGACCGATGTCGAAGTTGCCCAGGGAGCGCTGCGTCTGAGCGCCCCAGTACTTGTCCGCGGGCACCTCGATGGTGCCCATGCTGTCCTTCTCCGCGCGCATCTCAGTCATGGACGCAACGCTACTCGGCGCGCCGGGCGGGCGATCACGGGCCTGTCGCGGACGCACTCTCCTGTCGACGGCACACGTTCAAGGATTGCGTCAGCCACCTCCGACGGCAGCACCGCCGAGTAGATGATCTGGCCGGGCTCGGGTTGCAGACCACAGAAGCCGCCGGGCTCCGGGGCCCAATCGTCGTTGGAGATCCCGGGGAAGGCATCCAGCATCACCGCCGCCAGGACTCGAACATTGACGACCTTCTCGGCGGTGAAGGCCACACACTGCTCCCCTCGATCAGCACGGATGACCACGCCCATGGAGTAGGCAGAGAACTGTGCCGTGATGACCTCGCCCGACCGCAGGGACCTGGCTACGGCCTCGACCATGACCTGCTCGTAGATCAGGCGTTCCGTCAGCCGGACGACCGCCGCGCGCCACCGACCAGTCTTGAGCTTGAACCAGACGCGGTCCTTCACGGACACGATCCGCTCGCCCCCGCCTGCCTCGATCACATCGGGCTGGGCCTGCGCCTCACGAATGGGACGCTCCCCCAGACCATGGAGACGCACGTCCGCCGTAGGAGGTGCGATGCCCAGCTCTCCACACATCTCTTGGTCGGACGCACCCCGTCGCTCTGCTCCATCCAGAGACCGTGGCAGAGACCCCCGACAGCGGAGGTTACGAGGGCACTTTCGTTACCCAAGTACCACAGGATACCGCCCTTGATCGTCAGGTGACCGGACGCAGCATCCGGGTCCCGACACCCCGCGACTCCAGGCCGGCGAGCGCCGAGTCCAGGTCGGGAGCGATGACGACGTCGTCGAGGCTCGCCTGCGACATGAAGCCGGCCTCGCCGAGACCACGAAGGGAGTCCAGCAGCGGCGTCCAGAAGCCGTCGGCGTCGAGGAACCCGACCGGCTTGTCGAGCAGCCCGATCTGCCGCCAGGTCCACACCTCGAAGACCTCCTCGAGCGTGCCCATCCCGCCCGGCAGCGCGAGGAAGCCGTTCGTGAGGTCGGCCATGAGCGCCTTGCGCTCGTGCATGGTCCTCACGACGTGCACCTCGGTGAGATCGTCGCGGCCCCACTCGCGCTCGATCATGAACTCGGGGATGACGCCGATGACCTCGCCCCCTTCGTCCAGCGCACCCTGGGCGAGCGCGCCCATGAGCCCGCCACCGCCCGCTCCGTAGACCACGCCGATGTCGCGGCGGGCCAGGTCGGCGCCGACCGCGTGGGCCAGCTCGACCCACTTCGGGTCGTTGCCGGGCGTGGATCCGGTGAAGCACGTCAGTCGCTCGATCACCCCGTCACGATACGGGCCCGGCCTCGAGGCTCGGCCGCGAGCGGCCTCACACCTCGACCATCGTGGTTGGGTGAGCGCATGTCCCAGCGGTGGTTCCTGCTCGCGGTGCTCACGCTCGCCAACCTCGTCAACTTCTACGACCGGACGATCCCGGCCGTGATCGTCGAGCCGCTCAGCGACGAATTCGGCCTCTCCGACACCGCGATCGGCGTCCTCGGCGGCTCCTTCACCATCGTCTACGCGATCGCCGGCGTGATCATCGGCCGGCTGGCCGACCGCTACCCACGCCGCGTGATCATGGCCGTGGGGCTGCTCGTGTGGAGCCTCTTCACCGCCGGCAGCGGGCTGGCGGCCGGCTTCGTCCTGCTCTTCCTGTGCCGGCTCGGTGTCGGGATCGGCGAGGCCTCCTACGGCCCCGCGGCCAACTCGGTGATCTTCGACGCCTACGAGCCGAAGCACCGTGGGCGCGCGATCAGCATCTTCTCCCTCGGCATCCCGCTCGGGCTGCTCACCGCCTTCCTCACGGTCGGCCCGATCGTCGAGATGACCGGGTCGTGGCGAGTCCCCTTCCTCATCGCCACCGTGCCGGGCGTGCTCCTCGCCGGCGCCATGCTGCTCGTCCGCGAGCCGCGGCGCGGCGCCTCCGACGACCAGGAGGCGAGGAGCGACCTGTCGGTGCTCGCGACCCAGCAGCCCTTCCGCCAGGTCCTCGCGGTACCGACCGTGCGGTGGCTCATGGTCGCCGGCGTGGGCCTGCAGATCCCGACGTACGCGGTGGCGACCTTCATCGTCCCGCTGCTCCAGCGCTACCACGGGCTCGGGATCGCCCAGGCGTCCATCGGGGCCGGCGCCATCCTCGGTCTCGCCGGCATCATCGGCCTGCTCCTCGGGGGCACCCTGTCGGACCGGGCCGCCTCACGGGCCATCGACGGACGTCTGCGGGTGGGCGCCATCGGTTTCACCGCCGCCGTGCCCGTCACATTCGCTGCGCTGCTGCTCGGGGCGGGGGCCGCGACCCCCTTCGTCCTCGTCTTCACGCTCGGCTGGGTCGGCACCCAGCTCTTCGCCGCGGCCGCCTCACCGGCGATCGCCGATGTGGTCCCGCCCGGGATCCGCGCGACGGCGCTCGGGGTCTACTTCGCGTCCTTCAACATCATCGGAGCCACTCTCGGCCCGATCATCACCGGCGCGCTCAGCGATCTCTTCGCCCGACCGATCGACGGGCTGGCCGCCGATGCGGTGGGCCTGCACGATGCGCTGCTCGTCGTCGTCCCGCTCGGGCTGGTCATCGCCGCCCTGGGGGCGTGGCGGGCCAGCGCGACGCTCGGTCCGGACCACCGCACGATGACCGCCGGGAGCGACGAAGGGGGCGTCACCGCCCGGTCGTGACCACCCCGAGGAGCCGGGTGAAGCGCGCGGCCATGTCGTGGGCACTCATCTCGTCGTGCTCCTGCCACCACTGCACCGTCGCCGCGACGATCGCCTCCCAGATCCGGTCGAGCAGGTCGTGGTCGACCGGGTCGTCGATCCCGGATGCCGCGAGCACGTCACGGGTCCCGACGGTGCCCATCGAGTGCAGCTGCCCCCGGAACCCTGCCGCCAGCTCCGCCGCCGCGCTCCCCGCGGGGAGGGAGTCGTCGTGGATCACTGCCCAGGTGTGCCGGTGGTCGGCCATGGCCGTGAAGATCGCGGTGATCGTGTCCTGGGCGCGCCGCCCGGGGTCGACGGCCGTCTGGGCCGCGGCGATCGAGCTGACGAGCTGCGGCCCGACCTCCTCCAGACAGGCCTGCGCGAGTGCTGCCTTGGACCCGAAGACGTTGTGCACCATGGCCTTCGAGACACCGGCCCGCTCGGCGACATCGGACATCGACACCCTCGCGTACCCCAGGCGACCGAACTGCTCGACCGCCTCGTCCACGAGCTGCCGACGCCGCTCGGCGCGCGCCACGCCCTTCGTCCCGACCTCGCCCACCGACGCCTCCGCTCTTGTGACCCAGAGGTAACTGACAGTACAGTCAGTTACCTCCCCTCGGTCGCCATTGTGCTATCCCTGCCAGGCCGACCGTGCAGCTCGGCGCAAAGGAGCCCTTGTGAACCGTCCCGATCTGACCGTCCTGGCCATCCCGGCCTTCGTCGGCGCGATGGGCGCCGAGCTGTGGTGGCAGCGCAAGCACCCCGCCACCTCGGGTGAGGACCGCGCCGGCGACTACGAGCTCAACGACACCATCGCCAGCCTGACGATGGGGATCGGGAGCCTCATCGCCCCCTTCGTCACCGGCCCGATCGTTCGCCGGCTCAGCCCCGGCACGACGAAGGGGGGCACCGCCCTCCTCGCCGTCGGCGCGGCTGCCGGCGCCGCGACGACCCTCGGGGACGTGCTCCGGCGCCGCCGGGAACACGGCGGGACCCTGCCCGAGGCGGGCACCCTGCCCACCGACGAGGCCCCCCCGGTCACCGTGCGCTCCCGTGCCGACGCCCTCGGGCTGATGACCTCCGGCTCGGCCGTCGCCGCCGTCGCCTCCACCGCCGTGGCCGCGGCCTCCGTGTGGGCCACGCAGACCTCCGCGACCCGACTGTCGCGGTTCGCCCCCGTCGGGATGCGCACCGGCGCCCTGTCCTACATCGCCGCCATCGCGGCCTGGGACTTCATCTACTACTGGAACCACCGCCTGTCCCACGAGTCGCGGTGGCTGTGGGCCGTGCACGTCGTCCACCACAGCAGTGAGCGTTACAACCTCTCGACGGCGCTGCGCCAGCCGGTCGCCGAGGGCTTCACCATGGCCGTCCCCTACGGCCTGCTCGCCCTCGCGGGGATCCCGACGAAGTACATCGAGGACGCCCGGGCGATCAACCTGATCTACCAGTTCTGGATCCACACCGAGGCCGTGCGCTCCATCGGCTCGCTCGAGAAGGTGCTCAACACCCCGAGCCATCATCGCGCCCACCACGGCAGTCAGCGGCAGTACCTCGACATCAACCACGGTTCGATCCTCATCCTCTGGGACAAGCTCTTCGGCACCTTCGAGCCGGAGGTCGAGCCGGTGCGCTACGGCCTGACCCGCAACATCGACAGCTTCGACATCGGCACCATCGCCACCCACGAGTGGCAGGACATCGCCACGGACATCGCCACGGCGCCGACGTGGTCGGACCGCTTCTCCTTCCTCCTGCGCGGGCCCGGCTGGGCCTACGAACGGCGCGAGGAGCTCGCCCCGGTCGCGGGCCGGCCCACGGCAGTGGTGCCGGTCTCGGAGTCGGTCGCCGGCTGACGGCCTAGTAGTAGACGGCGAGCGGGCCGCTCGGGCCGTCGATGACCTGGACCGGGGTATTGAAGACCCGGGTGAGGACGTCGTCGGTCATGATCTCGTCGGGGGTGCCGAACTCGACGACCCGACCGTCCTTGACCGCGCAGATCCGGTCGGAGTAGTGCCCGGCGAAGTTGATGTCGTGCAGGACGACGATGATCGTCTTGCCGAGCTCGGCAGCGGCCCGCTGCAGGTGCTGCATCATGTGCACCGAGTGCTGCATGTCGAGGTTGTTCAGCGGCTCGTCGAGGAGCAGGTAGTCGGTGTCCTGGGTGAGCACCATGGCGACATAGGCCCGCTGTCGCTGACCCCCGGAGAGCTGGTCGAGGTAGCGCCCCTCGAGCTCGGCGAGATCGAGGAAGTCGATCGAGCGCGAGATGATCTCCTCGTCCTCGACGGTCAGCCGTCCCTGCGAGTACGGGAAGCGCCCGAACCCGACGAGCTGGCGGACCGTGAGCCGGGTGATGAAGTGGTTCTCCTGGCGCAGGATCGAGACGATCTTCGCGAGGTCCTTCGACTTCGTGCTCGCCACGTCGTAGCCAGCGACCTCGATGGCTCCCTCGTCGAGGTCGAGCAGTCGTCCGATCATCGTCAGCAGGGTCGACTTGCCGGCACCGTTCGGTCCGACGAGCGTGGTGACGCCACCGGCGGGGATCGCCAGGTCGACCGGGCCGATCGTCACCTCGCTGCCGTAGGTCTTGCGGACATTCGTCAGGGTGATCACAGGCGCCCTTTCTTGAGGATGACGAAGAGGAAGACCGACCCGCCGACCAGCTCGATGATGATCGAGACGACGCCCTGGGCGTAGAAGACGTTCTTCATCGTGAAGTAGGCACCGGAGAGCACGACGAAGCCGATGAGCACGGCGACCGGGAAGACCCGCTTGTGGTCATGGGTGTCGGCGAACTGGTATGCCAAGGTCGCGACGAGGAAACCGAGGAAGGTCATCGGTCCGACGAGCGCCGTCGAGACGGCCATGAGGAGGGAGACGAGGAATAGGGTCTGCATCATCTCGCGGCGGTGGTTCAGCCCGAGGTTGATCGAGGCGTCCCGACCGAGCGCGACGACATTGAGCCGGCTGGAACGCCACCACAGCAGTGCTCCCGCCACGAGGCACAGCGGGATGGCGACGGGGAAGTACCCGGGGTCGGCATTGGACATCGAGCCGAACATCCGCGCGGTGAGCACGTCGAACTCGCTCGGCGTGAGCATGCGGCGCATGAACGAGGAGACCGAGGCGAGGCCACCCCCGATGACGATGCCGACGAGCAGCATGACCTGGACATTGCCGTACCGCCCGGAGAGCAACCAGCCGTAGAGCGCCAGGGACAGGCCGACCATGATCGCGACCTGCAGGACGAACTGGGGCAGCCCCGTGAGCAGACCCAGGCCGGCCGCCCCGAGGAAGTACACCGCCGCGGTCTGGATCGCGACGTAGAGGGACTCGAAGCCCATGATCGAGGGCGTGATGAGGCGGTTGTTCGTCACCGTCTGGAAGCTCACCGTCGCGAGCGCCTGGCAGACCGCGACGACGAGCATCACGAGGAGGGTCGTGGCGCGCAGCTCCGCGACGATCCAGAAGCCACGCGACCCGAGCGGCATCGGGTTGTCCCAGGCGAGATGGCCGAGACCGAACCCGAGGGCCAGCACCAGCAGGAGCGACACGGTGATCCGGTAGCGCCACCGCGAGCGGGTGGTCGGCAGCGGGCCGGAGTCCCGCCCGGCCGACGACTCGATCGGCGGGGTGGTCCGTGGGCGCGCCGGTGCCTCAGCCACGACGGCGCTGCTTCAGGAGAAGGGCGACGAAGACCACCGCGCCGACGATGCCGAGGATGAGCGAGACCGGGATCTCGAAGGGGGCGATGATCGTGCGCCCGATGAGGTCGCAGACCGTGACGATGGCGATCCCCAGGAGGCAGACCCACGGCAGGTTGCTGCGCAGGTCGTCCCCACGGAACATCGAGACGATGTTGGGCACGATCAGGCCGACGAAGGGCAGGTTGCCCACGACGACGGTGACGACACCGGTCGCGATGGCGATGAGCCCGGTGCCGACGAGGAGGACCTGGTTGTAGTTGAGGCCGACATTCGTCGCGATCTCCTCACCGAGCCCGGCGACGGTGAAGCGATCGGCGACGACGAAGATCGCCACCCCGACGAGGGCGACGATCCACAGCACCTCGTACTGCCCACGCAGGACCGAGGTGAAGCTGCCGGCGAACCAGACCCCGAGGTTCTGCAACATGTCCATCTGCAGGGCGATGAAGGTCGAGACCGAGCCGACGACGGCACCGAGCATGATCCCGATGATCGGGACGATGAGCGAGGACCGGAGGGTCACCCTTCGCAGGAAGAGGAAGAAGATCATCGTGCCGATGAAGGCGGCGATGATCGCCCCGACCATCCGCGCCATGAGGCCCGCGCCGGGGAA
>JBQGNO010000110.1:8185-10101 GCA_052087725.1 Janibacter sp. | reverse complement strand
TGCCCTGGTTTCCATTGGCCGGGTCGTTCCCGTTGTTGCCGTTGGCCGGGTCGTTCCCGTTGTTGCCCTGGTTCCCATTGGCCGTAACACCGTGGGTGCCCTCGTTGGAATTGCCGTCCTGGGCGCCGCCGGGCCCCTCAGAGGTCTTCCACCCCTGGACGCCGGCCTCGTTGGTGCTCGTCTTCACCTCCTGGAGCGCCGTGTTCGGGCTATCAGCCTGAGCTGAGGTCGCGCCAACGGCGAGGCTGCCAACGAACAGTCCCGTGACAGCCGACCAACGCACCAAGGCGTCTCGCCCGCTGCTTCGCGTGACGGTCGAGGCGTGCCGCGGGGCGTATCCCGCTGTGCTGGGCATTCCCACACACTCTGGGTCTTGGCGGCCGAAGATTGGTCCCATGGATGGGGCCGCGGCACCGTGCCGGGCGCCCCTGCTGTGAGTAGACATTTCGAGTTCTCCGATCTCCATTGCGATAAATGGACGTCATGAGTTCAGGTACAGATTTTGGTCGGAGCTGACTTGATGGGGTCTGCGCATAGCGGCAGAAGAGATCCCAGATCTTGGGTATGGCTAAAGCGGCCCAAAACCGTCTGGGTGGTTGCGTTGAACCCGTCGGTGCCAAGAGGTGCTGATATCCACTGGGTGGAGCGCTCGACGCACGACAGGTGACGCTTTTACCCCAATTGGAAGCGTCAATCAGGAGAGTGATCGGGGCTGGCAGCCAAATCGCTTGGCACCGCCCGCATGGCGCTCGAAATAGCCTCGCTCACCGTCATGGGAAGCAAGAGGCCGTCCTCAAAATGAGCGGCAGCCCCTCCCCCTCCGGAGGAGGTGCCACCAATCGACCCGGATCCGCCAGGCGCCATTGACGGCGCACCCGAGTCAAGAAGAAAAGATCCCGAGACGGGGTCTACCGCGCCGGCAGCACCAGCCTCGTCAACCACTGGATCCTGCTCGGACCCGAGGGGGCTCACGAACTCCGGCGCGGCCATCCGCTGCGTCTGCGACGGCGACTGGCCCGTCATTGACTTCGCAAGGCCTGCAGCGACAGCGGCGACGTTGAGCTCATTACTTGCGGCGACGTCGGCCACGTTGGGTTCACTGCTCGTACCGCTGATCTCGTCGGGGCCGGCGTGCGAGACGACCGAGTCAACGTTCGACCTGGTGTCGGCCTCGGGCTCGCCTGTGTGAGGCGACTTCGGAACGGCGGGAAGACCTGAATCAGTTGACGGCGCCGGCACCGGGGGAAACACGGAATCGACGATGGTCTGGGTGTCGGACTCGATCGTCTCGAGCAGCCCACCAACCACGGGGCCGCCGGGCAAGGTGGCCACGGTGTCCGCCAGGACGCCCAGCTCGCCCACCACTGAGTGCAGCAACGTGGGCACCAATCCCGCCGGACGAGAGACGTCGTCGCCCTGCCCATCCGTCGGAATCGTCGCGTGGGTGTCGACACTCACCGACAGCCCCGACGGCGACACCTCGGACGAGATCGGCCCGAGGTTCGTGGCAATGGAGCCCCGCTCGGCATCGATCAATAGGGTGCCGTCACCCAGGACCGCATTCACAACCTCGCCCAGCGTCCCGGGCAAAGCCTGCACATCGAGCGCGTCCTCCGCAGCGAGCGGCGCAACCACTCGCTCAACCGCCGGCTGCACCGCGTCGACGAGACCGATCCTGCGAGAGCCCTCCGACTCGGCACCCGGCGCATCCGACTCAGCCAGCACGTCCCCGGTCGGGACAGAGCCGTCGTCAACGCCGCCCGGCCGATCCGTCGGACTCGTCGCGTGGGTATCGACACCCAACGACAATCCCGACGACGACACCTCGGACGAGATCGGCCCAAGGTTCGTGCCGATGGAACCCCGCTCGGCATCGATCAACACCGTGCCGTCACCCAAGACCGCATTCACAACCG
>JBQGNO010000110.1:0-8085 GCA_052087725.1 Janibacter sp. | reverse complement strand
CACACCCTCCGACGGAACCTCACCCTCAGGGACCTGCGACTCAGCAGCCGGCACACCCTCCGACGGAACCTCACCCTCAGGGACCTGCGACTCAGCAGCCGGCACATCAACGTCAACACCGACGCGAACCCCACCAGCCGGAGCGTTGTCTTCAGCGTCAGCCGGCGCACCCTCCGAGGGAGCCTCACCCTCAGGAGCCTGCGGCTCGACACCCGGCAGATCTACGTCGACACCGATGCGAACCCCACCAGTAGGCGCATCCTGCGGGGGAACCGGAGTCTCAGGAGTGCCCTGGGCCGCGGGCGATGCCGGGCTCTTCGCCTGAGGCGGCTGCACCCCTTCGGCCGCTACGGACGGCCCCTGTGCTCCCGTGGATGCCTTGACCGGAGGGCGCCCAGCAGGGTCGCCCGCCGCGTCGGAGATCCCGCACATGAGGAGCCACGCGACGAAGGCCAACCCGAGACCGGCAGCAGCACGAGCCAGCTGGTGAGCACTCGCGCTCACCATCAACTCCACCGCCCTGCGACCACCCACGGTGGCCGACACCGGCATCCCGTCCACGGCTTGACCCCTCTCGCAACTCCGCCGAGCTCTCGAGCTTGGCGACGTTCATCCGTCTACGCTTTTCAACTGTGGCACCGATCCCGATAGTTGCAACCAAAGGGTTAGTAAGCTTGTCAACGAGACGCGCGACCCCGATGTAAACGTCAGGCAACAAGAATCGTCGGGACGTGGAGCGGCTCGGGTCCGAACTCGTGAAACTTCGCCCAAAGCGCCTGCATGTCAGCGCAATTGGCCATCAGGAAGTTTCCAGCCGGCCGCCCGCCCGACTTCATCGAAAGAGTAATCACGAGGTCACGAAATGACAGGCGTATCGATCCGGTCACGGCGGTCGATCTCACTCTTCGAGCAGGGTGATGTCGGCTCGGGCTCAAACGGCATGTGGGTCTGACGTCAGCAGCGGTGTGCCCCAGCGCCATTCAGGACACGTCCGCGTAGCTGAACGCGAACGGCGTTGTCTCGCACGGGTATTCGACCTGCTGTCGGGTACCAGACCCTCCGCCGACCGCCTGCCACGATCAGCCAACTTCAGACGAAGGGGGCCCCGTCACCACCTTCGGTTCACATGGTCCTCGCAACACCTCGATCTGAGGAGTTGCGAGGACCATGGTTGTTTCTGGGGGTAGGCGTGCGTCTATTGATGTCACGCGGGAGGCGGTGGTCAAGATGGTGGCGGTGTTCGAGCGGACGGGCTCGATCCGGGGCGGCGGCACGATTGGCAGGGTGTGCCCACTCGACCGCCCGTCGGCACCTGGTTCGGGTCGGCTTGGTCGCCGCGGAACCGATGCCGCTGGGCAAACCCGATGAGCGAGCGCGTTTCGAGTCCACGGACCCGACGAGCTGGAATACGTCGCCCAAGAACTCAACGCCAGACCACGAAAGACGCTCGACTGGGCAACCCCAGCCGAGCGTCTTCGTGATCTACTCCAGAAGGCCTAAACCACTAGGCAAAACCCACCGGTGTTGCGAACACCCCGTGAATCCGCCCACTGGTGACGGGGCCCCCTTCGCGATCGACCGTGAGTAGCACTCAGCTCACTTGGTCGTCACCCGCAGACGGAAGTCAGCGTGGTCGTCCTCGCCGGTGAGAGAGAAACCAACGGCAGACAGCGGCTCGATGTTCTTGCGCTCCTCGTCGTCGAACTCATCACCGAAGGCTTCGACCGCCTTGGTGACATCCACGTAGGCGATGGAGCTGGCGTCGTCTGCGTCAGGGACCGCATCCTTGAAGGCGTCGCTGTCCCCGAGGCCACCCTGGGAACCGACCTCATCGGCATAGCTGTCGCTGGAGGCGACCACAACCGTGTCATCATCACCGTCCTTGACGCTGATACCGGACATCCCGTCCGGGTCCAGGCCGACCAGCTTGTCGATGACGCTCCGGTCACCGTTCGTCTTCAGCGCGACCTCCGGCTCGGGCCCGTTGGCCCCGAGCGCAACTGCGGTGTCACTGCCGACAGCCTTGGCCACGTCGTCAGGGAGGGAGACGCCGGTCTCTCGCGTGAAGTCGTCCTTGCCCTCGGTCCAGTCCGGTCCGATGGTGTCGGCCATCGCGGAGTCGATCTCCGGCCATGCATTCTTCAGGGCCTCGTCGAGCCCCGCGACGCCGAGGGCGCCGATGGTGTCAGCCGGCAGGTCGCCGACCGCTGCACTCTCGCCGGAGGGCACGCTGCCATCCGGCATGCCGTTGATCCGACCGGCCAGCTCGAGGGTCGGACCGTCGAAGCGCAGCGCCATCGCCATACGCCCCTGCGTCTTCTGGCCGTCCGGCTGACTCGTCGTGTCAGGCCCCTTCGCGAGCTCACTCAGCTCGGTGGCGTCCATCCATGCGGTG
Source organism: Janibacter sp. (assembly GCA_052087725.1). GTDB lineage: Bacteria > Actinomycetota > Actinomycetes > Actinomycetales > Dermatophilaceae > Janibacter. Next base: position 5,690 of record JBQGNO010000110.1, on the reverse strand, counting down.
ACGAGACCGTCCTCCCCGAGGTCGTCCATGTCCTGGCTGAAGGTGGCGCTGTCGGCAAGCGTCTCGGTCGCTGCGTCGTTGACCGCCTTGTCCACCACCGACTGCTCCTCTCCGCAGAGTGCGTAGTCCTCCTGGACGGAGCAGTACCCGCCATCCTCGGTGACCTTGGCCAGGCCATCCTTCGCCGCGTCCTCGTCGGTGCTCGCAAGGGCCAGGACGACCTGCGGGTCCTCACCCGGGTCGGACGGCATCATGGCCGCGCCGAAGCGCTTGCCGAGCCACGGCTCGACGTCGGACTCGTAGTCGACACCCTCGAGGCCCCCTTCGTCCTTGAGGGCATCGAAGATCTCCTTGCGCATGTCGCCGTCCTCGTCCATACCGGACAGAGGGTCCTGCGCACCCGGGAACTTCCGAGCGAAACGGAAGGCATCGACCTTCTGGTCCGCGGACGGGTCGAGGTCGACCTTGGCGAAGGCGATGGCCGTCGACGGCAGTGCCGTCTCCGGCTGAGGACCGCCACCGTTGATCTTGCTGAAGGCGAAGAGCGCTCCGCCGCCGAGCAGGCCGAGACCAAGAACCCCTGCCGCACCGAAGGCCACCCACTTGCCGGCGCTGCTCTTCTTCTTCGGCTGCTGCATCGGCGCCTGCCCCCACTGCCCCTGCTGCGGGTATCCCTGCCCGGGCTGCGGTCCATAGCCGGGGGGCGGAGCCGGCTGCCCCTGCACCGGCGGGCCGTACCCGGGCGGTGGTGGCGGCATACCCGGCCCCTGCGCAGGCGGCTGCTGTCCGTAGGGCGGCTGTGACATGGGCGATCTCCCCCGTGTGATGGATTCTTTACGGGGATCTTACGGTCGACCGCACCATCACGACATGGGGAGGACTACCCATCCACGGCGAAGGGCACCGATCACTCGGTGTAGCGGACCTCCACGCGACGGTTCTTCGCCCGCCCTTCGGCGTTGTCCTTGCCGCCCTTGGTGTTGGCCTCGACCGGGTCGCTCTCACCCTCACCGCGCACGGTCAGGTCGAGGTCATCGCGTTCCTTCTCGATGACATCCGCCACCGCCTGGGCCCGTTCCTTGGACAGCTTCTTGTTGTCCGAGTCCGAACCGACCGAGTCGGTGTGCCCGACCACGGCAACCTCGGCCCCGTCCGGGACATCCGAGACGGCATCGGTGACGGCACTCTTCGCCGTCCGACTCAGCGTGGCCTCGCCGAAGTCGAAGAGCACGTCGGTGTCCAGGCTGACGACGGTGTCACCCCCCGACGAGCTGACCTCGGGCTCGAAGGGCTCCACATCGGGGACGTCGATGGCCTCGATGTCCGGGACCTCGATCGGTGCGATGAACTGCTCGACCTCATGGTCGGTCAGGCTCGGGAGACTCTCGACCGTCACCGGGTCGTCCTCCGCGGCCCGGACACCGGGTGCGGTGCCCAGCAGCACCGGGACGGCGACCACGGACGCCACGAGGGCACGGCGCTGGTGGCCCCGTGAGCGACCCATCACTTCGGCATCGGGACGTCCTCGATGGACGGTGACTCCGAGGTCACGCGCAGGTCCATCGACGACACCCCGTCCTTGGGGAGCGGGAAGGCAGTGAAGAGGAAGACCGGGTCGCCCAGAGGAGCCTTCGCATCGACGACGCCGCTGGTGAGGTCGTCGACGTGTCCGTACTTCTCCAGGTTCTCCATGTCGATGAAGACCGGGCGGAAGGAGGAGTCCCCCAGGAGGGCGAACGCAGACTGCTTCTCGTTGCCCCGACCGTCCCCGGTGAGCCGGAAGGTCGCGAGCATGACATTGTCCTCGGCCCGCAGCTCGAGCAGCTCGATCGTGGTGCTGTCGATCGAGTCGCCGACGTTCTTGATCGTCGCCTCGGCGATCGGCTTCGGCGGGTTGTCCAGGTCGATCCCCGCGGTCTTCGCGCCGTTCTCGTTGGCATCACCGTCGACGACCCCGGATGACGCAGAGGAAGGCGAGCTCGACTCCTCGTCCCCACCCAGCATCGAGCAGCCACTCAGCGCCATGGCCCCGGCAGCCGACAGCGCGATGGCTCGTGTGCGCACCGACATGTATCCCCCTCGTTTCCGTTCGTGAAGTGAGCAGACGCTACCAAGGGGGAGGCGCCTTCATGCGCGGGACGGCATGACGAAGGGCGCCGCCCACCGTGGTGGGAGACGCCCTTCGTCATGGGTCGGGCCGAATCAGCCGGCGACGACCTCGAGGGTGACCTGCGCCTGGACCTCCGGGTGGAGGCGAACGAGAGCCTCTGCGGGCCCGACGTTCTTGATCGGCGTGGGGATCTCGATGGTGCGACGGTCGATGTCCGGACCACCGCCGGCGACGATCGCCTCGGCGACCTCCCGGCTGGTGACGGCGCCAAAGAGGCGACCGCTCTGACCGGCGTGCGCCGAGACCGTGACCTGCTGGGCCTCGAGGTTGCCCTTGATGGACTGCGCCTCCTCGAGGGACTTCACGGCGCGGGCGGCACGGCCGGCGGCGAGCGCGTCGACCTGCTTCTGCGCACCCTTCGTCCACTCGGTGGCCAGGCCACGGCGGTAGAGGAAGTTGCGGGCGTACCCCGGCTTGACGTCGACGACGTCACCGGCGGTACCGAGGCCGGAGACCTCGTGGGTGAGGATGACCTTCATGTGACGCTCCTGTGTTCTTCGCGGCCGCGGATCAGCGGGTGGACGAGGAGTAGGGCAGCAGCGCCATCTCCCGGGCGTTCTTCACGGCAGTCGCGATGCGGCGCTGCTCCTGGACGGAGACGCCGGTGACGCGACGGGCGCGGATCTTCCCGCGGTCGGAGACGAACTTGCGCAGCAGGTTCGCGTCCTTGTAGTCGATGTTCTCGACCTTCGCCGCCTTGAGCGGGTTGGCCTTCTTCTTGGGCTTGCGCACTACGGGCTTGGCCATCGTGGTGCTCTCCTTCGTGTTCACGAGAGCCCGAGGATGATCCTCGGGATGGGGATGTGTTCAGTGCTCGGGCGGACCCGGGCGTGAGAGATCGATCAGAAGGGGGGCTCGTCGTAGCTGGGAGCACTGCCCCAGCCACCGCCCTGGCCACCCTGCGGGGCGCCGCCCTGGGCCGGAGGAGCCTGACCGCCGCCGGGCTGGCCGCCGAAGCCGCCGCCCTGACCGCCGGTCGCCCACGGGTCGTTCTGCTGCTGGCCTCCCGGAGACGAGTAGCCGCCCCCGAAGTTGCCCTGACCCTGCTGGCCGCCACCGAAACCGCCGCCACCACCGCGCTGGGTCTTCGTCACCTTGGCGGTGGCGTAGCGCAGCGAGGGGGCGACCTCGTCGGCCTGCATCTCCATGACGGTGCGCTTCTGGCCGGTCTCCTTGTCCTCCCAGGAGCGGGAGACGAGACGGCCGGTCACCACGACGCGCGCGCCGCGGGTCAGCGACTCGGCGGCGTTCTCTGCCGCCTCGCGCCACACGGAGCAGCGCATGAAGAGCGTCTCCGCGTCCTTCCACTCGTTCGTCTGACGGTCGAAGGTGCGCGGGGTCGAGGCCACGGTGAAGTTGGCCACTGCCGCGCCACTCGGAGTGAATCGCAGCTCCGGGTCAGCCGTGAGGTTTCCGACAACGGTGATGGGGGTCTCGCCTGCCATGGGTTTCCTTCTCGATCGGTCGTCTCAGTGGGACTGTCGGTGGACCGACAGTCTGGATGGGACGCCTCAGGCGTCGACGCGCATGAGCTTGGTCCGCAGGACCTGCTCGGACAGACCCATCTGCCGGTCGAGCTCCTTGCTCGTGTCCGGCGTGCAGGTCAAGTTGGCGACGGCGTAGAGGCCCTCGGCCTTCTTGTTGATCTCGTACGCGAGACGACGGCGACCCCAGTGGTCGATCTTGTCCACGGTGCCGCCATCGTTGGTGACGACGGTGAGGAACTTGTCGAGCAGGGGCTGGACGGCCCGCTCGTCGGTCTCCGGGTCGAAGATGACCATGAGCTCGTACTGACGCATGCTGATAACCCGCCTCCTTCGGTCTGTGCGGTCACGGGCTCTCCGTGACAGGAGGGTTGGTGCATCGGTGCCCAGCCGTCAGGATGACAGGCCGGGGACGGGCCAAGGTTATCCGCTGCACTCCCTTCGCACCAAAGTGTGCTCCCGGGGACCGCGACGGGTCAGTCCCGGGCCGGCGCCTGGGGGCGGGGCGCGATGGGCGAGGGAGCTTGTGGACGGGGAGCCGGGTTGTCCACGGGGGTGTACCAGACACTCCACAGCAGGAAGCACCACGCGATGGCCCGACCGAGGACGACGATCGCGTACCACGTGCCCGGCAGACCCTTGTCCGGGTCCGATGCGGCACCGATGTGCAACCACAGTGCGCTCGCGTGCACGGCCTCGACCGCCACTAGGCCCAGATGGGTACGCCAGCTGACCCCCGACAGGATGGCGAGCGGAAGCACCCACAAGACGGCCTGGACGGGGACCGCGACCCCGGTCAGGGCAAGGATCGGGACCGCGAATGCGGCGACCTGCGCCCACGTCGCCGGACGCCAGGCCCGCTTGGCCATGAGCCACGCCCCGTAGACCGCCCCGACCCAGCCGACGAGGGCGACAGCCCGCGCGACCCAGCCGGGAAGGGGATGGCCCAGGAGGTCGGGGATCATCAGGACCGAGCCGTAACCGGCCTGGGCCCCCCACCACGTCGACAGCGGTCCGGTGACGACCTCAGGAGCAATGACGAGCAGGATCGCCGCGATGGCCCCGGTCGTGGTCACCGCGACCACGGCAGTGCGTCGGGCCTCCTCCCGGTAGCCGAACCGCCGGGCCGAGACGAGCAGGGCGATGAGGACGAGACCGACCCAGGCATGCCCGGCGAGGGCCAGGCCGAGCAGGACACCCGCGAGCGTGGGTCGGCGCACCCCCCGAGCGAGCATCGCCCCGAGGACCAGAGTGACGACGACGAGGTCGGCCGAGAGGAGTGCGGCGACGATGTAGACCGGCGACAGGGCCAGCTGGGTGGCCAGGTCCAGGCGCTGGGGCCGCAGGCGGGCGACGCACCACACGCCGACGACGGCACACACCGCCAGGAGCAGGATCCACATCGCCATGTACCACCGGGAGGCGTCCAACCAGTCGCTCCCGGCGGGCACGAACCCACCGAGCAGCGACATCAGGCCCGACAGCAGCGGCATCTGCTCCGGCGAGCGACCGGAGCCGAGCCAGCCGGCGATCCCGGAGTCCAGATCAGCCAGCTGGTACTGCGCCGGCAGGTCCGAGAAGCATCCGCGCCAGAACTGCTCGTCGCCGTTCCATCCCTGCCGGACACAGTGGCCCTGCCTGACCACGGCTCCCACCATCGGCAGGAGCACCATCGCCGCGATGAAGGGCAGCAGATGGCGAAGGGAGCGCTCCCGGGGTGCGGCCCGGCGCCCCAGCCGTCCACCGATGATCGGGCTCACGTCCTGCGGCAGCAGGTCGCCCGGCACACTCTCCTTCGGCACTACCTCGCGCCCTCCCTCTCGGCCCGACCGGCCGAGAGCCGTTTCGCCGAGGACGACTGCGACGTCGAGCTCTTCGGCGACGATGACGGCGTCTTCGTCGCCGAGGCCGGTGACGAGGTCGATGTCCTGGTCGGGGGCGATGTGCTCGTCGAGGTGGGCTTGCTCGACGACGAGCTGGACGAGGTCGAGGAGCTCGTGGACGACGAGGTCGAGGAGCTCGTGGACGACGAGGTC
>JBQGNO010000109.1:0-10112 GCA_052087725.1 Janibacter sp. | reverse complement strand
CTTCGCGCGGTGGGCCGGCCACCGCCTGCCCACGGAGCACGAGTGGGAGGCCCACGCGGTCAGCGGTCGGGAGGCCCGAGGTGGCCTGCTCGACCCCGCTCGCTGCCATCCCGGCGTCGCCCGCGAGGTCACCCTCGGTGACGTGTGGGAGTGGACGGCGAGCGCCTACCTGCCCTACCCGGGCTTCGAGGCCGCGCCGGGAGCGGTCGGCGAGTACAACGGCAAGTTCATGAACGACCAGCACGTGCTGCGCGGCGCCAGCGCGGTCACGCCTCCGGACCACCCTCGGGTGACCTACCGCAACTTCTTCCCGGCGGCCTCCCGCTGGGTCTTCGCCGGACTGCGGCTCGCCCGGTGAGTCGTGTCGAGCTCGAGGCCGACCTGCGTGCCGGTCTCTGGGGCGATCCGCCCTGCCTGCCCCCGAGGTGGTTCTACGACGAGCGGGGCAGCCGGCTCTTCGACGAGATCACCGGCCTGCCCGAGTACTACCCGACGCGGGCCGAGCACGAGATCCTCCATCGGCGCAGCGCCGAGGTCGTCGCGCTCACCGGCGCCCGCAGCGTGCACGAGCTCGGGGCCGGGACGTCCGCCAAGACCCGGGTGCTCCTCGATGCCCTCACCGCCGGCGGACGTCGTGCGCTCTATGCGCCGCTGGACATCAGCAGCGAGGTGCTCCTCGAGACCGCCGAGCAGCTGCGGGTGGACTACCCGAGCCTGTCGGTCGAGCCGGCCGTCGCGGACTTCCACCACCTCCCGGCGCTCGCCGGCCAGGCCGGGCAGCGGTTGCTGCTCTTCCTCGGCGGGACGATCGGCAACTTCGAGGAGGACGAGCGGGCCGGCTTCCTGCGGATGGTGCGCCGGGCGCTGGAGCCGGGTGATCACTTCCTGCTCGGGGCAGACCTCGTCAAGGACCCGGCGCGACTCGTGGCCGCCTACGACGACGCCCTCGGCGTGACGGCCCACTTCGACCTCAATCTCGTCGACGTCATCACGCGGACCACCCCGGTCAGGGGGCTGCGCTGCGAGGACCTCGAGCACGAGGCGGTCTGGGATGCCGACGCTTCCCGCATCGAGATGCGCCTGCGGGCGGTGCGCGACATCGAGGCGGACTTCACCGGCCTCGGTCGCACCTGGCGTCTGGCGAAGGGGGAGCACCTCCGCACCGAGATCTCCCGCAAGTTCCGCCCCGACGAGCTGCGGGCCGAGCTGGCGGAGCACGGGCTGGAGCCGGTCACCGGCTGGACCGATGAGGCCGGGGACTTCTCGCTCATCCTCGCCCGCGCCGGTGCCGGTGGGTGAGAAACGTCGGGTCGAGGTGATATCGAGCGTCCGAGCGCACGTTTTCACCTCGACCCAGTGCGTCAGGGAGCCCAGGGTGCGAGGAGGTCGGTCAGGGGGTCGGTGAGCGCCGCCTGCAGGAGGGGCCCGAAGGTGATCCGCCGGACGCCGACTGCCCGCAGCTCGTCCAGGGAGCCCGCCGCTGCGCCGTCCACCGGGTGCGCCGTGACGTTGACCGGCAAGGAGGTCGCCTCCTGCAGGGCGGTGAGGGTCGCGGCATCGGGGATCTTCACCGGGTAGACGCTGCGGGCACCGGCCTCCTCGCAGGCCCGGACGCGGGCGATCGCCTCCGCGAGCGGGTCGGTGAAGTTCGTCGTGCCGTGCAGGAGTGCGTCGGTGCGGGCGTTGATGACCAGCTCGACGCCGGCGGCGTCCGCCGCCTGGCGCAGGCCAGCGATGTAGTCCGCATGCTCGGCGACCTCGCGGACCCGCCCCCCTTCGGAGTGGACGGTGTCCTCGACGTTGATCCCGACGGCTCCGGCCTCGAGCACGCGCTCGACCAGCTCGGCAGCAGCTGCGCCGTACCCGGACTCGACGTCTGCGCTGACCGGGACGTCGACGGCGGCGCAGATCCGGCGGATGCCATCGAGGGCGTCCTCCAGGCTCATGTCCTCTCCGTCGCCCTGGCCACGGGAGTTGGCGAGCGGGTGGCTCCCGATGCTCAGGGCGGCGAAGCCGGCGTCGGCGGTGGCGCCGGCCGACCACGCGTCCCAGACCGTTGGCAGCACCAGGGTGTGACCCGTGCGGTGGAGTCGGAGGAGCTCGCTCGCCTTGTGCTGCACATCACTCATCTCCCCACTCTCGCAGCGGGTGACGTGCCCGACAAGGGCTCACCCGCCGGCGGCCCACTCCCGGACCCGGGCGGCGGACTCGGCCTCGGCGACGACCGCGTCCACGTCCGGGACGTAGAGCGCGATGGAGGAGCACACGGCGTCCTCCTCCGGTGGCGGGATGAGGCCGAAGTGCGGGCGCCGGGCATCACCCGATGAGCCCGTGCTCGCGCGCCACCGCGACGGCCTCGCCCCGGGTGGCCGCGCCGAGCTTGGCGAGGATGTTGGAGACGTGCACGCTCGCGGTCTTGCGCGAGATGAAGAGAGCGTCGGCGATCTGACCGTTGGTGCGGCCACGGTCCAGGTGATCGAGCACCTCGCGCTCGCGAGGGGTGAGCTGGCTCCGGGCCACGTCCTCGGGCGGCTCGCCGTCGAGGATGTCGAGCACGGGGCTGGCCCCGAGTGCTTCGGCCTCCTCCCGAGCGGTGGCGGCGACGTCACGCGACTCGGCGACGCGACCGACGAGCGCGAGCACCTCGGCCAGCCGGGCGCGCGACCGGGCCCGCTCGGGGAGATTGGGCAGCACCGCGAAGCCGTCCACCGCGCGCTGCCACGCCAGGACGAGCTCATCCGCGTCGGGCCGCTGACCGGTCACGGCGGCGAGCCGCAGCCGTTCGGCGGAGTGCCTGGTGAGCCAGGCCTCGGACTCCGGCCCGGTGCGGTGCTCCGGCCCGACGAAGGGAGCCACCCGCACCGCGTAGTCGTCCGACCGCACGCGCAGGAGCGTCACGTCGTGGTGCCGTGCCGCGAGGTCCGCCACCTGCCCGGTGAAGAGGGCGGCGATGCGGATGATGGCCTGGGCGTCCCGGCTCCACAGTCGACTCATCGTGTCCACGCCCTGATCGACGAGGTGCCTGAGCTGCTCGCCCTCGCCCAGGCGACCGAGCAGGTCGATGAGGCCTCCGAGGCAGGCCACGACGAGGAGCACGTCGACCTCCCACCAGCGGATCGTCCCGGAGAGCCGCTCCGGGTCGACGTCGTCGCCCCGGGCCACGAGGAGCTCGACGAGCGCGCCCTCCATGAAGCCGCGCGGCGGGTGGGGCAGGTCCGCGGGGGAGGCGAGCAGACGCTCCGCCTCGGGCCATCGTCCGAGCTCATAGGCGGTGCGCCCGGCCTGGAGCCGGCACTCCATGCCGAAGGGACCCCACGGGCGATGGCGCTCGTCGGCGATCGCGACCCCCTTCGTGAAGTACTCGTGGGCGCTCGCCGGCCTCCCGGCGTTGAGCTCGAGGGTGCCCAGCCGGAGGAGGGCCGAGAGCCGGAGAGCGGGTCGTGCGCGGGTGTCGTCGACGGTGGCGAGGAGGCCTTCGCGGGCCCGATCGGGGTCGCTCGCGGCGAGTAGCCGAGCCAGCTGAAGGCGCTTCTCGGCGGCGACCGAGGGCAGGTCCAGCTCTTCGGCGAGGAGGGCGATCTCGTCACCGAGGAGGGCGGCGTCCTCCTCGCGCTGGGCGTCGACGAGGACCTCCAGACGGCGCAGGAGCACGCCTGCCGCGACGGGGGTGCTCCGGTCGGGCAGGATCGCGACGGCCTCCGCGGAGAGGGCGAGCGGGTCGCCCGGCAGGTCGAGGATGGTGTACCAGGCCGCGGTCTTGCCGAGCAGCTGGGCCCGGACGACGGGGTGGGTCTCGGCGTCGACCTCGGTCAGCGCCTCCTCGAGGAGGCGGAGCGAGCGCATCTGGTCACCGCTGGTCCGGGCGGCGGTGGCGGCGGCGAGCGCGACCTCACCCCGATGTCCCGGGTCGTCGACGATCCAGCCGAGCGCGGCCTCGTAGTGCCGGAGGGCATCGCGGGCGCCACCGACCTGCATCGCGGCGTCGCCCGCCTCGATGGCTGCGGCCGCCGCCGTCTCGGTGTCACCCGTGGCAGCGGCGTGCCGGGCGAGGTCGGCGGCGGCGCCGAGGCCGGGGTGTGCACGAAGGGCGGTCAACCACGCCGAGTGGAGTCGTCGTCGTGCCCCGGGGAGGAGGTCATCGGCGATCGTCTCGCCGAGCAGGGCGTGGCGGAAGCGGAAGTCCCCTTCAGTGTCGACCTCGAGGATGTGGTGGTCGATGCTCTCGCGCAGCGCCTGGTCGAGTCCGTCGACGTCACACTCTGCGACCTCGCCGAGCAGCTCGGTGCTCACCGACCCTCCGGCGAGCGATGCGGCGTGCACCAGGTGCCGGGCGGGACCGCTGAGGCGGTCGAGGCGCAGCCGCAGGAGTCGGGCGAGGTCGTCGGTGGTCCGGGCGGCATCGCCGGCGGCGACGATCTCCTCGGCGAAGAAGGGGTTGCCCTCTGCGCGGCCGATAATGTGCTGGATGTCGTCCGGGGTGGTGGGGGCCTCGTCGAGCGATCGGACGAGGCGATCCATGTGGGTGCCGGAGAGGGGAGTGAGGTCCAGGCGGGTGACCAACGGCAGGCGGGTCCAGACGGACAGCACGTCGTGCAGCGGGTGACGGCGGTGGAGGTCATCGCTGCGATAGGTGACGAGGAGGCTCGCGGCGGTGCTGAAGCCGCGGGTGAGCAACAAGGTCAGCAGGTCCCGTGAGCTGTCGTCGGCCCAGTGGACGTCCTCGATCACCACGAGGACCGGTCGGTCACGAGCCGTGGCGGTGAGCAGCGCGTGCACGGCTTCGCCGATCCGCGCCGGGTCCGCGGGCGAGGGGCCGGAGGTGCCGCCTGGGAGGAGAGCCGCGAGGGCGGGGTGTGAGTCGAGGGTCTCGCGGACGGCATCCGGAGCCTGTGCCTCGAGGTCGGCCGTGAGCTCGACGAAGGGGAGCCAGGCCAGAGCCGCGCCACCGGCACCGACGCAGTGGCCGGTGACGACGACGCGGTTGCGCTCGACCGCCTCGGCGGCCACCTCCGCGACGAGGCGGGACTTGCCGATCCCCGCGTCGCCGCTGAGGAGGACGCTGCCGCCTGCCGCGCTCCCGTCGAGACCGCCGCCCCGGCGCAGGCGGGCCAGCTCCGGGGTGCGACCGACGAGGGCGCGGGTGCGGGGGGCCAAGGGCATGCCCTCGATCATGGCAGCAGTCACCGACGGCCCGCCCTCACGCGCGCTGGGTGCGGGCGGGGCGGTGCCGGGCGCTGCTGCCTCGGTGGGCCATGCGACGCAGCCAGGACGGGACACCGTCGCGGCGGTGTCGTGCGGGCCGGACCGCCGGGTGGGAGCCGCGGCCGGTCTCGAAACGGTAGGCGACTTCGGCGGCGACGAATGCGGGATCTGCTGTGAGGTTCATCTGGAGCTCCTTGCTGGGGTGTGAGCTCCACACTTCGCCTCTGAGGTAGGCCACGACATCGGGCAGATGCCCTATTCGGTACCTCGGATCCGGTCACTCGCTGGTGGGTCGAGGTGAGGTCGAGCACCTGGACTCACGCAGCGACATCGACTCAGCTCGAGGAGTGGTGGTCGGTGCCGGGGAAGCGCCTCAGGTCGAGGGTCACCGGGAAGTCGGTGACCGCGGGACCGAGGCTGGCCAGCGGGTCGGGCAGCGCGGCAACGTCGATGGGGCCGCCCGTGTGCCCGTCGGTGACGAAGCGAGCGGCCCGGCGTGACTCCGCCGCAGCGGCATTGACCGGGAAGGTGTCGTAGGCGACGCCGCCGGGGTGGGTCACGTGGTGGGTGAACCCGCCGAGGGAGCGCCCCGACCAGCGGTCGACGAGGTCGAAGACGAGCGGCCCGTGCACCCCGATCGTCGGGTGGAGGGCCGACGGGGGCGCCCAGGCGCGGTAACGCACGCCACCGACGAAGGCGCCGGTACTCCCCTTCGCCCCGACAGGACCGCCCCAGCCCTGCTCGGCGACGGGCACCATCGGGACGGGCACACCGTTGCACGTGACGATGTGCCGGCCCTCGACGAGGCCGACGGCGCGCACCTGGACCTTCTCGACCGAGGAGTCGACATAGCGGGACGTGCCGGACTGGCTGACCTCCTCGCCGAGGACGTGCCACGGCTCGATGGCCGTGCGCAGCTCGAGCTCCACGCCACCGACGACGGTGTCGCCGAGCCGGGGGAAGCGGAACTCGAGGAAGGAGTCGAACCACGCCGGGTCGATGCGCCCGGCGCCGGCGGACTCGAGGTAGCGGTTGACGTCGTCGATGACATCGCGCAGGTCGGCGGCGACGAAGGCCGGCAGCAGGTAGCGGTCGTGCAGGCGTGTGCCCCAGTGGACGAGGGGGCCGGAGTACGGCTCCTCCCAGAAGCGGGCGACGAGCGAGCGCACGAGCAGGGCCTGCAGCAGTGCCATCCGCGGGTGCGGCGGCATCTCGAAGCCGCGCATCTCGAGCAGACCGAGCCGACCCCGCTCCGACCCCGGGGCGAAGAGCTTGTCGATGCAGAACTCCGCCCGGTGGGTGTTGCCGGTGATGTCGGTCAGCAGGTGCCGCAGGAGCCGGTCGACGAGCCAGGGGCGGGTGTGCTGCTTGACGTACCGCTTCGCCGTGAGTGGCTCGGCGATGTCCTCGTCGACGTGCTCCATCGCGAGGACGTGGTCCATCTGCGCGAAGGCGATCTCCAGCTCGTAGAGCGCATCGGGCCGGTCCTCGTCCACCCGCGGTGCCTGCGAGGTGGGGCCGATGAAACGGCCCGAGAAGAGATAGCTCAGGGCCGGGTGGTGCTGCCAGTAGGTGACGAGCGAGCGCAACAGGTCTGGCCGCCGCAGCAGCGGGCTGTCGGTCGGCGTGATCCCACCGAGGGTCAGGTGGTTGCCGCCACCGGTGCCGGTGTGCGACCCGTCGAGGTCGAACTTCTCTGTCGCGAGGTGGATCTGCCGGGCGTGCTCGTGGATCGACTCGGTCTGCTCGACGAGCTCGTGCCACGACGCGGTGGGCGAGACGTTGACCTCGATCACCCCGGGGTCCGGCGTCACCGACATCGTGCGCACCCGGTCATCGCCCGGCAGGGGATAGCCCTCGAGCACGACCGGCTCACCGACCTCGGCGGCGGCGCCCTCGACGGCAGCGACGAGCGTGATCGCGTCCTCGAGGTCCTCCAACGGCGGGAGGAAGACGCAGAGGTGGCCGTCGCGGTGCTCCACGGCCAGCGCCGTGCGCGGCGCCTCCTCGATCGGGATCACCTGCGCCGCAGGGGCGCTCACCGTCCCGAGTGACGTCGGCTCGAGGGGTGGGAGCGCTCCGCGCGGGGCGAAGGGGGAGCGCTCCGGCGTGACCGGGCCCTCGCCCCAGGCGATGGACCCCAGCGGCAGCCGGAGGCCGGCGGGCGAGTCGCCCGGCACGAGCGCGAGGAAGCCACGCCGCGTCTGCCAGGTCGTCGTCCCCCAGCCCTCGCCGTCGGGGGCGGGGAAGAGCGGGAGTGCCCAGGCCGCGGGGGTGTCCGGGTCGACCTCGGCGTCCACCTCGGCGAGGTGTGCTGCGCGGGCAGCGGCGTCGGCGGCCGACTCGTCATCGGGAGGGAGGTCGCCGGGCGTGGGGGCCTGGCCGGCGGGGAGCCGGGCCTCGACGACGAGGCGCTGCAGCGGGTCCTCGACGGCGGCGGCCAGCTGGGCCGGGTCCACGCCGACCCGCCGGGCGATGCCGACGGCGAGGTCGCGGGCGGCGCCGGCGGACTCGGGGCTCCCGGGCTCGAGGCGCCCCTCGCCCCAGGGCGAGTCGAGCAGCGCGGGGTCGTGCCACAGCGGCTGACCGTCGGCGCGGTCGGCGAGCGTGATCTGCCAGCGGGGGAGCGGCTCGCCCGGATACCACTTGCCCTGGCCGTGATGGCGCAGCGTCCCCGGCCCGGACAGCCGCTCGGCGAGGGCGCTCGCGAGGGCGCGCTTCTCCTCGCCGTCGGCGGCGGTGTGCCACTGGCGGTCGGTCGTGCCGCCCGCGGCGACGAAGGTGGGCTCGCCGCCCATCGTCAGGCGGACATCCCCCTTCGCCAGCAGTCCGTCCACGGCCTCGCCGACCTCGCAGATCCGGGCCCACTGCGTCTCGTCGACCGGCTTGGTCACGCGGGGGTCCTCGGCGACCCGGGTGACGGTGTTGGCGAAGTCGAAGGAGACCTCGACCGGCCCGGTGGCTCCGCTGATCGGCGCCGCGGAGGCGGGGTGCGGGGTGGCGGAGAGCGGGATGTGCCCCTCACCGCAGAGGAGGCCGGAGGTCGCGTCGAGGCCGACCCACCCCGCGCCGGGGATGTAGACCTCGGCCCACGCGTGCAGGTCGGTGAAGTCCTCGGACGGGCCGTCGGCGCCGCCGGCGACCGCACCCTGGTCGGCCGTCAGCTGGACGAGATAGCCGGAGACGAAGCGCGCCGCGAGGCCGAGGTGGCGCAGCGCCGCGACGAGCAGCCAGGCGCTGTCGCGGCACGAGCCGATGCCGCGCGCGAGGGTCTGGCCCGGTGTCTGCACCCCGGCCTCGAGGCGCACCGTGTAGTCGACGCTGTCCCGGACCGCCCGGTTGAGGCCGACGACGAAGTCGACGATCGGGGTCCCCTCGCCGGACGCGGCGTCCGCGGGTCCGGTGAGCACGGAGGGCAGCTGCTCCTCGAGCCAGGTGACCACCTCTGGCGCGGTCCCCTGTGGCCGGTCGAGGTGCGACGACGGCGCGGCGATGCCGCCGACGGGGCTGAGGTAGGGCGCCAGGTCGGCGTGCAGCTGGTCCGGGAGGACGAAGGGGAAGGTCGTGGCCCAGTCCTCGACGAAGAAGTCGAAGGGGTTGATGACCGTGAGGTCGGCGAGCAGGTCGACGGTGATCTCGAGCCGGTCGACCGGCTCGGGGAAGACCACCCGGGCCAACCAGTTGCCGAAGGGGTCCTGCTGCCAGTTGATGAAGTGGTTGGCCGGCTCCACCCGCAGCGAGTAGCTCGGAACCGGGGTGCGCGAGTGCGGTGCGGGCCGCAGCCGGATCGTGTGCGGGTACACCTGCACCGGCTCAGCAAAGCTGTAGCTCGTGCGGTGCTCGAGGGCCACGCGGATGGTCACGCGACCACTGTAGGGGCGGCAGCGCGGGGTGGTTCACTTCTCGAGGTTGTCGAGGACCTCCTGGGCCTTCTTCTCCAGCGCCGCGGTGCTGCTGCCCTCCCGATAGCTGGCGGATCGCACGGACACGAGGTTGTGGCCGACCCGGAAGTCGAGATGGTCCAGGTAGATCCGGTGCGTGCTGCCCTCGACCTCGGTGAATCCGGTGAGGCGCACGGCGAAGGTCTGCTCGCCGATGTTTCGTACCGGAAGGCCCTGGGCGAGCATGCGGTCGTCGAAGGCGCTGCCGGCCGATCTCCCGGTGAAGTCGAAGGTCGCGCACTGACCGAGGGCGTCGCCGGCGCGGCCGAGCAGGCCGGGGCTCACCGGCGAGGAGTGGGAGGAGATCGAGATCGTGTATCCCTGATAGGCCTTCGTGTCGTCGCCCGTGAAGTAGTCGCTCTCGGCGTGCCCGGTGCGGGTCTTCTTGGTGTTGCGGCCCTGCCAGCCCAGGCGCAGCAGGTCGATGCAGACCTCGGGCTCCGTGCGTCGCTCGGTGCCGGTAGGACCCTCGGCGGACGTGGCATCGGCGGGTTCCTTCGGCAGGGCCCGCTGAGCCTCCGCGTCACTCAGCTCGCGCGTGGCCCGTCCGAAGTCGGGGGTCCGGGTCGGGCTGGGGGTCGCCTCCGTCGATGCCGTGGAGGACGAAGGGGGTGATGACGGGTCGTCGTCGCCGAAGGGACCGATGCACCCGGCCAGCGCCAGGGCGGTGACGGTGGGCAGGGCGATCGCCCGGACGGCTCTCACGTGGTCTCCTCGAGGTTCTTCAGTGCGGCGCGAGCGGCCCGCTCGGTGGCTGCGGTGTCGGGCTCCTCGAGGTAGTCGCTGTTGGCGATGAAGAGGGTGGTGTGCCCGACCTTGATGACGACGAAGTCCATCGTCACGGTCCGCTGTCGCTGGGAGATCGTCGTGCGCAGTGCGAGGGTCCGGTCCCCCATGTTGGGGAAGGCGAGGGGGCTGTTGCGGTAGGTGCTCACCGAGCCGGTGTCGGCCTGGGTCACCTCCATGGTG
>JBQGNO010000108.1:0-10188 GCA_052087725.1 Janibacter sp. | reverse complement strand
TCCGCGCTGCAGACCCTGGACACGGGCAAGACCCGCGGGGAGACCACGGCCCTCGCCCACAGTGCGGCGGCAACCTTCCGCTACATGGCCGCGGCCCTGGAGACCCTCGAGGACCAGGTCACACCCTCGCGCGGTCCCTACATCACGATCGCGACCTGGGAGCCGGTCGGCGTCGTCGCCTCGATCACGCCGTGGAACTCTCCGATCGCCAGCGACGCCCAGAAGATCGCGCCGGCCCTCGCCGCGGGCAATGCCGTGGTCGCCAAGCCGCCCGCGTGGGCGCCCTGGGTCACCCTCCTCCTGGCCCGGATCGCCGAGGAGGCCGGTCTGCCCGCCGGGCTGCTCTCCGTCCTGCCCGGCCCGGGCCGCACCGTGGGGGAAGCGCTCGCGGCGCACCCGGGCGTGGGCAAGCTGACCTTCACCGGTGGCACGTCCACCGGCCGCCATCTGGCCCACGTCGCCGCCGACAAGCTCATGCCGGCGACGCTGGAGCTCGGTGGCAAGTCCCCGTCGATCGTCTTCGACGATGCCGACCTCACCCAGGCCATCGCCGGCCTGCTCTTCGGGATCTTCTCCTCCAGCGGGCAGAGCTGCATCGCCGGGTCGCGCATCTTCATCCAGCGCACGATCTTCGACGACGTGCTCGCCCGACTCGTCGAGGCGACCCGCCGACTGCGGGTGGGGCCGGGGTCGGACCCCCGCACCCAGGTCGCCCCCCTGATCAGCCACGCGCACCGCGATCACGTCGCGGCCATGGTCGACACCGCCGTGGCCGACGGGGCCCAGGTCCTGATCGGCGGCAGCACCCCGAGCGACCCGGCCCTGGCGGAGGGTGCCTACTACCTGCCGACGATCATCGCCGGCGTGGACAACACGGCCACCATCTGCCAGGAGGAGATCTTCGGCCCGGTCGCGGTCGTCCTCCCCTTCGATGACGAGGACGACCTCATCGCCCAGGCCAACGACTCCGTCTACGGCCTGGCCAGCGGGATCTGGACCGCCGACTACCGGCGCATCCACCGCATCGCCCGCCAGCTCGTCGTCGGGACCGTCTACGTCAACACGTACAAGCAGTTCAGCATCTCCACCCCCTTCGCCGGAGTCCGCGACAGCGGTGTCGGTGTCGAGAAGGGGCGCGAGGGCATCCGCTCGTACATGCGCCAGAAGAGCATCTACATCGACCTCAGTGGTGAGCCCCTCCCGTGGGCCGCCGAGCAGGCCAGAGCCGTCGACCCGACACCGGCCGACTGACCACCCATCACCGAGCACCACAGGATTAGGAGTACGACGATGACCCAGACCAACGAGCAGCAGACCGAGCGGACCCTCCAGCCGGGGGACGACCTCGACGCCCTGATCGACTCGTGCCTCGCCACCCGCGAGACGCGCCTCGAGGACTGGGACGCCCTGGGCTTCCAGGCCGAGGCCGGCGGTGACCGCTTCCGTCGCGCCCAGATCCGTTACGTCGGGTCCGGCGCCACGGGCAACTTCGACAACGACAACCGGATCATCCCGTCGGGCGGATTCACCTTCTCCAACATGCGTCTGCCCGCCGGCTCGGTCGGTCCCGAGCACACCCACAATGACGTCGAGGAGGCCTTCTTCGTCCTCGAGGGACAGGTCGAGGTGACCGTCCACGACGTCGCCGACGGCACCAAGACCGCGACCCGTACGTTGGGGTACCGGGACATGATCGTCGTCCCGGCCGGTGTGCCGCGCAGCTTGGCCAACACGACCGACGAGGATGCCCTCTTCTGCGTCGTCATCGGCACCAAGAAGCCCCAGCTGCCGACCTACCCCGAGACCTCGGAGATGTACGGCGTCACCCGCTGAGCGGACGACGACCACCACGGCCAGCGCGAGGAGCACAGCAGCATGAAGATCGGTTCAGAGGCGAGCCAGGTCCTCCGGGTCCACCAGAAGACCTGGGAGGCGCAGGGCGTCACGAGCATCACCTTCGTCCACCCCGAGGGGCAGGCTCTGCCCCGGTGGGAGCCCGGAGCGCACCTGTCCCTGCACCTGTCCAACGGGCTGGTGCGGGAGTACTCGCTGTGCTCTGACCCGAACGACACCTCGCGCTGGACGGTGGCCGTGCTGCGGGTGCCGGACTCCCGCGGGGGCAGTCGGATGATCCATGACGAGCTCCAGATCGGTGCGGAGGTCCTCGTGGACGGCCCGCGCAACCTCTTCCAGCTTGATGGTGCGTCGCCGCGACACCTGCTCATCGCAGGCGGCATCGGCATCACGCCGATCGTCGCGATGACCCGTGCCCTCCAGGCGAAGGGGGCGGACTGGCACCTGCTCTACACCGGCCGGTCCCGGGAGGTCATGGCCTTCCTCGACGAGGTCACCGGCCTGCCTGCGGACCGGGTGAGCGTGCACGTCGACGACGAGGTGGGCGGCTTCGCCGACATCTCCGGGCTCGTCGGGGGCGCCGACGACGACACCGTCGTCTACTGCTGTGGCCCGGCCGCGCTCATGGAGGCCGTGGAGATCAGCGTTCCGGACGCGTCCCGCCTGCGGCTCGAGCGCTTCCGGGCGCCCGAGCCCGTGGCGGACCCGGAGTCGCCGGACGGCGCCTTCGACGTCGTCATCAACAGCACCGGTGACCGGGTCCCCGTGGACGCCGACACCTCGATCCTCGATGCGCTCGCCGAGGCCGGTCACGAGGTGCCCTCCTCGTGCACCGAGGGCATCTGCGGCACCTGTGAGACGGGCGTCGTCTCCGGGGAGATCGACCACCGCGACTTCCTCCTCTCGGACGACGAGAAGGAGTCCGGGGACACCATGTGCATCTGTGTCTCCCGCTGCCGCAGTGCCGAGCTCGTCCTCGACCTCTGAGCCCCCCGACCTAAGGAATCCACCATGCACTACTGCGACGAGCCGGTCGTCACCCTCCGGGGTCTGCGGTCGGTGACGCTGCGAGTCCCCGATGTCGTGACGGCGAAGGACTTCTACACCGAGGTGTGGGGTCTCGGCCTGACCGAGGAGGACCGCGACCGCTTCTGGCTGCGCGGGACCGGTCAGGAGCATCACATCCTCAAGCTCGAGCAGCACGAGGCCAACTCGCTCGGCGGCCTGTCCTTCGCCGTGGGCACGCCCGCCGAGGTCGACGAGGCCGGGCGGCGTCTCACCGCAGCGGGCATCCCGCTCCTGCGCGAGCCCGGTCGTCTCGACGATGCCGCCGGCGGATACGGCCTGGCTTTCGTCGACCCGGAGGGTCGCGTCGTGGAGCTGGCCTGCGAGATCAACGCCGTCGTGCGTGGCGACGAGCACGGCCTCGCCAGTGTGCCCCGCGCGCTGGCCCACGTCGTGCTCAACACGGTCGACATCGAGGTCGCCACGCAGTTCTACACGCAGGTGCTCGGCATGCGGATCTCGGACTGGTCGGAGCGTCAGATGGCCTTCCTGCGGTGCACGCCCAAGCACCACGTCATCGCCTTCAACCAGGCGGCGTGGACCTCGGTCAACCACGTGGCCTACGAGCTGTCGACCATCGACCACTTCATGCGGGGGATCGGCAACCTCAAGACCCACGGCATCGAGCCCCAGTGGGGCCCCGGCCGGCACGGCCCCGGCAACAACACTTTTTCCTACTTCACCGACCCGGCCGGGCTCGTGTGCGAGTACACCTCGGAGGTCGAGGAGATCAACGAGGACACCTGGCTGTGCCGCACCTGGCGACGCACCCCGGAGCTCTCCGACCAGTGGCGCACCGCAGGGGCCCCCACGGCCGGTGTGCGCTCTGCGATGGCGGGCGTGCCCGACCTCGGCGCCCGCGACTCCGTCGAGGCGCGGGCCGAGTACTTCCTGCCGGATGTCCGCGAGGGTGTCGAGACCCCGGGCCAGCGCGCCACGACCGGGCGCTTCTGAGATGCGGACCATGACCGACACGCCCCACACGACCTACTCACGCACCTTCGCCCCGGACGGGACCTCCTTCACCGAGTTCCTCCCCGACCGGCCCCCGACCCGTACGGTCGTCCTCCTCCACGGCATCGGTGGGAGCGCCGCCTCCTGCACGGAGGTCGGACAACGTCTGGCGGAGCGCGGTGCCCGGGCCCTCGCCTGGGACGCGCCCGGCTACGGACGCTCGCGGGACCCCTTCGGCGATGTGGACCACGTCGACCGCCTCGCCGGGTCGATCTCCGCGCTGCGCCTCGGACCGGTCGACCTCATCGGCACCTCCTGGGGCGGCGTCATCGCCACCTGCCTGGCCCACCGTCGTCCGGGCGTCGTGCGCTCGCTCGTCCTCGCCGACTCGACCCGGGGATCGGCGACGGACCCGTCGAAGGCGGCCGCGATGCGCGCCCGCGTGACGGAGCTGGAGCACCTCGGCGCGGAGCAGTTCGCCGCCCGCCGCGCGGGACGCCTCGTCTCTCCCCACGCCGACGACGCCATGGTGGTCCGTGTGCGCCAGCAGATGGCTCGGGTCCGCGTGCCCGGGTACCGCGCAGCCGCAGAGTTCATGGCGAGCACCGACACGGGCGCCCTGCTGCCCCGGATCGCGGTGCCCACCCTGGTGGTGGTGGGCGAGGACGATGTCGTCATCGGCGTCCCCGAGTCCCGCCTGCTGGCCGACCGGATCCCCGGCGCCCGACTGTCCGTCCTCCCGCGGGCCGGGCACGCGGCCATCACCGAGCGCCCCGACGAGTTCGCCGACGCGGTCACCGACTTCTGGGAGGGCCTGGCATGACCGGACCCAGACTCGTCGTCATCACCGGTGCAGCCCGTGGGCTCGGCCGGTCGATCGCCGAGCGCTTCGCCGGCGACCGTCTCGTCCTCGGGGACGTGCTCGCCGAGGAGCTCGAGGAGACCGCCGCGTCCCTGCGCGCCGGCGGGACCGAGGTGCACTCCCTTCGCGTGGACATCGCCGACCGCGACTCGGTCCGCGCCCTGGCCCGGGTCGTCGAGGAGCTCGGCGGTGCGGATGTGCTCATCAACAACGCGGCGAAGGCCGACGGTGTCGGGGGCGATGCCTTCTGGGAGCTCGACGAGGACCGCTTCGAGGAGCTGATCTCGATCAATGTCACCGGGACGTGGATGGTGAGCAAGCACCTCGTCGGACCGATGCTCGCTCGGGGCGAGGGCGCGATCGTCAACATCGCCTCGGACGCCGCCTTCTACGGCTCCCCGCGACTCGTGCACTACGTCGGCTCGAAGGGGGCCGTGCTCGCGATGACGCGCACGATGGCCCGTGATGCCGGCCCGCACGGGGTACGGGTCAACGCCGTGGCTCCCGGCCTGACCCGGGTCGAGGCCACCGAGGGCGTGCCCGCCGACCGCTATGCCCTCTACGAGGACAACCGGGCCCTGCCCCGGGATCCCGTCCCCGGCGACGTCGCCGATGTCGTCCACTTCATCGCCTCCGGAGCCGCCGGATACATGACGGGGCAGGCCCTCGTCGTCGACGGCGGCTTCGTCATGCCCACCTGATCGAAGGACCCGATGGATCTCCAGCTCACCGACCGCACCGTCCTCGTGACCGGCGCCAGCTCCGGCGTCGGCCTCGCGGTGACCGACCTGCTCCTGCAGGAGGGAGCCCGAGTCGTCGCGGTGGCCCGCGACCGCGAGCGGCTCGACGAGGCCGCCTCCGGCCTGCGGGCCGACCCGTCCCGCCTGCTCGTCGCCTCGGCCGACGTCACGAACCGCGCCGAGGTCGAGGCAGCCGTCGCCGCGGGCGTCGCGCACTTCGGCTCCCTCGACGCCGTGGTGTGCAATGCCGGTCGCTCGCTCATGGCGCCTCTCACCGAGACCACCGACGAGCAGGTGCGTGACGAGCTGGAGCTGAAGGTCTTCGGCGCGTGGAATGTCATCCGCGCCGCGCGCACGCACCTGGCCACCTCACCGGTCGGTGCGGTGGTCAACACCAATGCCATCCTCGCCAAGCAGCCCGAGGCGAAGCTCGCCGTCACCTCCGCGGCCCGGGCTGCGCTGCTCAACCTCAGCAGGACGCTGGGGGAGGAGCTGGCGCCCGAGGGGATCCGGGTCAACTCGGTCAACCTCGGCCTCATCGACACCGGCCAGTGGCGGCGCCGCTACGAGACCTACCGCAGCGAAGGGGGCGAGCAGGACTACGACGCCTGGAGCGCCGCCCTCGCCGCAGACCGCGGGATCTCCCTGGGCCGCTTCGGTCGGGCCGAGGAGGTCGCCTTCGCGATCGTCTCCCTGCTCTCACCCCGTGCTTCCTACATCACCGGCGCGCATGTCGACGTCGGCGGAGGAGTGACCCGTCAGCCATGACCGACATCCAGACCACTGACCGCACGGCCCCGACCGCAGCGGCCGACACGGTTCGCCCCGCCACGGGCGGGGACGTGCTCGTCGAGGTGATGCGGCGGCACGGCATCACCCACGCCTTCGGCATCATCAGCATCCACAACTTGCCGTTGGTGGAGGCGGTCGCCCGCGACCTCACCTTCGTCGAGATGCGCCACGAGGCGGCCGCGGTCAACGCCGCTGATGCCTTCGCCCGCGTCACGGGCGGGATCGGTGTGGCCCTGACCAGCACCGGCACCGGTGCCGGCAATGCCGCTGGGTCGATGCTCGAGGCGCTCACCGCCGGTTCACGGGTCCTGCACATCACCGGACAGGTCGAGAGCGAGTGGGTCGGCAGCAACCGCGGAGTCATCCACGAGGTCCCGGCCCAGCTGGAGATGCTCACCGCGATCTCGAAGGGAGCGGCCCGGGTCCCGTCCGCAGCGGCCGTCGCGCAGAACCTCGAAGCGGCGATCGCCGCGATCCGCACGGCTCCGCACGGACCCTTCTCCGTCGAGTGGCCGAGCGATCTGCAGTACCTGGCCCGCCCGGACGCGCAGGTGGACGGTGAGCCGCTGCCCGTGCCCACCCCCGAGGCTCCCGCCGAGGACGAGCTCGCGGCCGCGGCCGAGGTGCTCGCCTCCGCGCGGCGTCCCGTGCTGTGGCTCGGCGGGGGAGCGGCCGGCGCGGGCGAGGGGATCCGGCAGCTCGCGGACCGCCTCGGGGCGGCCATCGTCACCAGCAACTCGGGCCGCGCGATCGTTGCGGAGGACGACGAGCTGGTCATCGGCAACTTCGCCTCGACGCCGCAGGGCGCAGCGCTGCTCGCCGATGCCGACGTGCTGCTGAGCATCGGCACGCACTTCCGGTCCAACGAGACGCGGACCTACTCCCTTCCTCTGCCGGCACGGCACGTGCAGGTCGACGTCGCCCCGGCCGCGATCGGTCGGGTGCACCCCGCGCAGGTCGGTGTCCGCGGCGATGCACTCGCGACCGTCACGGCGCTCCTGGGTCGGGTGACCGACTCGGCGACCGAGCCCGGCTGGCGCGAGCGCGTCACCGCCACCCGGCGCGAGGTCCGCGAGCAGCTCACCGACTACATCGGCGGATACGCCGAGATCTGCGCCGAGCTGCGCCGCCAGCTGCCCCGCGAGTCGGTCTTCGCCCGCGACGTGACGATCCCCTCCAGCCAGTGGGGCAACCGTCTGCTGGAGCTGTACTCCCGTGACACCAATGTCTTCCCGCTCGGCGGCGGCATCGGCCAGGGGCTGGCCATGGGCGTCGGGGCCACCGCGGCCCGGCCCCAGGCCCCGACGGTGGTCATCGCCGGGGACGGCGGACTCTCCGTGCACCTGGGCGAGCTGGCCTCCCTTCGCGGGCTCGCTGGTCCCTGCGTGGTGGTCGTCTTCAACGACTCGGGCTACGGCGTGCTGCGCAACATGCAGCAGGCCAACGGGCTGGACCGTGCGGGCGTGGACCTGTGGACACCGGACTTCGGCGACCTCGCCCGGTCGATGGGGATGCCCTACTGGCGCACCGGCGCTCCCGGCACCTTCGGTCCGGCGCTGGCCGAAGCCATCGCGACCGGCCGCCCGACGCTCATCGAGGTCGATGTGACGACGCTCGAGCCCGCACCGGGGGCCTTCACGCCGCCGGTGCACATCCCCGAGCCCGACCACGGAGGTGGAGCATGACCGACGACCTCGACCGCCCCGTCGCGCTGACCGGGGTCGCCCCCGGCGATGCGCCACCCGGGATCACCGCGGTCACCGTCTCCGGTGGCGATCGGGAGCAGTGGGCCTCCAACGCTGCCGGCCGGCTCGACGAGGCCGCGCACGTCATCGCCATCGGGGCGGACGCGCCGGGAGCGCTCTCGTTGGCGGCCCATCACGCGGAGCGCGTCGTCTCGCTCGTCCTCGTCGACCCCGAGGTGCAGCCGGAGGACCCGGAGCATCTGGCCACGATGGCCGAGGTGACCGTGCCGACGCTGGTCATCGCGTCCGCCCCCACCCCCGGTCACCCCGTTGCGGAAGCCCAGTCGGTCGCCGGCGGGGTGGACAACGGCGTCTTCGTCATCATCGACGGCGCCGAGGCCCCCACTCTCGTCACCCGTCCGGAGTCGGTCATCGAGTGGGCCAGTGCCTTCATGTCGATCGCCGAGGGTCTCGCCGAGACCCGTCACGACCTCATCACCACCCACCCGTCCTGAGGAGGAGCGATGTCGCAGTACCTCGAGGTGCACCAGACGCACCCGGAACCCTTCAGCCCCTACGAGCAGAAGCTCTCCGGCTCGATCCAGGAGATCTTCGGCCGGGGGACCCACGACCTGCCCGGGCTCGTCTCGGGCCTCAATGACCTCGGCCTCCACGCCCCCGACGGTTCGTCGTGGACGCAGGAGTCCTTCCGTGACGAGATGCGCAGGATGGGCCGCTGACATGACGACGACCACCACCACCACGAAGGCCAAGCCCCGTCACGCCGTCGGGACCCGTCGCACGCTCACCGCGGAGGAGCTGTCCGCCACCGGGCTGCGGGACCGTTGGTACCCGATCCTGCCCTCGCACATGCTCGGCAACGGCGCGATGCAGAAGGTCACCCGCCTCGGGGTCGACTGGCTGCTCTTCCGCGACGCCACCGGCCGGGTGCGCATGCTCGAGGACCGCTGCCCGCACCGCAGCGCCCCGCTGTCCGCCGGCCAGCACCTCGGGGACCGGGTGGCCTGCCGGTACCACGGTGTCCAGGTCGACGGGACCGGAACCGTCGTCTCCGTGCCCGGCATGCCCGGCTGCGCGCTCGAGGGCCGGCAGGCGACCCCCTCCCTCGAGGTCGTCGAGGCGGCCGACGCGATCTTCGCCTTCCTGCCGCTCACCGAGGACTCCGTGCCGACCCCCTTCGAGCTGCCGGAGCGCCTGCAGCAGGAGGAGAACTCGTGGTTCCTCAACTACGTCGAGTGGGCCGGGCCGTGGCGCTTCTACATGGACAACGTCCTCGACCCGATGCACGGTGCCTTCCTCCACGGCGACTCGCACTCGATGTCCGGGGGCGACACCTCGGCGCGCTTCCGCATCCGCGAGACCGAGCGCGGCTTCTTCTTCGAGAAGACCGACCAGCGGGGCAAGAACTTCGACTGGGTCGAGTTCGTGCGCGGCGCGATGGACCACGTCGACCTCGAGATCCCCTACGGCGACGAGGCCGGCCCGGGAGGGCCCTTCGGCATCGTCGGGATGTCCGTGCCGATCGATGCCGACAATGTCGCCGTCTTCCACTGGCGCACCCGCAAGGTGGACGGCTGGGAGCGCGAGGTCTGGCGCTTCCTCTTCCGCACCAGCCTCGAGGAGAAGCACTTCGCCGTGCTCGAGCAGGACCGCAGCGTCCTGGAGATCCTCGCTGGTGACGCCGACGCCGACGAGCACCTCTACCAGCATGACCTCGGGGTCTCGCGCATCCGTCGCCTGTACAAGGCGGACGCCAAGGCCCAGGCCAAGATCCTCGCGGGCGAGGCATGACCGGTGCCGACCAGGACGGTGGGCAGCTCATGCTCACCGTCCTCCTGCGGCACGACCAGTCGCAGCACCTCGAGCAGATCCAGTCATCGCTCGAGGAGCGGGACTGGTGGCACGGGTTCCCGCCCGAGGGCTGCGAGATCGTCTCCTGGGTGGTGGCCATGGGGATCGGCCAGATCGTCACCCTGCGCTTCCCCGCAGAGCGGCTCGCGGCGGTCAATGTCGAGCTGGAGCGGCGGGCGTGGGGAGTCTTCGAGACCGACTTCTACCCGACCTATGACTTCCTGCCGGTGCGTGAGCGCCTCACCCGTGAGGCCGACGAGCGAAGGGAGCGGCAGTGAAGGTCTCTGCGGAGTCCGTCTCGGAGCCGCCCCGCCCGGGGATGTTCAGCAATGCCGTCGTGCGGGGTGACCGCTTCTGGACCTCG
>JBQGNO010000107.1:0-10257 GCA_052087725.1 Janibacter sp. | reverse complement strand
CTTCCACGCGCCGGCGTCGGTCCCGAGGAGGGAGTCATCGTCACTGGAGACCGTGACGACGATGTTGTCCCTGGCGAGGTCGACCGCACCGAAGAAGACGACCGTGGCCCCGTCGGTCAGGCGCACGCCGGCGATGCCGCCGCCGCCACGACCCTGCGGGCGCACGTCGCCGGCGGGGAAGTGCAGCAGGCTGGCCTGCGAGGTGACGAAGACGAGCTCCTCCTCGCCGGTGACCAGCTCGACCGCACCGACGACGTGGTCACCGTCCTTGAGGGAGATCGCCTCCCAGTCGTGCCCCTTGGGGTAGTCGGTCGTGACCCGCTTGACGATGCCGTGGGCGGTCCCGAGCGCGACGCCGGGGGAGTCGGTGGACAGGCTCGTGAGCGCCAACGCCCGCTCGCCGCCGGGCAGGTCGACATAGGCCGCCAGCGGGGCACCACCGGAGAGGGTGGGGGCGCCGTTGGACGGGGGCAGGGTCGGCAGCTCGAGGGCACTCAGGCGCACCATGCGCCCGGCCGAGGTGACGACGGCGACCTCACCGCGCGCGCTCGTGCGCACGGCGGCGGTGATGGCATCGTGCTTGGCCCGGCCACCCTCGGTGGACAGCGGCTCGGCGTCACTGGTGCGATCCAGCAGCCCGGTGCTCGACAGGAGCACCCAGCACGGGTCGTCGGCGACCTCGAGCGGCGTGCTCGAGGCGACCGGCGCACCGGCCGACTCGAGCAGGACGGTGCGGCGCGGGTCCCCGTGCTTCTTCGCGACGTCGGCCAGCTCGCTGGAGATCAGCGTGGTCAGGACCTTCTCGTCGCCGAGGATCTCCTCGAGCTCGGCGATCTGCGCCAGCAGCTCCTTCTGCTCCTGCTCCAGCTCGATCGTCGAGAACTTCGTCAGGCGACGTAGCTGCAGGTCGAGGATGTAGGTCGCCTGCGGCTCGGACAGGTCGAAGACGTCCTGCAGACGTACCCGGGCGGAGGCCGCGTCGTCGCTGGTGCGGATGAGCTGGATGACCTCGTCGATGTCGACGATCGCGATGAGCAGGCCCTCGACGAGGTGCAGCCGCTCGCGGCGCTTCGCCAGACGGTACTCGCTGCGCCGGCGCACGACGTCGCGCCGGAAGTCGATGTAGACGGTGAGCAGCTCCTTCAGCCCCATCGTCCGCGGCTGGCCCTCCACGAGGGCGACGTTGTTGATGGAGAAGGAGTCCTCCATCGGGGTGAGCTTGTACAACTTCTCGAGGACGGCCTCGGGGTTGAAGCCGTTCTTGATCTCGATGACCATCTGCATGCCGGACGCGCGGTCGGTGAGGTCCTTGACGTCGGCGATGCCCTGGAGCTTCTTCGACTGGACGGCATCCTTGATCTTCTCGATGATCTTCTCGGGTCCGACGAGGTAGGGCAGCTCGGTGACGATGATGCCCTGCCGGCGCGGGGAGACCTTCTCGATCCGGGTGGTCGCACGGGTGCGGAAGCTGCCGCGCCCGGTGAGGTAGGCGTCCCGGATCCCGTCGAGGCCGACGATCCGACCGCCACCGGGCAGGTCGGGACCGGGGACGAACTTCATCAGGTCGTCGAGGCTGGCGTCCGGACGGGTCAGCAGGTGGCGCGCCGCGCCGATGACCTCGACGAGGTTGTGTGGCGGCATGTTGGTCGCCATGCCGACGGCGATCCCCGTCGTGCCGTTGACCAGGAGGTTGGGATAGGCCGAAGGGAGGACGTCCGGCTGGAGGAGCTGGTCGTCGTAGTTGGGGACGAAGGGAACGGTGTTCTCGTCGAGCCCGGTGACCATGAGCAGCGCGGCCGGGGCCATGCGTGCCTCGGTGTAGCGGCTGGCCGCCGGGCCGTCGTCGAGGGAGCCGAAGTTGCCGTGACCGTCGACGAGCCGCAGGCGCATCGAGAAGGGCTGGGCCAGCCGCACGAGGGCGTCGTAGATCGCCGAGTCACCGTGGGGGTGGTACTTGCCCATGACCTCGCCGACGACCCGCGAGGACTTCACGTGACCGCGCTCGGGCCGCAGCCCCATCTCGCTCATCGCGTAGAGGATCCGACGGTGCACCGGCTTGAGGCCGTCGCGCGCGTCCGGCAGGGCCCGGGCGTGGATCACCGAGTAGCTGTACTCGAGGAAGGCGTTGCGCATCTCGTCCGCGACGTCGATGTCCTCGATCCGCTCGGGGACATCGGGGCGGGGGGCAGGTGCGGAACGGCGGGCCATGCGGGCAGGGGACTCCTGGTGAGGACGGGCGTCTGACCCGCCCATCCTCACCCCTTCCGGCGCGTGGAGCCGGTTGCGACACACATGCCGCGCCCTCCCGACGGGGTCTGGCAGGATTGACGGCATGACGCAACTCCCACCGGGCTACCCGGTGCTGGCGGAGGCCGACGTCGTCCTGCGAGACGGCTCGGTCTGCCGACTGCGTCCCATCAAGCCCTCGGACGCCGACGCGATCCGGCGCTTCCACTCCGCGCAGTCCGACGAGTCGATCTACCTGCGTTTCTTCGCGCCGATGCGCACCCTGAGCGACCGGGACATCAAGCGCTTCACCGAGGTCGACTACGTGGACCGCATGGCCCTCGTCGCGACGGTCCGTGACGACGTCATCGGGATCGGGCGCTATGACCGGGTGAGCGAGCACAGCGCCGAGGTCGCCTTCAACATCTCGGACAGCTACCAGGGCAAGGGCATCAGCTCGGTCCTCCTGGAGCACCTGGCCGCGCTCGCCCAGTTCCGCGACATCGACCACTTCGAGGCCGAGGTCCTGCCGCACAACCGCAAGATGCTGTCGGTCTTCGCCGAGGCCGGCTACCAGGTCGACCGGCACCTCGAGGACGGCGTCGTCTCCCTGCACTTCGCGATCGAGCCCACGGCCCAGTCGCTGTCGGTGCGCTTCGCCCGGGAGCACCGGGCCGAGTCGCAGAGCGTGCGCGCGATGCTCCACCCCTCGTCGGTGGCCGTCATCGGCGCGAGCCGACGCGAACGGGCCATCGGCCACCAGGTGCTCAAGCAGGTCATCGACGGTCGCTTCGCGGGCACGGTCCACGCGGTCAACCCGAGCGCGGACAGCGTCCTCGGGGTCGAGGCCGTGCGCTCGATCACCGACATCGACGGGGGTGCCGAGCTGGCGATCATCGCCGTGCCCGCCGAAGGCGTGCTCGAGGTCGTCGACGAGTGCGCCGCGGCGGGGGTGAAGACCCTGCTGATCATCTCCTCGGGCTTCGCCGAGGTCGACGAGCAGGGCAGCCGCCTGCAGCAGCAGGTCCTGCGCCTCGCCCGCTCCCACGGCATGCGTGTGGTCGGCCCCAACTCCTTCGGCCTGATCAACAACGACCCCGAGGTCAACCTCAACGCCACCCTCACCCCGACCATCCCGAGGTCGGGGCACCTCGGCCTGTTCTCCCAGAGCGGTGCCCTGGCCATCGCCAACCTCGACTCGGCCGCCCGACGCAATCTCGGCATCTCCGTCTTCGCCTCGGCGGGCAACCGCGTCGACGTCTCCGGCAATGACCTCATGCAGTACTGGGTCGAGGACGATCGCACCCATGCCGTCGGTCTCTACCTCGAGTCGATGGGTAACCCGCGCAAGTTCTCCCGGATCGCCCGTCACCTCGCGACCAACAAGCCGGTGATCGTCGTCAAGCCCGCCTCGGCGAGCTATGGCGCACCTCCCGGCCACAAGGTGCGCCGGCCCAAGGTCAAGCCGCACGCCTTCAGCGCGATGCTCGACCAGGCCGGGGTCATCCACTGCGAGAACGTCCACCAGATGTTCGACGTCGCCCAGCTGCTCGTGCACCAGCCGTTGCCCACCGGACGCCGGGTCGCCATCGTCGGCAACTCCAGCCAGCTCGCCGCCTTGTGCGCGGACAATGCCACCGAGCGGGGCCTCGAGGTCACCCACGGCCCGACGGCCGTGCGCACCGAGGCCACGGCCGAGGAGTTCCAGAGCGCGGTGGACGCGGCCTTCGCGGACCCGGACGTCGACTCGGTCGTCGTCTGCTTCATCCCACCCGTGGGCGCGCTCGACCAGGAGGTCGTCGAGGCGCTGCGCTATGCCGCCTCCCACTCCGAGAAGCCTTGTGTCGCGACGCTGCTCGGCCTGCGGGGCGTCGATGACGGTGGCGACGTCGCCTTCCTCCACGAGACCGGGGACGTCGCCGACGACGTGCCCCGACAGGCCGTGCCGCTCTACGCGATGCCCGAGGAGGCGATCCGCGCCCTGTCCGCCGCCACGGACTACGGCCAGTGGCGCGACAAGGACAAGGGCGAGAGCGTCGTCCGCGAGGGCATCGACCGCTGGGCCGTCCAGGGTCTGCTCGACCGGATCCTCGAGGAGGACCCGGAGGGGCGCGCGCTCACGAGCGACGAGGCCCAGGAGCTGCTCACCGCCTACGGCATCGACGTCTGGCCCCGCTACGAGGCGGCCACGGCCGACGAGGCCGTCGAGGCCGCGGAACGCGTCGGGTACCCGGTCGTCGTGAAGTCCCTCTCCCCGCTGGTGCGCGGTCAGGCCGTCCTCGAGGGCATCCGCGTGGACCTGCACGACGAGGTGGCCGTCCGGGCGGCCTTCGAGACGATGGACCGGCGCCTCGCGCCGATGGACGCCAACTACTTCGTCGTCCAGAAGATGGCCTCCCACGGGGTCTCCACGGTGCTGTCCACCGTCGAGGACCCCCTCTTCGGGCCGGTCGTCTCCTTCAGCATCGCCGGGGCGCCGACGACGATGCTCGACGACATCGCCTACCGGATCCCGCCGCTCACCGATGTCGACGTGCGCGAGCTCGTCCAGGAGGTGAAGTCCGCGCCCTTGCTCAACGGCTACCGCGGGTCGCCGCCGGTGGACCGCGCGGCCCTGGAGGACATCCTCGGGCGACTGTCGCTGATGTCGGACGACTTCCTCGAGCTGTCCTCGGTCGAGCTCAACCCGGTGATCGCCCACCCGAGCGGTGCGACGGTCCTCGGAGCCGAGATCATCATCGCCCCGGGCCAGCGCCGCACGGACCCGGGCGCCCGGAGCCTCAGCTGAGGCTGGGGCACAATGGCGGGCATGTCCGTTCCTGCCGACCTCACGGCGATCACGCTGCCTGACGCCCTCACCGACGACATCGACCGGGCGGGGTACTACCCCGCGCTCGTCGGCGACGTCGTCAAGGCCGCGCTCGGCACCGAAGAGGTCTTCACCCATCTCGTCCACCAGGAGACGACCTTCGACCAGGACGCCGTGCGGCGCCACATCACCGTCTTCGTCCGCACCGGGACCCGGCTCGTCATCGCCCACGCCGACGACTTCGCCGACCCGTCCGGCGCGACCGGTCCCCGGGAGGTGGCCACGGCGACGACGGAGTGCATCCCGCTGTCCGCCGTCCGCGGCGTCATGCTCACCCACGTCGCCGACGATCCGTCCAACTACGTACCCGGGTCCCTGGGCCGGGAGATGACCCTGACCATCGGGTGGGGCGCCGTCAGCCGCGTGGACCTCCTGCCCGGTCAGTGCGGCGACCCCGACTGCGAAGGGGGCGACCACGGCTACGAGGGCACCATCGCCGCCGACGACATCGGCCTGCGCATCAGCGCCGAGGCCGAGGGGCGCACGGCCCTCGACCGGGCGATCGAGTTCGCCCGTGATCTGTCCTCGAGCATCGGTCGCTGACGGCTGCGATGGCCCACCACTCGTCCCAGCCGACACCCCTCCTGCCGGCCACGCCCCGCCTGGACCGGGTCCTCCCGACGATCGCCACGAGCCTGGGCGTCCCCGGCCTGACGAAGGGGGGAGACCGGCACCTCCCGCCGGCCCGCCGCTCCGTCGTCGTCCTCGTCGACGGCCTCGGCGCCGAGCTGCTCGCCCGCCGCGGGGGGCACGCCCCCTTCCTGCGCCGCCTGCTGCAGGACCCGGCGAGCGCGTCGCGCATCGACTGCGGCTTCCCGTCGACGACCGCGACCTCCATGGGCACCTTCGGCACCGGGGCGCTCGCGGGTGTGCACGGGCTCGTCGGCTACGAGGCCTACGACCCGCAGACCGACAGGGTCTTCAACGAGCTCTCCTGGGAGGAGGGCCCGGCCCCGCACCGGTGGCAGCCGCACCCGACGGTCTTCGAGGTGGCGCAGGACCAGGGGGTGGCCGTGACCCGGATCGGCCCGGGCTTCTTCGACGGTTCCGGTCTGACGGAGGCCGCCCTGCGCGGCGGCGGCTTCATCGCGGCGAAGTCCCTGGCCGCCCGCGTCGACGCGACGGTCACCGCCCTTCGCGCCCAGCCCCGCTCGCTCGTCTACCTCTACTGGGGCGACATCGACAAGATCGGGCACGTCCACGGCAGCGGCTCCCGGCAGTGGGGCGAGGAGCTCGAGGAGGTCGACGCGCAGCTGGCCCGCCTGGCGAACCTGCTGCCGCCGGACACCTCGATGCACATCACCGCCGACCACGGGATGGTCGACGTGCCCCTCGACGCCCGTCCCGACATCGCGACCGACCCCGACCTCGACGCCGGGGTGCGGCACGTGTCCGGTGAGCCCCGGTGCGTCCAGCTGCACGTGCAGCCGGGAGCGCTCGAGGACGTGCTGGCCTCCTGGCGGGGTCGTCTCGGCGACGACGCCCACGTCATCAGCGGTGAGGAGGCCATCGCCGCAGGGTGGTTCGGCCGGGTCGACGACGACGTGCGTCCGCGGATCGGTGACGTCATCGCCGCCATGACCGGCCAGGTCGCGGTCGTCGACTCCAGGCGCCACCGCCCCGAGCTGCGGGCGCTCCTCGGGGTGCACGGCTCCATCACCGCCGACGAGGTCGCCATCCCGTGGCTGACCCTGCCGGCAGGGGAGGGCTGAGGTGGCCGAGCTGACCTTCTTCGCCGGGACCATGGACTGCGGCAAGTCGACGCTCGCCCTCCAGATGGACCACAACCACCGGGCGCGCGGACGGACCGGGATGATCTTCACCCGCCTCGACCGCTCGGGCGAGGCGGTCCTCTCCTCCCGGCTCGGGCTGGCCACGGCCGCCGTCGAGGTCGGGGAGGACCTCGACTTCTGGGAGACGGTGGTCGGCCAGCTCACCGCCGGCGGGCGCGTCGACTACCTCATCTGCGACGAGTCGCAGTTCTACACGCCCGAGCAGGTCGAGCAGCTGGCCCGCATCGTCGACGAGCTGGACATCGAGGTCTTCGCCTTCGGGATCACCAGCGACTTCCGCACGCAGCTCTTCCCGGGCAGCCAGCGCCTCATCGAGCTCGCCGACCGGACGCAGGTCCTCCAGGTGGCCGCCCTGTGCTGGTGCGGTCGGCGGGCGACGCACAATGCGCGCGTCGTGGCCGGAGCCATGGTCGTCGAGGGCGAGCAGGTCGTCGTCGGGGACACCGACGTCGACGAAGGGGAGGTCGAGTACGAGGTCCTCTGCCGCCGGCACCACATGCGCCGGATGAACTCCCGGGCCGCCCAGGCCGCAGCGCAGTCCGCCGACGTCCTGCCCTTCGACCTCGACGCCTGCCCGGTCCCGCCGTCCGCCTAACCGGATTTCCTTCAGGAGATCCGGCGGGAGTCACTCCTTGGCGGTCCCGAACATCACGTCGTCCCAGCTGGGGACGCTGGCCCGGCCCTTGCGGGAGCGGTTCTTGCCCTTGGCCCGGCCCCGGCCGGTGGTCTCCTCGACCGGGGTCTCCTCGGGCGTCGTCGTGTCAGGCTCGGCGTCCTCGCTGGCGGTGACCTCGGGCGCGGTGTCCTCGGTGGCGGTGTCCTCGTCGGCGGCCGGAGCGGTGCCGACGTCCTCGGGACCGGTGGTGCCGGAGACGTCACCGTCCTCGTGAGCCCGGTCTGCGGACTGGTCCCCGTCGGCGGGGCCGTCGGCCGGCTCGTCGTCCTCGGCGTGGTCGTCGAAGAGCGCGTCGTCCTGCGCCGGGGCCGTCTCGTCGCCGGTCTGCGGCGTCGGCTCCGCTCCGGGCCGGTCCGTGGCGCCCTCCGGTGGCTCCTGCTCCGCGGCCTCGTCACGGTCCTTCGGGTGCGTCCCGCGGGCCGCCGGCGGCGGCCCGTCGACCGTGTCGAGAGGCAGGGCGTCCTCGGTGACGGGCGGAGCGGCCTCGGCCGCCCGGCCGCGTCGACGACCACCACGACGGCGGCTCTTGGCGCCGGAGTGCTCGCGCATGGAGTTGATCAGCTCGTCGGTGTTGGCCCGGGTCGCGCGCTCGGCGCTCTTCTCCTCGACCTCGACGTCGAAGACGGCCGTCGGGCGGTGCACCGTGGCCGGAACGGGACCCGCGGGAGTGTCGGCCTCGGAGAGCCACTTCGCCTCGTCGTTCTTGGCCACGACACTCATGCCGGCCATGTCGAACCACCAGGTGGCGGTCCGCTCACGACCGCCGGCCATGAAGATCGCCGTGACCGTCCACTGGCCCTCGGCGTCGCGGAAGGCATCCCACTCCACCGACGAGGGCTCGACGCCACGGCCGGTCAGACGGGTCGCGGCACGCTGGGAGAGGGTCTCGGGAGCGCCGGCCTGGTTGGTGCCGCGCATGCGCACGGACTGGGCCCGGGTGGCCACGTGCTCGCGCTCGGCGATGACGGGCCCCTCGAACCGGGCGATCTTGTCCAGGTCCCACCCGGTCCGGGCGGAGACCTCGTCGGGGGTCGCACCCGCACGGATCATCGCCTGCACCTCGCGAGGGCGCACATTGTTGTCGATGGCGATCTGGAGCTGCCCGAGTCGCGGGCGGTCCCGGCGGGCAGCCGCGCGCAGCGGTTCGTCGATCCGCAGGCGGTACTCCTCGCCGGCGTCGTCGGTGACGACGAGATGCTCGCCGTCGTCGTGCACCCCGATGAGTCGCAGGTCGCGCATCAACATTCCCTCTCGTCCGCTCGTGCTCTTCGCCGACTCTGCCACCTGTCCGGCCCGATCCGTGGCCGCACACGCCGCAGGGATACGTTGTGTCCATGCCGCAGTCGGATCACGATCACCCGCTGCACCCCTATGACGGGGTGCTCCTGCAGTCCTTCGGGGGCCCGGAGGGGCCGGACGAGGTCCTGCCCTTCCTCCGCCGCGTCACCGCGGGCCGGGGGGTCCCGGACGAGCGGCTCCGGGAGGTCGGGGAGCACTACGACCGGGTCGGCGGCGTCAGTCCGCTGCCGGCGCTCAACCGACGTCTCGTCGCCGACCTCGCGGCCGAGCTCGCCGAGCGGGGACACCCGCTCCCGGTCGTCCTCGGCAACCGCAACTCCGCCCCCTTCGTCCCGGACGCGCTCGAGGAGCTCTCCGCCGCCGGTGCCACCCGGGTCGTCGCCATCCCGACGAGCGCCTGGCGCAGCTACTCCTCCTGCCGGCAGTACCGCGAGGGCCTCGCCGAGGCCGCCGCGGAGCACCCGGACCTCGTCCTCGACAAGGTCCGGCCTTTCGGCGAGCACCCCGGCTTCGCCGGGACCGTCGCCCGGGACACCCTCGCGGCGACGCGTGAGGCGGTCGCCGCCGCCGGGGCAGAGGCCGTCGCCCTGCTCTTCATCACCCACTCCATCCCGGATGCCATGGACGAGCTGTCCGGCCCGGGCGACGGAGAGGGGCGGGCCTACTCCGCGGACCAGGCCGAGACGGCCGCCGCGGTCCTCAGCGAGGTCGACACGGCGCTGGACGTCGACTTGCCGGGTGGGCTGGCCTTCTGCTCGCGCTCGGGCTCGCCGCGCACCCCGTGGTTGGAGCCGGACGTCAACGACCGCCTGCGCGAGCTCGCCACCGAGGGGATCCGGCACGTCGTGCTCGTGCCCCTCGGCTTCGTCTCCGACCACATGGAGGTCGTCCACGACCTCGACGTCGAGGCGGCGGAGACCGCCGCCGAGATCGGTCTGGCGATCACCCGCGTCCCGACCCCCGGTGCCGACCCCGCCTTCGTCGCGGGCCTCGCCGACCTGCTGCTCGAGCGCGCCGCCCAGGCCCGTGGGGAGGAGCCGGTGCGCGCCACCTGGCGCGACCTTGACTCCCACCCGGCGATCTGCCCGCTCGGCTGCTGCCCCAACCTCCAGGACGCGCGGCCGGCGCTGTGCGGGAAGGACTGAGATGGACATCCCCGTCCCCGAGGGCATCGACCCCGCTGCTCTCACGGCCGTCGCCGAGCAGGTCGCGATCGAGGCGGGGCGCCTCATCGTCGACGAGCGCCCGCCCGGGCTCGGCGTCGCGGAGACCAAGTCCTCGGCGACCGACGTCGTCACGGTGATGGACCAGCGCAGCCAGGACCTCCTGCACGCCCCGCACGGCGAACAGCCACCCCAGGACCGCATCGCCCGTGAGGAGCGCGGCGGCCCTGC
>JBQGNO010000106.1:0-10290 GCA_052087725.1 Janibacter sp. | reverse complement strand
CAGGCTCTTCAGTGCCTCGACCGCCTGGCAGCCACAGCGGACGGGGCGCGGGAAGTCGACCCTGATGTCCCGCCGGTAGGTGCCGACGTGCTCACGCAGGACGATCCCCACCTCGTCGGCGTGGACTGGCCGGACCACGGCGACGGGCTGGACTTCGGAGGCCACGAGGTCCCGTAGATCCTCCCTGTGGTGGGCGTCGAGGTGGGCGATCCAGCCGTCCCGCCACCCACCGAGGGCATCGACGTCGGCGAGGGCGTAATCACCGGGGTCGACGTCGACGACGGGAGGCGCGCACCGGCTCCGCTCGATGGTCCAGGCGAGGCTGACGGTGTCGGGAACGAGACGTCCGACGAGCCCGTCCTCCGGCAGCCCGAGGTGGTCGAGCAGATCATCGGTGACGGACTCGGTCATCACCTCGGCCTGCCCGGTGAGGTGGACGACCCCGCGCACCCGGTCCGCGAGCGGGACGCTCGAGACGTCGGAGGCGATGGCGTGGAGCGCCGGCCCCCGGGCCCCTGGCGCGACCAGGTGAGCGCAGTCCGGCGCGGCCTCGACCAGGGAGAACAGCAGCTCCCCGGACTCGGTGATCGCATGTCGAGCGACGGGGGCACCCTTCCCGGTGATCCCCACCTCGACCGTGCTTGCCGTCGCCACGATGGTCTTGGCCAGTCCTGCCCAGTTCTTCACGCGTCACTCCCTCGTCCTTGAGTTCAGGTAAGCCTAACCTTACCCACACCTTCGGCCACGGTGCGAACGTTGCGGCAAGGGTGCAGCTCACGACCAGGGGGAAGAACTCATGAGCATCCGCGAACTCACCGCACCCGTCACCTCGTCGGTGATGTCCGGCGCCACCTTCTGGTCCCCCACCCGCGCTCGGTGACGAAGGGGTGCTGGGACTCGGGGCCCGGTCGGCCGGCGTTGAGGACGAGATGGCGAAGGGGGGCGCCCCCCCCCTTCGTCGGTCGGTCAGTCCTCGGCGAGGAACTCCTTGCGGGCCTCGACGCAGACGTCCGGCTGGTCGCAGAAGACGCCGTCGACGCCGGCCCCGAGGAAGACCTGGACCTCGTCGATGGCCCGGCCGAAGTCCGCGGGGTCGCTGCCGTTGCGGTAGTCGGTCGGCAGGAACTCGTTCTCCGCGCGGAAGGTGTAGGGCAGGACCTTCAGGCCCGCGTCGTGGGCGTCCTCGACGAAGGAGGTCGGCTCGCCCAACGTGCCGTCCGCATTGCGTGCGACGACCTGGTCCTTGGCCGGGCCGAAGCCGTCGATCCACCGGGACAGCTCCCGCATGGACTCGCGCGATGTCAGCTCGGCGTAGGTGGTGCCCTCCTCGTGGAGGTCGTAGGGACCACCCGTGGCCGAGGTGAGGAAGGTCGTGCGGGCCTTGAGCCGGTGGTTGGTGCGCAGGTCCTTCAGGGCCGTCAGCTCGAAGGACTGCACCCACAGCGGTGCCTTGCGGTGGTTGAGGTGGTGCTCCTTCACCAGCCGGGCCACCTCGGCCTCGGGGTCGAAGCCCTCCTCGTGCAGGTACGTGGAGTGCTTGATCTCGGGGATGATCCCGATCGTGCGGCCGGTCCTGCGGGAGAGCTCCTCGCGCTTCTCCAGCACCTCCTCGAAGGTCGGCACCTCGAAACGGCCGTCGTAGGTGCTCGACTCCTGACGCAGGTCCGGAAGTCGCTCCTTCGCGCGCAGGGTCTTCAGCTCGGCGAGCGTGAAGTCATCGACGAACCATCCCGTCACGGCCTTGCCGTCGAGCTGCTTGGTCGTCTTGCGGTCGGCGAACTCGGGGCGCTCGGCGACGTCCGTCGTCCCACCGATCTCCGGCTCGTGGCGGTCGACAAGGACCCCGTCCTTGGTCATCACCAGGTCGGGCTCGATGTAGTCCGCGCCCATCCCCACCGCGAGGTCGTAGGCGGCCAGGGTGTGCTCGGGCCGGTACCCGGAGGCGCCACGGTGGCCGACGACGAGGGGCTCGATCATGTCCTTCTCACGCAGACCGGGGTTGCCCGACGACGTCGTGGACGTCGCGTCGGACCCCGCAGGGGAGGCGGTGGCGATGGCGGCCGGGGCGATGAGCGCAGCGACGGCCAGGATTCCGGTGGCGAACTGTGTGGACCTCATGTCGGCTGACGGTATGGGCGTCGTCCCCACCGGAGATCGACCACGCCATGGCGGTTCCGTGACCACTCGATGAACGCACGTCGCTCTCCGTTCGCCTTCGGGTACTGGACCGAGGCCGTCCTGTCGTGGCCGAGGTCCTAGGGTGGGGGTCGTGTCCAAAGTACTGACTTCCCTCCCTGTTGGTGAACGTGTCGGCATCGCTTTCTCCGGCGGCCTCGACACCTCGGTGGCCGTCGCGTGGATGCGCGAGAAGGGGGCGGTGCCGTGTACGTACACCGCCGACCTCGGCCAGTACGACGAGGACGACATCGCGTCGATCCCCGGCCGTGCGGGCCAATACGGCTCTGAGCTCTCCCGCCTCGTCGACTGCAAGGGCCCGCTCGTCGAGGAGGGCCTGTCCGCCATCGCCTGCGGCGCCTTCCACATCCGCAGCGGCGGGCGCACCTACTTCAACACCACCCCGCTCGGGCGCGCCGTGACCGGCACCCTCCTCGTGCGGGCGATGAAGGAGGACAACGTCTCCATCTGGGGTGACGGCTCCACCTTCAAGGGCAATGACATCGAGCGCTTCTACCGGTACGGCCTCATGGCCAACCCCGGTCTGCGCATCTACAAGCCGTGGCTCGACGCCGACTTCGTCACCGAGCTCGGTGGCCGTCAGGAGATGTCCGAGTGGCTCACCGAGCGCGGCCTCCCCTACCGGGACAGCGCCGAGAAGGCCTACTCGACCGATGCCAACATCTGGGGCGCCACCCACGAGGCCAAGACCCTCGAGCACCTCGACGAGTCCCTCGAGATCGTGCAGCCGATCATGGGCGTGCGCTTCTGGGACCCGGAGGTGGCGATCGAGGCCGAGGACGTCACCGTCCGCTTCGAGCGCGGTCGTCCGGTCGCGATCAATGGTGACGACTTCGGCGGCGACGCCGTGGCTCTCGTCCTGGCGGCCAACGACATCGGCGGACGCCACGGCCTGGGCATGTCCGACCAGATCGAGAACCGGATCATCGAGGCGAAGTCGCGCGGGATCTACGAGGGCCCGGCCATGGCCCTCCTGCACATCACCTACGAGCGTCTGCTCAACGCGATCCACAACGAGGACACCATTGCCAGCTATCACTCCGAGGGCCGCCGGCTCGGCCGGCTCCTCTACGAGGGCCGCTGGTTCGACCCACAGGCCCTCATGGTGCGCGAGTCGCTGCAGCGTTGGGTCGCGGACGTCGTCACCGGCGAGGTGACGATCCGGCTGCGCCGCGGCGAGGACTGGACGATCGTCAACACCACCGGCGAGCACTTCAGCTACCACCCGGACAAGCTGTCGATGGAGCGCACGGACAACGCCGCCTTCGGTCCTGTCGACCGCATCGGTCAGCTGACGATGCGCAACCTCGACATCGCCGACAGCCGCAGCAAGCTCGAGGTCTACGCGGCCCAGGACCAGCTGAGCGGTGGCTACCTCGAGATCATGGGCGAGCTCGAGGCCGGGGGCGGCGACCAGATCGCGGCCAACCCGGCCGCGTCCTCCGTCGACGACGAGGACGACGCCCTCGACCGCGCGGCCATGGAGTTCGGCACGGACTGAGGCTCAGCTGCCGCGAGCCGTCCACTCCCGAAGGGAGGGGGCCGGCCCCTGCCGAAGTCCTTCGTCTTCCTGCACGCGCAGGTTGTCGTGCCTGACTTCGGCTTGATGGGGCCGCCCCCCTCCCTTCGTCCGTTCACCGACTCGACCCGACCATGCCTTGTGCAGGTCACACATAGACTCGGGCCATGTCTCGTCGTGGCCTCGTCTCCCTCACCACCCGTCGCACGGTGCGTCGCAAAGGCGGCGAGTTGGCGACGGCCGCCACGCGCCGCCTCGAGGAGCAGCACGCGTGGTACGCGACGCTCGGGGCGCGGGAGCGCTCGTGGGTCGCCCTGGTCGCCCAGGCCGGCATCACCAACTTCATCGACTGGCTCAACGGCACCGAGCCGGCCGACACCCGCATGATCTTCGGTGCAGCGCCCCGCGAGCTCACGAGCACGATCAGCCTCGCCCAGACGCTCGAGCTGGCCCGGACGGTGGTCGAGGTCGTCGAGTCACGCGTGGAGGACCTGGCCCACCCGGGCGATGTCACCGATCTGCGCATGGCCGTCCTGCGGTACTCCCGCGAGATCGCCTTCGGTGCAGCCCTCGTCTACGCCCAGGCCGCCGAGCAGCGCGGGGCTTGGGACGCGCGCCTGGAGTCACTCGTCATCGACGCCGTGATGCGGGGCGAGGTCGACGAATCGATCCGCACTCGCGCCGCCGCACTCGGGTGGGACGACGTCACCAATATCGCTGTGCTGGTGGGCAACTCGCCCCACTCCCCCGACGGCGACGACCCGGCCGGAGCCGTCGGCACGGTCCACCGGGCCGCGCAGCGGCTCGGCTTCCCCGTCCTCGCCGGCGTGCAGGGCTCTCGGCTCGTCGCCGTCGTCGGTCAAGTCGACGATCCGCGCGAGCGCGCGCTCGCCCTGGCCGACTGCTTCGCCGACGGGGACCTCGTCCTCGGCCCCGTCGTCGAGGACCTCTCCGAGGGCGCGGTCTCGGCGCACGCCGCGGTCGCCGGCCACGTCGCCGCCGCAGGGTGGCCCGGCCGCCCCCGCCCCGTCGCCGCCGACGACCTCCTCGCCGAGCGGGCGGTGGCCGGCGACCCACTGGCCCGCGCCGCGCTCGTCGACCACATCTGCACTCCCCTGGAGCAGCACCCG
Source organism: Janibacter sp. (assembly GCA_052087725.1). Taxonomy (GTDB): domain Bacteria; phylum Actinomycetota; class Actinomycetes; order Actinomycetales; family Dermatophilaceae; genus Janibacter. The sequence continues at coordinate 5,445 of JBQGNO010000106.1, read as the reverse complement.
AGCCTCCTCGAGACCGCCCGCACGCACCTCGACTCCCCCGGGCTCGAAGCGACCTCCCGATCACTCATCGTCCACGTGAACACCGTGCGCTACCGGCTCGGCCGGATCGGTGACGTCATCGGCTACGACCTCACCGACCCCCACGAGGCCTTCACCGTGCGTATCGCACTGACCCTCGGATCCCTTGTAGAGGATTCCTCCAACTTCCTCGGGTGATTCTCTGGCGGGGTCGACCGCGCGAGCCACCCCCTTCGCCCGTGAGTCTGGACAGGTGCTCGCGATTACCTGTCCCGGCCAGGGCTCACAGACGCCCGGCTTCCTCGCCCCGTGGCTCGAGCTGCCCGGAGTCGCCGACCGCCTCCACTGGCTCTCGACCGTCGCCGGCATCGATCTGGCCACGTACGGCACCACCTCCGACGAGGAGACGATCAAGGACACTGCGGTCGCGCAGCCTCTGATCGTCGCCTCGGGTCTCCTCGCCCTCCTCGCACTCTTCGACCACCCGGCGGATGGCTTCCGGGTCGTCGGGGCCGGTGCCGGGCACAGCGTCGGCGAGATCACCGCAGCCGCCGCCGGCGGTGTCATCAGCGCCGAGCAGGCGATGGTGCTCGTCCGTGAGCGCGGCCGCTCGATGGCCGCAGCCGCGGAGGCGACGCCCACCGGCATGAGCGCCATCCTCGGCGGTGACGAAGGGGAGGTCCTCGCCGCCATCGAGTCGCACGGCCTGACCCCGGCCAATGTCAACGGCGCCGGCCAGATCGTCGCCGCGGGCACGCTCGAGCAGCTCGCGGCCCTCGCCGAGGCACCGCCGGCCAAGGCCCGCGTCATGCCGCTCAAGGTCGCCGGGGCCTTCCACACCGAGCACATGGCACCCGCCCAGGAGGGTCTCGCCCGCCTCTCGCGCGCCGTGTCCACCCACGACGCCCGCGTCCCGCTCGTGTCCAATGTCGACGGTGAGGTCATCCACTCCGGCCAGGAGGTCCTGCGCCGCATCGTCAGCCAGGTGGGCAACCCGGTGCGCTGGGACCTGTGCATGGAGACCCTCAAGGACCTTGGCGTCACCGGGGTCATCGAGATCCCCCCGGCCGGAGCGCTGACCGGTCTGGCCAAGCGCGGCCTCAAGGGCGTGGAGGTGCTCGCGCTCAAGAGCCCCGACGACCTCGACAAGGCCCAGCAGATGGTGCGCGAGCACGGCTCCGCCCGCGAGGCGTCGCAGCCGACCTGGCGCCTGGTCACCGCACCGGTCAAGGGCACCGTCGAGGTCACCTCGACCGCGCCGGGCACCGCGGTGTCGGCCGGCGACGTCGTGGCGCGCATCTCCTCCCTTCGTGACACCCGGGAGGTCAGCGCCGGGCACCCCGGCACCGTCGTGGAGTGGCTCGTCGAGGACGGAGACCCCGTCTCCCCCGGCCAGCCGCTGCTGCGCCTGCACCCACAGGGGTCGATCGCATGAGCACCCTCGGCGTGCCCACCGAGCTCCACTACGCCCGGATCACGGGCACCGGCAGCCACCGTCCGGAGCGGGTCGTCCCCAACAGCGAGATCGTCGACGCGATCGACTCCTCCGACGAGTGGATCCGCGAGCGCTCCGGCATCGAGTCACGCCACCGCGCCGCACCGGACGAGAGCGTCGTCGACATGTCCGAGCACGCCTCCCGGGCCGCCCTGGAGTACGCCGGACTCGAGGCGGCCCAGCTCGACGCCGTCATCGTCGCCACCGTGACGCACCCCTACCAGACCCCTGCCGCCGCACCGGAGCTCGCCGCCCGCTTCGACTCGAAGGCCGCGGCCTTCGACCTCTCGGCCGCGTGTGCCGGGTTCTGCCACGCGCTCTCCGTCGCCAACGACCAGATCCGCGCCGGCACCGCCGAGCACGTGCTCGTCGTCGGCGTGGAGAAGATGCTCGACTTCACCGACCCGCAGGACCGCGGCTCGGCCTTCATCTTCGGTGACGGCGCCGGCGCTGCCATCGTCTCGCGCAGCGAGACCCCCGGCATCGGCCCGACGGTGTGGGGCAGCGACGGCGACAAGAAGTCGCTCATCACCTCGCGCAGCTCATGGATGGAGCTGGCCGAGGACCGCGACCTGCCCTGGCCGGCGATCGTCATGGAGGGACCCAGCGTCTTCCGCTGGGCCGTGTGGTCGATGGCCAAGGAGGCCCAGCGCGCCCTCGATGCCGCCGGCGTCACGGCGGCGGACCTCGACGCCTTCATCCCCCACCAGGCCAATGTGCGCATCATCGACCAGATGGCCAAGGAGCTCGGTCTGCCGAAGGACGTGCCCATCGCCCGCGACATCCGCACGACGGCAAACACCTCGGGTGCGTCCGTGCCCCTGGCCATGGACCGGATGCTGCGCGAGGGCGAGGTCGCCTCGGGCGGTCTGGCCCTGCTCATCGGCTTCGGCGCGGGGCTCGTCTGGGCCGCACAGGTCGTGACCCTCCCCTGAATTCACCCGTCGGTCCGACGGGTTCTCGGACCACCCACCTAATCCACGCAACACCCGACACAAGGAGAACCGACATGGCCCACAGCGACCAGGACATCCTCGCCGGCCTCGCCGACATCGTCTCGGAGGAGACGGGCATCGACGCCGCCGAGGTGACCACGGACAAGACCTTCACCGACGACCTCGACGTCGACTCGCTGTCGATGATGACCATCGCCGTCACCGCCGAGGAGAAGTTCGGGGCGAAGATCCCCGACGAGGAGGTCAAGAACCTCAAGACCGTCGGCGACGCCGTCAACTACATCCAGGCCAACCAGGCCGCCTGAGACCGGCGCGGTTCCCCCCTTCGCCCCAGACGAAGGGGGGAACACCACCCACCGCTCTCGCCCCACCGCCCCGTCCCGACAGGAGCTTCCATGACCTCCCCCCGGCCCACCGTCGTCGTCACCGGCCTCGGCGCCACGACCCCGCTCGGCGGAACCGCCGAGGAGACCTGGCAGGCGGCCCTCGCCGGACGCTCCGGCGTCTCGCCCCTCGATGCGGGCTGGGTCGAGGAGTACGAGCTCCCGGTGACCTTCGCCGCGCAGCTGACCAACCCCGTGTCCGAGGTGCTGAAGAAGGTCGAGACCAAGCGGCTCGACCCCTTCGCCCAGTACGCGCTCGTCGCCGCCCGTGAGGCGTGGGCCAATGCCGGCGCCCCCGAGGTCGAGCCCGAGCGGCTCGCCAGCGCGGTCGGCACCGGTATCGGTGGCGTGCAGACCCTCCTCACCGCGTGGGAGGCCCTGCGCACCAAGGGCCCACGCCGGGTCTATCCCTTGTCGATCCCCATGCTCATGCCCAACAGCGCCGCCGGGACCGTCTCCCTGGAGTTCGGGGCCCGCGCCGGCGCCCACACCCTCGTCTCCGCGTGCTCCTCCGGCGCCGAGTCGATCGGCTACGGCGCGCACCTCATCCGTGAGGGCCTGGCCGATGTCGTCATCGCCGGTGGCTCCGAGGCCTCGATCCACCCGCTGCCCATCGCCGGCTTCGCCGCGATGCAGGCGCTGTCGACCCGCAACGACTCCCCGGAGACCGCCTCGCGTCCGTACGACACCGAGCGCGACGGCTTCCTCCTCGGCGAGGGTGGCGCGATCCTCATCCTCGAGTCGGAGGAGCACGCCAAGGCCCGGGGGGCGAACATCATCTGCACCCTCGCCGGGTTCGGCGTCAGTGCCGACTCGCACCACATCGCCGCTCCCGAGCCCGAGGGCGCCGGCGCCTCCCGCGCCATGGCCGACGCCGTCCGTGACGCCGACGCCGAGCCCACGGACCTGACGCACATCAACGCGCATGCGACCTCGACCCCCGTCGGTGACGTCGCCGAGGTCGCCGCCGTCCGTCGTGCCTTCGGATCCGCTGCCGACCAGATGGCCGTCAGCGGGACGAAGTCGATGACCGGCCACCTCCTGGGCGCCGCGGGCGCCCTCGAGGCGATCTTCTCCGCGCAGGCGGTCCGTGACCGGGTCGCCCCGCCGACGATCAACATCGAGAACCTCGACCCGGAGGTCGACCTCGACATCGTCCGCGACACACCGCGCGACCTCGCCCCGGAGGGCGACCTGCTCGTCCTCGACAACTCCTTCGGCTTCGGCGGGCACAACGTCGCCCTGGCCTTCGGGAGCTACTGATGACCCGCCAGCCCAACGCCGCATCGGCCGCGGTCGCCACCCGGACCAAGGTCCCTCGCGAGGAGGACCCCCGTAACCCGAACCACCGTCTGGCGGCCTTCTTCGACGAGGGCAGCCTCGAGCTGATCACGCAGGACGACGACTCCGGCATGCTCGCCGGCGTCGGAACGGTCGACGGGCAGGCCACCGTCGCCTTCGCCTCGGACGCGACGATCATGGGTGGCGCGATGGGCGTCGCCGGCTGCAAGGTCGTCGTCGCCGCCTACGAGCGCGCGCTGGCCGACAAGGTCCCGGTCGTCGGGCTGTGGCACTCCGGGGGCGCACGCCTGCCCGAGGGCGTCGTCTCGCTCCACGCAGTCGGCGAGGTCTTCGCGATCATGACCCGGGCCTCGGGCACGGTCCCCCAGATCTCCGTGGTCATCGGTGCCGCCGCCGGTGGCGCCGCCTACGGCCCCGCCCTCACCGACATCGTCATCCTCGCCCCGGAGGGGCGCATCTTCGTCACCGGCCCGGACGTCGTCCGGTCGGTCACGGGTGAGGACGTCGACGCCCTTCGCCTCGGTGGTCCGGAGCCGCACGGCCGCCGCTCCGGCGTCGTCCACGTGCTCGCCGAGTCCATCGACGATGCCTTCACCCGCGCCGGGACCCTGTGCCGGCTGCTGGCCGACCAGGGCGGATTCGACGTCTCCGGCGTCACCGACACCGACCTGGCCCAGGCCCTGCCGGAGTCGAGCAAGCGGGCCTACGACGTGCACCCGCTCATCACGGAGCTCCTCGACGAGGGGCCCTCGCAGGAGCTGCACGCCCGGTGGGCGCCCAACATCGTCACCACCCTCGGTCGCCTCGGTGGCCGCACCGTCGGCGTGGTCGCCAACAACCCGATGCGCCTCGGTGGCTGCCTCGACTCCTCGTCGGCGGAGAAGGCCGCTCGCTTCGTGCGGATGTGCGATGCCTTCGGTGTCCCGCTCGTCGTGCTCGTCGACGTCCCCGGCTACCTGCCCGGCGTCGGCCAGGAGTGGGACGGCGTCGTGCGAAGGGGGGCGAAGCTCCTCCACGCCTTCGCGGAGGCGGTCGTGCCCCGCGTGACCGTGGTGACGCGCAAGACCTACGGCGGCGCCTACATCGCGATGAACTCCCGCTCCCTCGGGGCGACGAAGGTCTTCGCCTGGCCGGACGCGCACGTCGCCGTCATGGGATCCGTCGCGGCGATCCGCATCCTGCACCGCCGTCGCCTGGCCGAGGTCGACGAGAGCGAGCGGGCCGAGATGGAGCAGCAGCTCGCGGATGAACTCGAGTTGAGTGAGCGTGAATACTTCGCCAACGGTGAGCC
>JBQGNO010000105.1:0-10450 GCA_052087725.1 Janibacter sp. | reverse complement strand
TGGAGCAGGGCGCCGTGCTCGCCGTGGTCGACACCGAGACCGACCCCACCGACGAAGGGAGCGACACATGAGTCAGCCACCGACCGGTCCCCGGGTGCGGAGCACCTCCAGCCTGGGCGTCGCGACGATCACGCTGGACTCGCCGCACAACCGCAATGCCCTCTCCGACCAGCTCGTCACCGAGCTCCATGCGGCCCTGACCGCCGCGGAGGCCGATCAGTCCGTGCGCTGCATCGTGCTCACCCACACCGGCGGTACCTTCTGCGCCGGGGCCGACCTGTCCGAGGCCTCCGACGCCTCCGTCGGCGACCCCGCCCGCGGTCGCGCGGACCAGCTCATCGACCTGCTCCGAGCAATCATCGCCTGCCCCAAGCCGGTCATCGGGCGCATCGACGGGCACGTGCGGGCCGGCGGCATGGGTCTCGTCGCCGCCTGCGACCTCGTCGTGGCCGGCGTCTCGACGAGCTTCGCGCTCACCGAGTCACGACTGGGGCTGGCGGCATCGGTGATCTCGTTGGCCCTCCTCCCCCGGACCGACCCCCGGGCCGCTTCGCGCTACTTCCTCACCGGCGAGACCTTCGACGCGGCCGAGGCCGCCCGCATCGGGCTGGCCACCGAGGCGGTCGGTGACGCTGCGGAGCTGGATGCCGCCGTGGAGCGGATCACCACCGACTTCGCCCGCTGCTCGCCGCAGGGGCTGCGCGAGACCAAGGAGCTGCTGACCCACGAGCTGCTCGCCCGGCTCGACGCCCAGCGCGACCGGGTCGCCGACCAGTCCGCGCGGCTCTTCGCCAGCGAGGAGGCCCGCGAGGGCATGAGCGCCTTCCTCGAGCGCCGACCGCCGCACTGGGCGACATGAGCACCGCCCGGACGACATCGCAGCCGAAGCAGGACCGCAGCCGCCTGACCCGGCAGCGACTGCTCGAGACGACCGTGCGCTGCCTCGCCGAGCGTGGCTGGGCGGCGTCGACCGTCTCGGTCATCGCCAGCGAGGCCGGCATCAGCCGGGGCGCTCTCCAGCATCACTTCCCCACCCGTGAGGCGCTCGTCGTGGCGGCGCTGGAGTACATGTTCGAGGAGCGGCGGGCCGTCGTGGAACGTCTGGGTGTGCCGCTCGATGACGCCGCCGCGTCCACAGACGACTCCGTCGACGAGGGTGCGCACGTGCACCGGGTGGTGAGCACCCTCGTCGAGGTCTACACCGGCGACCTCTTCCGGGCGGCGCTGCACGCGTGGACGGCGGCCGCCGCCGACGAGCAGGTCCGCACGCTCATCGCGCCACTGGAGCGACGCTTCGCCCGGTCCGTCCACGAGCAAGCGGTGGCCCAGCTCGGGGTGGACGACTCCGACCCGCACGTGCGCACCCTCATCCAGGCGACCCTCGACCTCGCCCGCGGACTCGCCCTGGCCGACCTGCTCTCGGACGACTCGAAGCGCCGACGCCGCATCGTGCGGACCTGGTCGGCCACGCTCGCCGGCGAGCTGGGGAGGTCGCAGCCGCCCACGCCCTGACCTGTGTCGACACCGTCCCGATCCCCGTGGAGGAGCCACCATGAGCACCGTCGAGACCCACCCCGCCCTGCTGCGCGCTGCCGCGGAGCGATCCCCCAGCACGGTATTCCTCCACGCCACCTCGGCAGCGGGCGCGGCTGTGGCGGTGACTTTCACCGAGCTCGAGCAGAGCAGCCGCCGGATCGCGTCGGGTCTGCTGCGACGGGGTATCGGCCACGGTGATCGGATCGCCGTGGCTGCGCCGAATTGCGTGGAGTGGCTCGAGCTCTTCTTCGCTGCGACGCGGATCGGCGCCATCGTCGTCACCCTCAACGTCCGCTACCGCGAGGCCGAGCTCGGGTACATGCTCACCCAGTCCGGCGCGCGGATGGTCGTGACCTCACCCGCCGCCGACGGCTTCGATCTGGCTTCGTTCTACTCCGGTTTCCGTCCGCAGATCCCCGCCGTCGAGGAGGTCGTCCTCCTCGACGGCAGCGACACCGGCTTCGACTCGCTCCGTGCCGAGCCGGACGACGATGAGCTCGCCCGCCACGAGAGCATGGTGCGCCCGGACGACCCGGCGGTGATCCTCTACACCTCGGGGACGACCGGACGTCCGAAGGGGGCGGTCCTCACCCACCGGAGCATGGTCGCCTCCGCCCGAGGTCAGATCGAGCGGCTGGGTACCACGCCCGATGACGTCTACCTGTGCGTCATGCCGCTCAACCACGTCGGCGGGATCACCTGCAGCGTCACCTCCGCGCTGGCGCAGGGGGCGACGCTCGTGCTGCCACAGGCCTTCTCTCCCGCCGGCACGCTGGCCGACATCGGACGCCACCGCGTGAGTCTCTTCGCAGGAGTGCCGACCATGTGGTCGCTGATGCTCGCGCACCCGACCTTCGCGCAGACGGACACCAGCTCCGTGCGCAGCGTCGTGGTCGGTGGGTCCACCCTCGACCCAACGCTGGCCGAGCAGGTGCAGGCGAGCTTTCCCGGCGCGCGGCTGGCCAACCTCTACGGCCTCTCCGAGTCCTCGGGGGCGGCCATCATCTCGCCACCCGGCGACACCCTGGACCAGGTGGCCCACAGCCTCGGTACCGCGCTGCCGGGCGTGGAGTCCCGCGTGGTCGGCCCGGACGGGGAGCCCCTCCCGACCGGGCAGCAGGGCGAGCTCGAGCTGCGGGGCGAGAGCATCGCCGCCGGGTACTGGGAGCAGCCAGCGGAGTCGGCCGCGGCCTTCCTCCCCGGAGGCTGGTTACGGACCGGCGACATGGTCACCCAGGAGGACGACGGTCGAGTGCTCATGCACGGGCGCAGCAAGGAGATGCTCGTCCAAGGCGGGTACAACGTCTACCCGGTCGAGGTGGAGCACCTCCTGACCTCGCACCCGGCGGTGACCATGGCCGCCGGGATCGGAGTCCCGGACCCCGTCCTCGGCGAGGTGGGGTGCTACTACGTCGTCCTGCGCCCCGACCACGACGTGTCCGAGGACGAGCTGCGCGACCTGTGTCGGGGGCAGCTCGCGGACTACAAGGTCCCTCGACAGGTCGTCGTGCTCGACGAGCTGCCGACGACGCCCTCGGGCAAGATCGCCAAGGCCGCCCTGCGGGAGCGGTACGACGCGGACGCAGGCGCGTGAGCGCCGTCCTCAGGTGAGCCGGGTCGCCGCACCGACCCGGTCGAGCAGCCAGGCCCACTCCCACGCCGCCTGCTCCCAGGCGTCGTAGCGTCCCGAGCGTCCGCCGTGCCCGGCGCTCATCTCGGTGCGCAGCAGGATCGGGCGTTCCGGCGAGTGCTGCGTGATCTCACGCAGTCGCGCGGTCCACTTCGCCGGTTCGGTGAAGTACACCCGGGTGTCGTGCAGCGAGGTCGTCGCGAGGATCGCGGGGTACTCCACGGCCGCGATGTTCTCGTACGGGCTGTAGCTGCGCATGTAGGCATAGACCTCGGGGTCGGCGAGCGGGTTGCCCCACTCCTCCCACTCCCCGACCGTGAGCGGCAGCTCCGGGCGCAGGATCGTCGTCAGGGTGTCGACGAAGGGCACCGCCGCGAGCACCGCGGCGAAGCGCTCGGGGGCGAGGTTGGTCGCGGCACCGACGAGCAGACCGCCGGCGGACCCCCCTTCGGCAGCCAGCCGGTCACGGGCCACCCAGCCGGACTCGTGGAGGTGCTCCGCGGCCGCGACGAAGTCGGTGAAGGTGTTGCGCTTGGCGAGCATCTTGCCGTCGTCGTACCAGTGGCGACCGAGCTCACCGCCCCCGCGCACGTGCGCCACCGCGTAGACGAGCCCGCGGTCGAGCAGGGAGAGCCGAGCGATGGAGAAGTACGGGTCGAAGCTCATCTCGTAGCTGCCGTAGCCGTAGAGCAGGCCCGGGTTGGTCCCGTCCGGCTCGACGCCGCGCCGCATCACCAGCGAGACGGGCACCTGCGTGCCGTCCGGAGCGGTGGCCCACGTGCGCTGCTGCTCGTAGTCGTCGAGGTCCACGCCCCCGAGGACCGGCTGGCGCTTCAGGACGATGCGCTCGCCGGTCGCGACGACGATGTCGAGGACGGAGCGCGGGCTGACCCAGGACTCGTGGATGACCCGGATGCGGTCGGCCCCGGGCTCGGCGACCGGCCCGAGCGCCACCGAGTGCAGCTCGTCGGCGAAGGAGACGGCGACCGGGTCCCCGTAGTCGGAGGCGGCGAAGGGGGTGGAGCGGTTCGTCCGCGGCAGGATCCGCAGCGCCGGCAGCCCATCGGCACGAAGGGAGAGGACCGCGAAGTCGTCGAAGGAGTCGACCCCGAGGAAGCGCTCGCCCTCGGCCCGCTCCAGCAGCGGCTGCCACTGCTCGGGGCCGGTGGCATCGAGGGGTGCCCACGCGAGGTCGCCCTCGGGCTGGCGCTCGTTGTGGACGATGAGCAGGTGGTCGTCGGCGGGCTCGATGTCGTACTCGACGCCCTCGCGCCGGGGTGCCACGCAGTGTGCCGGTGCCGTGGGGTCATCGGCGTCGATGAGGTGCATCTCGGAGCTGGTCTTGCTGCCGAGACCGAGGACGATCCACCGCTCGTCGCGGCTGAGGCCCAGCCCCATCCAGAAGCGTTCGTCGTCCTCGCGGTGGACGAGGACATCCGCGTCGCGGGGGGTGCCGACCTCGTGGCGCCACACCTCGTGGGGACGCCAAGCGTCGTCGACGGCGATGTGGAAGAGGTGCCCGCCGTCGCGGGAGAAGGCCAGACCGTACCCCGCGCCGGTGATCGCCTCGTCGAGGACGTCGCCGGAGGCGAGGTCGATGACGCGCACGTCGAAGCGCTCGTCACCGGTGACATCGATGGCGTAGGCCAGACGGGTGTGGTCGGCGCTGACCTCGAGCCCACCGAGGGAGAAGAACTCGTGCCCCTGCGCCAGCGCATTGCCGTCGAGGAGGACGACCTCGCCCGGCAGTGGCCGGGTCGGGTCGAGCTCGGGCACCGCGGTCGCATCGGTGAGGGGCGCGCGGCAGTGGATGGCGTACTGCTGCCCCTCGACCGTGCGGGCGTAGTACCACCAGTCCCCGGAGGCGACCGGGACGGAGAGGTCCGTCTCGAGGGTGCGCTCCTTGATCTCGTCGAAGAGCCGCTGCCGGAGCGGCGCCAGGTGCGCGGTGCTCGCCTCGGCGTAGGTGTTCTCCGCTTCGAGGTGGGCCGTGACCTGCGGGTCCTCGGGGTCCCACATCCAGGCGTAGGGGTCGACGACGTCGTCCCCGTGGTGGCTGCGGGTGGTCGGCCGCTGCGGCGCGACCGGTGGGGTGGGCACAGGGCCCGTCATCTCGTCGTTGCTCATGCTGACACCGCTCTCGCTCCGAGGATCACCTTGAGGTCGCCGATCAGCGCCTCGCTCGTCTCCACCCGATAGCTCGCGTCCACGGACATCGTCACCGAGCGTCCGGGCTGGACGAGCTTGATCTGCACGTCGGTGCTGCCGGGGTGCTGGGCGAGCACCTGCTTGACCTCCTCGATGCGTCCGGTCGTCGCCCGGGCGTAGTCGAGGGTGAGCAGGACCGGACCGCGCGGGCCGTCGGTGAGCTCGGGGATCGTCAGGTCCTCGGCGTAGATCGAGACCGAGTCGTCGCGGGCGTTCACCCGGCCGCGCACGACGGCGACGATGTCCTGGGTGAGCATCGTCTGGACCGTGAGGTAGGTCTTTGGGAAGAAGAGGCACTCGATCGCGCCCTCGAGGTCCTCGACGGTCGCGATGGCCCAGAGGTCGCCCTTCTTGGTCCGCTTGACGCTCAGCCCGGTGACGAGCCCGGCGATGGTGACGGTGCTCCTCTCCTTCACGCCGTTGTCGGACTGGGTCAGGGTCGCGATGGACGTGTCCGCCGCCCGCTGCAGCACGTGCTCGACGCCGAAGAGCGGGTGGTCGGAGACGTAGAGCCCGAGCATCTCGCGCTCATTCGACAGCTTCGCCTGCTTGTCCCACTCGATGTCGGGGACCGCCCGCAGGCCCATGCCCTCGATGCCCCCGGGGCTCTGCGCGGCGTCGTCATCGCCACCGCCGAACATGTCCCACAGCGAGTCCTGGCCGACGGCCTCCTGGCGCTTGACCCCGACGAAGGCCTCGACGTACTCCTCGTGGACCATGACCAGCCCCTGGCGCGGGTGACCGAGGTCGTCGAAGGCCCCGGCCATGATCAGCGACTCGATGGTGCGCTTGTTGCACACGACGACCGGGCACTTCGCGAGGAAGTCGTCGAAGGAGGTGAAGGCCCCCTTCTCGTCGCGGGCGGCGATGATCGCGTCGACGACATTGCGTCCGACATTGCGGATGGCCTGCATGCCGAAGCGGATGTCCTCACCGACGGCGGCGAAGGGTCCCTCGGACTCGTTGACCGAGGGCGGCAGCACCTTGATGCCCATGCGGCGGCACTCGTTGAGGTAGAGCGCCGACTTGTCCTTGTCGTCGCCGACGGAGGTCAGCAGCGCGGCCATGTACTCGGCCGGGTAGTTGGCCTTGAGGTAGGCCGTCCAGTAGGAGACGAGACCGTAGGCGGCGGTGTGCGCCTTGTTGAAGGCGTAGTCGGAGAAGGGGACGAGCACGCCCCACAGGGCGGCGATGGACTCCTCGTTGTAGCCCTGCGACTTCATCCCCTCGGAGAAGGGGACGTACTCGGCGTCGAGGACCTCCTTCTTCTTCTTGCCCATGGCGCGGCGGAGCAGGTCGGCATTGCCCAGGGAGTACCCCGCGAGCTTCTGCGCGATCTCCATCACCTGCTCCTGGTAGATGCACAGACCATGTGTCGTGCCGAGGATCGGCTCGAGCGCCTCGACCATCTGTGGCTGGAGCTTGCCCTTCAGCTCCGGGTCGAGCGGGACGACCTCTTGTCGGCCGTTCTTGCGCAGGGCGAAGTTGGTGTGCGCGTTGACGCCCATCGGGCCGGGCCGGTAGAGCGCGAGGGCGGCGGAGATGTCCTCGAAGTTGTCCGGCTGCATCAGCCGCAGGAGCGTGCGCATGCCGCCGCCGTCGAGCTGGAAGACGCCGAGGGTGTCACCGCGACCGAGGAGGCGGTAGGTCGCCTGGTCGGTCATGTCCTTGCTCAGCGCATCGAGGTCGATCTCCTCGTTGCGGTTGCTCTTGATGTTGATCAGGGCGTCGTCGAGGATCGTCAGGTTGCGCAGGCCGAGGAAGTCCATCTTGACCAGCCCGAGCGTCTCGCACGTCGGGTAGTCGAACTGGGTGAGGACCTGGCCGTCCTGCAGCCGGCGCATGATCGGGATGACGTCGATGAGCGGCTCGCTCGACATGATCACGCCGGCGGCGTGCACGCCCCACTGGCGCTTCAGCCCCTCGAGGCCCTTGGCCGTCTCGACGATCTCCCCGAAGTGCTTCTCCGTCTCGACGAGCTGGCGGAACTCCTGCCCCTCGGCGTACCGGTCGTGCTCCGGGTCGTACATCTTGTTCAGCGGGACGCCCTTGCCCATCTGGTCGGCGGGCATCGCCTTGGTCAGCTGCTCGCCGACCGAGAAGGGATGCCCCATCACGCGGGCGGCGTCCTTGACGGCCTGCTTGGCCTTGATCGTGCCGTAGGTGGCGATCATCGCCACGCGCTCGTCGCCGTACTTGTCGGAGACGTACTTGATGACCTCCGCGCGGCGGCGCTCGTCGAAGTCGACGTCGAAGTCGGGCATCGACTTGCGCTCGGGGTTGAGGAAGCGCTCGAAGATCAGGCCGTGCGGGACCGGGTCGAGATCGGTGATGCCCATCGCGTAGGCGCACATCGAGCCAGCACCGGAGCCACGCCCCGGCCCGACGCGGATGCCGTTGTTCTTCGCCCAGTTGATGAAGTCGGCGACGACGAGGAAGTAGCCGGGGTAGCCCTTGCCGACGATGACGTCGATCTCGTAGTCGGCCTGCTTCTGCGCGTACTCCGGGATGCCGTCCGGGAAGCGTCGCTGGAGCCCGGTCTGGGTCTCCTTGACGAACCACGACTGCTCGTTCTCCCCCGCCGGCACGTCGAAGCGCGGCATGTACCGCCCTTCGCCCTCCTCGAACGAGACCTCGCACATGTCGGCCACGAGCAGCGTGTTGTCGCAGGCCTCGGGCAGCTCCCGCCAGAGGCGACGCATCTCCGCCGGGGACTTCAGGTAGTAGCCGTCACCGGAGAAGGAGAAGCGGTTGGGGTCGAGCAGCGTCGAGCCGGAGTTGATGCACAACAGCGCGTCCTGCGCGATGTTGTCCTCCTGCTTGACGTAGTGCAGGTCATTGGTCGCCAGGAGCGGCAGCTGAAGGTCCTTGGCCAGGCGCATCAGGTCCTCGCGCACCCGGCGCTCGATCTCGTTGCCGTGATCCATCAGCTCGAGGAAGTAGTTCTCCTTGCCGAAGATGTCCCGGAACTCCGACGCCGCCTCGATCGCCTTGTCGTACTGCCCCAGGCGCAGCCGCGTCTGGATCTCCCCCGACGGGCACCCCGTCGTCGCGATGAGCCCCTCGCCGTACTGGGAGAGCAGCTCCCGGTCCAGCCGCGGCCACTTCGCGTAGACCGAGTCCAGCGAGCCCATCGAGTCCATGCGGAAGAGGTTGTGCATCCCGGTGTTGTTGCGCGCCAGGAGCGTCATGTGCGTGTACGCGCCACCGCCGGAGACGTCGTCCCCCTTACGGGTGCGCTCATCACCCCACTTGACCCGAGTCTTGTCCTTGCGGCTCGTGTGGCCGGGCGCCACGTAGGCCTCGAGCCCGATGATCGGCTTGACGTCGTAGGACTGTGCCGCCTTCCAGAACTCGTGCGCCCCGAAGAGGTAGCCGTGGTCGGTCATCGCGATCGCCGGCATGCCCATCTCCTGGGCCGTGGCGAACATGTCCGTGATCCGCGCAGCCCCATCGAGCATGGAGTACTCGGTGTGGTTGTGCAGGTGGACGAAGTTCTCGGAACGGGGCAGCGACTCGGACATCGAGCCGAGTCTAGAGCTCCCGTCCGACAGCCGAGCGCCCGCCCGTCGACCCCGACCAGCCGTTCGGCGCGCCACGGGCCGGACCGCTCTGTCCCTCCGGACGAAGGGGGATTAGCGTCACCTCTGACACTGATGTCGCAACCCACGGGAGGGCCCGGGATGTTCGTCCCCATGTCCGTCAACCACTTCCTCGACCGCGCCGCGGACGTCTACGGCCAGCGCACGGCCGTCGTCGACGAGCCGAACCAGCCCGCTCCGGCGCTGGAGGGCGTGACCTATGCCCGGATGCGCGAGCTCGCCCGAGCCCAGGCGGCACACCTGGACTCCCTCGGGATCGAGGTCGGCGACCGGGTCGCGGTCGTCTCGCACAACTCCGCCCGCCTGCTCACGAGCTTCTTCGGTGTCTCCGGCTCCGGCCGGGTGCTCGTGCCGGTGAACTTTCGCCTCGCCCCCGAGGAGGTGAAGTTCATCGTCGAGCACAGCGGCGCGCGCGTGCTCTACATCGACCCCGAGCTGACCTCCCTCATCGACGAGGTCTCGGCCGAGCACACCTTCGTCCTCGGCGAGGACGAGCACCTCTTCGGCGGGATCGATCCGGCGACCGCCGAGCCGAAGGCCTGGGAGCCGGACGAGAACGCCCCCGCGACGATCAACTACACCTCCGGCACCACCGCCCGGCCCAAGGGCGTGCAGATCACCCACCGCAACATCTGGACCAATGCGGTGACCTTCGGCCTGCACGCCGGCATCGGCGACCGGGACGTCTACCTGCACACCCTGCCGATGTTCCACGCCAACGGCTGGGGCATGCCCTTCGCCATGACGGGTGTCGGCGCCCAGCACGTCGTCATCCGCAAGATCGACGGCGCCGAGATCCTGCGCCGCGTGGAGAAGCACGGCGTGACCGTCATGTGCGCCGCCCCGGCGGTCGTCAACGCGGTCCTCGACGCCGCCAAGGAGTGGGAGGGCGAGATCCCCGGCCGCGACCGGGTCCGGATCATCGTCGCCGGCGCCCCGCCGCCCACCCAGACCGTCGCCCGTGTCGAGCGGGAGCTGGGCTGGGAGTTCCAGCAGATCTACGGCCTCACCGAGACCTCGCCGCTGCTGACGGTCAACACCACCCGCGCCGAGTGGGACGACTTCACGCCCGAGGAGCGCGCCGCCAAGCTCGTGCGCGCCGGCGCACCGGCGCTGGGCTGCGAGATGAAGGTCGATGAGCTGACCGGTGAGGTCCTCGCGCGCAGCAACGTCATCATGGAGGGCTACTGGCAGCTGCCCGAGGAGACCGAGCGCACCTTCGAGGGCGGCTGGTTCCACACCGGCGACGGCGGTGTCATCGACGACGAGGGGTACGTCGTGATCAGCGACCGCAAGAAGGACGTGATCATCACCGGCGGTGAGAACGTCTCGTCGATCGAGGTCGAGGATGCCCTCTTCTCCCACCCGGATGTCACCGAGGTCGCCGTCATCGGCGTCCCCCACGAGACGTGGGGCGAGACGATCAAGGCCCTCGTCGTGGTCACGGAGGGTTCGACCGCCACCGAGACCGACC
>JBQGNO010000104.1:0-10470 GCA_052087725.1 Janibacter sp. | reverse complement strand
GACGCCGTCGATCTCGGCGAGCAGCTGCGGCACGATCGTCGTCTCCACGTCCGAGGAGACGCCCGAGCCACGCGTGCGGAAGAGGCTGTCCATCTCGTCGAAGAAGACGACCACGGGGGTCCCGTCGCTCGATTTCTCCCGGGCGCGGTGGAAGATCAGCCGGATGTGCCGCTCGGTCTCGCCGACGTACTTGTCGAGCAGCTCGGGGCCCTTGATGTTGAGGAAGTAGGCCGTGGCGCTCTCCTGGCCGGTGCGCTCGGCGACCTTGCGCGCCAGCGACGAAGCGACGGCCTTGGCGATCATCGTCTTGCCGTTGCCGGGCGGGCCGTAGAGGAGGACCCCCTTCGGCGCCTTGAGCTGGTGGCGCTCGTAGAGGTCGGCATGGAGGTAGGGCAGCTCGACGCTGTCGCGGATCGCCTCGATCTGCTCGCTCAGCCCCCCGATGTCGTCGTACCCGAGGTCGGGCACCTCCTCGAGGACGAGGTCGGCGACCTCGGCCCGCGGGATGCGCTCGACGGCGATGTTGCTGCGCTGGTCGATGAGGACGGCATCGCCGACCCGCACCTGCGTGTCGGTGACCCGTGAGCCGCGGCGCACGACGCGCTCCTCGTCCTGACGCATCACCACGAGCAGCCGGTCCGCGTCGAGGACCTCCTTGACGACGACGACCTCGCCCGCCACCTCCTCGCCGTGCACGGAGACGACATTCATCGCCTCGTTGAGGCGGACCTCGCGCCCGATGGCCAGCTCCTCGGTCTGCACCGCCGGGCTGACGGCGACGTGCATCTTGCGGCCGCCGCTCAGCACGTCGGCCGCGCCGTCCTCGGCGTGGACATCGACGATCACGGCATAGGAGGCCGGAGGCTGGGCGAGCCGCTCGATCTCCTCCCGCAGCGTGACGATCTGCTGGCGGGCGTCCTTGAGCGTGCGCACGAGGCGCTCGTTCTGGGAGGCGATGGTCGTGGCCTGCGACTTCTCCCGGGCAAGCTGCGCCTGCAGCTCACGCAGATCGGTCGGTGTCGGTTCCGTGGTCATCGGCTCTGCTCCCTTCCCGCCGGGTGGGGCGGTCTCGTCACCAGTCTCTCCCGGACGGTCACCGCGGCGAAGGGGGGACCACTCTGCGAGCGAGCTTGCGCACCCGCTTCTGCGAGGAGACGCGCTCACCGATGGCCTCCGGCGTCCACTCGGCGTCGTCCTCGCCGGGGAGCGGCTCGGCCTCCGTGGCCGGTCCGGTGTCGGTGGCCGACACGGTGTCCGTGGCGGCCTCCTCCTGGGCGGCATAGCCCCGGCCGGGCCGGCGCTTGCGCACCGGCGGGGTCACCCCCGGAGCGAGGCGACGGGTGCTGATGAGGAATCCGGTGTGCCCGTGCATGCGGTGCTGCGGCCGGACGGCCAGGCCCTCGAGGTGCCAGCCGCGCACCATCGACTCCCAGGCGTCCGGCTCGGTGAAGGTCCCGTGGTCGCGCATGGCCTCGGCGACCTTGCTCAGCTGGGTGGCCGTGGCGACATAGCAGATGAGCACCCCACCGGGGGCCAGCGCGTCGGCGACGACCTCGAGGCACTCCCACGGGGCGAGCATGTCGAGGATGACGCGGTCGACACTGCCGGGCTCGACGGCCTCGGGCAGCGACTCGACGAGGTCGCCCACCGTGACGGTCCACGCCGGGTGGTCCTCGCCGAAGAAGGCGCGCGCGTTGGCCTGCGCGATGTCGGCGAAGTCCTCACGACGCTCGAAGGAGTGCACCCGACCGGTGTCGCCGACCGCGCGCAGCAGGGACATCGACAGGGCGCCGGACCCGACGCCGGCCTCGACGACACTCGCTCCGGGGAACATGTCGGCCATGGCCACGATCTGGCCGGCGTCCTTGGGATAGATCACGGCGGCGCCGCGGGGCATCGACATGACGTAGTCGGACAGCAGCGGACGCAGCACGAGGTACTCGGCGCCCGCCGTGTTGGTCACCGTCGAGCCGTCCGGCTCACCGATGAGGTCGTCGTGCTCCACGTAGCCCCGGTGGGTGTGGAACTGCTTGCCCGGGGTCAGCGTGATCGTGTGCTTGCGCCCCTTGGGGTCGGTCAGCTGTACCCGGTCCCCTTCGCGGAACGGTCCTCGGCGGTAGGCGGATCCGGTGGCACTCATGGTCGGCGAGTCTAGTTCCGCGCAAGGGCCGCGTTGACCCGCTGGGCCCGGGCGACCCCGCGCAGCACCCCGCCCTCGGTCACGGCGACGATGCTCGAGCGCGACTCCTGGAAGGCGGTCACGAGATCCATCGCCTCGTGCCCGCGACGCAGCTCGGTGCTCCACCCCTGCGGCGCGGGGGTGGTCACCGCGGAGACCGGGGTCCGATCGACCACCTCCGGAGGCACCGTGCGCAGGGCGTCGTGGTCGATGAGCCCGACGGGAGTGCCGCTCGCGTCGACGACCACCGGGAGGGCGCGAAGCGAGACCAGCTCGGACAGCGGGCGGTCGTCCGCGATGGCGGCGGCCGGCTCGAGCACCGCGGCGACGTCCAGGCCGCGGAGCGTGCCCAGGGCCCGGCCCTGGCTGATGGCGGAGGTGGCCCCCGACCAGAGGAACGCGCCGATGAGTGCCGTCCACAGCGTCGTCGTCAGCTGCGGCGAGGAGCCGCGCACGAGGGGCAGCCCGATGATCGCGACGACGATGAGCACGACGAGGACCCGGCCGGCCCAGCCGGCGACGATCCGGGCGCGGGACTGGTCACCCGTGGCGGCCCACACGAGCGACTCCACGACCTGGCCACCGTCGAGGGGCAGACCGGGCAGGAGGTTGAAGGCGGCCAGGGCGCCGTTGACGAAGGCGATGCCGCTCAGGAGCGTCACGACGACGACCGAGCCGGACACCACTGCCCCGCCGAAGGCGAGCAGGGCGATGAGCCCGTTGCTCAGCGGGCCCACCACGGCGATCGCGGCCGCCGTCCACGCGGTGCCGTGGGTGGCGTCGAAGGCCGTGTGCCCACCCCACAGGTCCGCCACGACGCGGTGCACCCGGTGGCCGAAGGCCCGGGCGGCGACCGCATGGGCCGCCTCGTGGGCGAGGACGCTGAGCAGGAGGGCCACGGCATAGGCGGCCGCGATCCCGTACCCCGTCACCGGGCCGAAGCGGGCCGCGGTCCCGGGCCCGATGATGACGATGATGATCGCGCCGAGCAGGAGCCAGGACCACCCGAGATAGACCGGGACCGAGCCGATCGTGGCCAGACGGATGCCCCGCGGGGGCTGCTCGGGGGGTTCGGCCATGGACCCGACCCTAGGCGAGCCCGCCGGATGCCGATAATGGGAGTCCCCACCCCCGATGACAGGATGCCTTGGTGACCGACACCGCCCTTCGTCCAGATGCCACCGCCACCCTGGAGCAGACCCTGCGCCAGCAGATCATGATCATGGATGGCGGCATGGGAACGATGATCCAGCGGCAAGGGCTGTCCGAGGAGGACTTCCGCGGGGAGCGCTTCGCCGACTGGCCGAGCGACGTCAAGGGCAACAACGACCTCCTCGCGCTCACCCAGCCGGAGCTGATCACCGGACTGCACCGTGAGTACCTCGAGGCCGGCGCCGACCTCATCGAGACCAACACCTTCAATGCGCAGCGCATCTCCCTGGCCGACTACGGCATGGAGGAGCTCGCCTACGAGATCAACCTCACCGCGGCACGGCTGGCCCGGTCAGCCGCCGACGAGGTGGCCGCCAGCGAGCCGCAGCAGCCGCGCTGGGTCATGGGAGCCCTCGGCCCGACCGTGCGCACCGCCTCCATCTCCCCCGACGTCAACGACCCCGGCATGCGCAATGTCACCTTCACCGAGCTCGTCGACGCCTACCTCGAGCAGGCCCGCGGACTCGTCGACGGTGGCGTCGACATCCTGCTCGTCGAGACGATCTTCGACACCCTCAACGCCAAGGCGGCGATCTTCGCCCTCGAGACGCTCTTCGACGAGCACGGGCGCCGGTGGCCGGTGATCATCTCCGGCACGATCACCGATGCCTCCGGCCGCACGCTGACCGGCCAGACGACCGAGGCCTTCTGGAACTCCATCCGGCACGCCCAGCCCCTCGCCGTCGGACTCAACTGCGCCCTCGGTGCCGAGGAGCTGCGCCAGTACATCCTCGAGCTGGGCCGGGTGGCCGACACCTACATCTCGGCCTACCCCAACGCCGGGCTGCCCAATGCCTTCGGCGAGTACGACCAGGACCCGGGCTACATGGCCACTCTCGTCGCGGAGTTCGCCACCTCCGGGCTGGTGAACATCGTCGGTGGCTGCTGCGGCACGACCCCCGAGCACGTCGCCGAGATCGCGAAGGGGGCGAGAGCCGCCTCCCCGCACGTCCCCGTGGAGGTCGGCCCGGCACTGCGCCTCTCCGGCCTGGAGCCCTTCAACGTCACCGACGAGTCCCTCTTCGTCAACGTCGGTGAGCGGACCAATGTCACCGGGTCGGCGAGGTTCCGCAAGCTCATCGAGGCGAACGACTACCCGGCCGCGCTGGCCGTCGCCCAGCAGCAGGTCGAGAGCGGCGCCCAGGTCATCGACATCAACATGGACGAAGGGATGCTCGACGGCGTCGCCGCCATGGGGACCTTCGTCAACCTCGTCAGCTCCGAGCCGGACATCTCCCGGGTCCCGATGATGATCGACTCCTCCAAGTGGGAGGTCATCGAGACCGGGCTGCAGCGCACCCAGGGCAAGGCGATCGTCAACTCGATCTCGATGAAGGAGGGCGTCGAGCCCTTCATCGAGCAGGCCCGGCTGTGCCGCAAGTACGGCGCGGCCATCGTCGTCATGGGCTTCGACGAGGAGGGGCAGGCGGACAACCTCCAGCGGCGCAAGGAGATCGCCCAGCGGGCCTACACGATCCTCACCGAGGAGGTCGGCTTCCCCGCCGAGGACATCGTCTTCGATCCCAACATCTTCGCGCTGGCGACGGGCATCGAGGAGCATGCCGAGTACGGCACCGACTACATCGAGGGCACGCGCTGGATCAAGGACAACCTGCCGCACACGCTCGTCTCCGGCGGAGTCTCCAATGTCTCCTTCAGCTTCCGCGGCAACAACCCCGTGCGCGAGGCGATCCACGCGGTCTTCCTCTACCACACGATCAACGCGGGCATGGACATGGGCATCGTCAACGCCGGCGCCCTCGTCCCCTACGACTCCATCGACCCCGAGCTGCGCGAGCGGATCGAGGACGTCGTCCTCAACCGACGCGAGGACTCCACCGAGCGCCTCCTGGAGATCGCCGAGCAGTACCGGGGCACCGGCGAGAAGGCCGAGGCCGAGACGGACGAGTGGCGCGAGCTCCCCCTTCGCGAGCGGATCACCCACTCCCTCGTCAAGGGGATCGACACCCACGTCGTCGACGACACCGAGGCCCTGCGCCAGGAGCTCGACGCCTCCGGCGGTCAGCCCATCGAGGTCATCGAGGGACCGCTCATGGACGGCATGGGCGTCGTCGGGGACCTCTTCGGTGCGGGCAAGATGTTCCTCCCCCAGGTCGTGAAGTCCGCCCGCGTGATGAAGAAGGCCGTCGCGCACCTCATCCCCTACATCGAGGCCGCGAAGAAGCCCGGCGACGCCTCCCGCTCCAAGGGACTCATCGTCATGGCCACGGTCAAGGGCGATGTCCACGACATCGGCAAGAACATCGTCGGCGTCGTCCTCCAGTGCAACAACTACGACGTCATCGACCTCGGGGTCATGGTCCCGACGCAGAAGATCCTCGAGACCGCGAGGGAGCGCGACGCGGACGTCATCGGGCTCTCGGGCCTGATCACACCCTCGCTCGACGAGATGGTCGGGGTCGCCTCGGAGATGCAGCGTCAGGACTTCGACATCCCGCTCCTCGTCGGCGGCGCCACCACCTCGCGGGCCCACACGGCCGTCAAGGTCGACCAGCAGTACGACGGCCCCGTCGTCTGGGTCAAGGACGCCTCCCGCTCCGTGCCGGTCGTCAGCCAGCTGCTCAGCGAGACCGGCCGCACGAAGCTGCTCAACGAGGTCGCGGCCGACTACGACTCCCTGCGTCGTCGGCACGCCGCGAAGAACAACGACCGCCCGAAGCTGACGTACGAGGACGCGCTCGCGGCCCCGACCCCGATCGACTGGGACGAGGAGCAGCCCCATCTCTCGGGCGTCTCCCCCACCCGGCTCGTCTTCGAGGACTACGACCTCGCGGAGCTGCGGGAGTACTTCGACTGGCAGCCCTTCTTCAACGCCTGGGAGCTCAAGGGGTCCTTCCCGGACATCCTCAACAACCCGGCGACGGGCGAGGTCGCGCGCAAGCTCTACGACGAGGCCCAGGAGATGCTCGACCGGATCATCGAGGAGAAGTGGCTCACGGCGAAGGGCGTCATCGGCCTCTTCCCCGCCAATGCCGTCGGCGACGACATCGAGATCTACACCGACGAGTCCCGCTCCGAGGTCGCCCACACGCTGCACATGCTGCGCCAGCAGGGCAAGCACCGTCCCGGCGTGCCCAACCGCAGCCTCGCCGACTTCGTCGCCCCCAAGGACACCGGCCTCGAGGACTGGATCGGTGCCTTCGCGGTGACCGGGGGCATGGGTGCCGCAGACAAGATCGCGCAGTTCAAGGCCGACAACGACGACTACAACGCGATCCTCCTCGAGGCCCTCGCCGATCGTTTCGCCGAGGCCTTCGCCGAGCGGCTCCACGAGCGGGTGCGCACGCAGTACTGGGGCTACGCCTCCGACGAGCAGCTCGACAACCAGGCCCTGATCAAGGAGAAGTACGCCGGCATCCGGCCGGCGCCCGGCTATCCCGCCTGTCCGGACCACACCGAGAAGCAGACCCTGTGGAAGCTCCTCGATGTCGACGAGATCGGCATCGAGCTGACCGAGGGCATGGCCATGTGGCCCGGTGCGGCGGTCTCCGGCTGGTACTTCGGGCACCCCGAGAGCCAGTACTTCGTCGTCGGTCGCATCGCCAAGGACCAGGTCGAGGACTACGCCGAGCGCAAGGGCTGGACGATGCGTGAGGCCGAGCGCTGGCTCGGTCCCAACCTCGGGTACGCGCCGTAAGTGAAGCCGGCCATCTCCCCTTCGCGGGCTGCGGACTACAAGCAGTGCCCGCTGAAGTACCGCCTGCGCACCATCGACCGCCTCGAGGAGGCGCCGTCCCCTGCCGCGGTCCGAGGCACTCTCGTGCACGCCGTGCTCGAGGAGATCTTCGAGCTGCCCGCTGCGGAGCGCACCCCCGAGGCGGCCCGGGCGCTGGTGGCCGGGCAGTGGGAGGCGCTCGTGGCCGAGCGCCCGGAGCTCGCGCAGATGCTCAACGACGACGAGACGCTCACCGAGGACTCGTGGTTCGCGGCGGCCGGCACGCTCACCGATCGCTGGTTCACCCTCGAGGACCCCTCGAGACTTGAGCCGGCTGAACGTGAGGTGAAGGTCGAGGTCGAGATCGATGGCCTGACCCTGCGCGGGGTCGTCGACCGCGTCGATGTGGCGCCCACCGGGGAGGTGCGGATCGTCGACTACAAGACGGGCCGGACGCCGGGTGCGGGATTCGAGGGCAAGGCCCTCTTCCAGATGAAGTTCTACGGACTGGTCATGTGGCGGCGCACCGGCCGGGTCCCCGACCTGCTCCAGCTGGTCTACCTCAAGGACGGGACCGTCATCCGCTACGCGCCGGACGAGGCCGAGCTGCGCTCCCTCGAGCGCAACGTCAAGGCCGTGTGGGCGGCCATCGAGCGGGCCGTGGCCGAGCGCGACTTCCGGCCCAGTCCCTCGCGCCTGTGCAGCTGGTGCGACTTCAAGCCGTTGTGCCCGGCCTTCGGAGGGACCCCGCCGGAGATGCCCGAGGTCATCGAGCTCGTGACACCGGAGGTCGCCGGGTAGCCGTCGGCAGCAGGTCGAAGGGGGTGAGCCCGGTCAGGCTCTCCACCGGCACCGCGCCGGGGATGTCCGGCACGTCGACGACGTGCGGGATGGCGAGCGTCGGCACACCGGCCGCCACGGCCGAGCGGACCCCGGTCGGCGAGTCCTCGAGGGCGACGCAGTCCGCTACCGGCACGTCGAGCGCTCGGGCGGCCGTCTCGTACGGCTCCGGGTGCGGCTTGCCGTGGGCGACCCGGTCCCCCGAGACCACGAGCTCGAAGGAGCCCGGCTCGGTCGCGTCGACGACCGCCTCGGCGAGGGCGGTCCACGACATGGTCACCAGGGCGCACCGGATCTGCTGCTCGCGGCAGGCGGCGAGCAGCTCCCGGGCGCCGGGTCGCCACGGCACGGCCGCGCCGATCTGCTCGATGACCCGGGACTGCAGCCGGTGGACGACCTGCTCGGGGGTGAGGTCGACGGGCGAGTGGTCGAGGATGAACCGGGCGGAGACCAGCAGCGGGTTGCCCACGAGCTGCACGGCCAGGTCATGGGTCCACGTCCCGCCGAAGGACTCCACGAGCTCGTGCTCGGCGGTGATCCAGTAGGGCTCGGTGTCGACGAGGGTGCCGTCCATGTCCCACAGGACGGCGGCGGGCAGATCGCGCGGCGTGCTCGCGCCGCCGGCAGGCGTCTCCACAGTGCTCACAGGGCCCCACGGTACGCGTCGTAGGCTGGTGCCCGTGATCGAGATCGAGGACCTGCCAGAGCTGCACGACCCGGTGATGATCCTCGCCTTCGAGGGGTGGAACGACGCGGGCGAGGCGGCGTCCCGGGTCGTCGAGCACCTCACCGACCTCTGGGAGGCGGAGACCGTCGCGGCGATCGATCCCGAGGACTACTACGACTTCCAAGTGACCCGGCCGCGAGTGACCAACCAGGGGCAGGGTCGGGGTATCCACTGGAACACCACGCGGGTGCTCCTCGCCTCCCCCGACTCGCTCGGCCGGGATGTCCTGCTCGTCACGGGTATCGAGCCCTCCTTCCGCTGGCGTGCGTTCACCACCGAGCTGCTCGACCTCGGTGCCTCGCACGGGGTCGGCACCGTGATCACGCTCGGGGCTCTGTTGGCGGACGTCGCCCACACCCGACCGATCCCCGCGTCCGCGTCGAGCCCCGACGAGGCCACCTCGTACCGCTTCGATCTCGAGCCCTCGACCTATGAGGGGCCGACGGGCATCACTGGTGTGGTCGCGGACGGAGCGGACCAGGTCGACATGATCTCGATCTCCGCCTGGGCGCCCGTCCCGCACTATGCCGCCCAGGTCCCGTGCCCCAAGGCGAGCCTCGCCCTCCTCGGCCAGCTCGAGGACCTCCTCGACACCGTCATCGAGCGCGGCGACCTCGAGGAGGAGTCGCGGGCCTGGGAGCGGGGCGTCGACGAGCTCGCGAGCACCGACGAGGACGTCGCCGAGTACGTCTCCGCCCTCGAGAGCGCCCAGGACACCTCACAGCTGCCGGAGGCGAGCGGCGACGCGATCGCCAAGGAGTTCGAGCGCTACCTGCGCCGGCGCGGCGACGACACGAAGGGCCCCTGAGCGGGCGTCGGGGCTCGGCCGCAACCGGCCTCGCTCCTCGACCAGCGTGGGTCAGAGGCGGATGCCCAGCAGGGCGTCGACGGCCCGGGCCAGCTCGCCCGGGGCGGAGCGCACGTCGCCACCGGACTGCAAGGACGCATCACACCAGGCGTCGACGGCGGCCAGGGCCGTCGGTGAGTCGAGATCGTCGGCGAGGGCAGCCCGCACGGCAGCGATCGTCGCGGTGGCGTCGGGCCCACCCTCCGTGGACATCGCCGAGCGCCAGAGCTCGAGTCGCGCCACTCCGGCGGTCAGGTCCTCGTCGGTCCACTCCCACTCACCGCGGTAGTGGTGGTCGAGCAGGACGAGCCGCACCGCCATCGGGTCGACGCCCTCCTGGCGCAGCGTGGAGACACGCACGAGGTTGCCCTTGGACTTGCTCATCTTCTCGCCGTCGTAGGCGACCATCGCCTGGTGCGCCGTGTGCGTGGCGAAGGGCCGCTCGCCGGTGAGGGCCTCGGCCTGGACGACGGACATCTCGTGGTGCGGGAAGACGAGGTCGGTGCCACCCCCCTGGACGTCGATGCGGTCACCGAGGTGCTCCATGGCGATGGCCGTGCACTCGATGTGCCACCCGGGGCGTCCCGGGCCGAGTCGCCCACCGTCCCAGGCCGGCTCGCCCTCGCGCTCCCCGCGCCAGAGCATCGGGTCGAGGGGATCGCGCTTGCCCGGTCGCTGCGGGTCCCCGCCCCGCTCGGCGGAGAAGGTGAGCATGGTCTCCCGGTCGAGGTGACTCAGCTCGCCCAGACCACCGGCGACCGCGAGGTCGAGATAGGTGTCGCGGATGCCGTCCTCGACGACCTCGTAGGTGACGTCCCGCTCGACGAGGCCCGTGACCGCCGTGATGATCGAGGGCATCGACTCCATGACGCCCATGAAGTGGTCCGGGGCGATGACGCCGAGCGCGGCCATGTCCTCGAGGAAGAGCGCGATCTGCTCCTGCCCCAGGTCCCGCCAGTCGATGCCGTCCCGTGCCGCGCGCTCGAAGA
>JBQGNO010000103.1:0-10578 GCA_052087725.1 Janibacter sp. | reverse complement strand
GGTTGGCGTGCGAGGCGGGGATGACCACCGCGGAGTACGCCGTGGGCACCCTGGCCGCATGCACCTTCGCGATCGTGCTGCTCGCGGTGGTGAAGTCGGGTCAGATCAAGACGGGGCTCTCCGGTGTCATCCTCGAGGCACTCGGGATCCGCTAGGGCGGCCGACGATGCGGGGATGGTGACGGCGGAGCTCGCCCTCACCTTCCCCGCGATCGTCCTCGTCCTGGTGATCTGTCTGTCCGCCGTGTCCTGGGGCGTGGACCAGGTCCGGTGCGTCGACGCTGCCCGGGTCGCCGTCCGAGAGCTGGCCCGCGGCGAGTCGCAGCAGCGGGCGGTCGGGGATGCCGGGCGGACCGCGCCCGACGGAGCAAGCGTCGACGTCTCGCGCAGCGGCACGGACATCACCGTGTCGGTCACCGCGCCCGCTCCGACGAGCGTGGGCTTCATCGGCCGGGACACGCAGTGCTCCTCGACGGCGCGGATGGAGTCGGCCGATGTCGAGCCGTGATGTCCGGGACGAGAGCGGCTCGTCGACCGTGCTCGCGGTCGGGCTCATCGCGGTGCTGCTCACCGTCACCGTGGCGGCGCTCGCGGTCCTCGGAGCGATACGCGCCGCGCACGTCGCCCGCGCGTCGGCCGACCTCGCAGCACTGGCCGGAGCCGTGGCCTACCAGGAGGCCCCGGAGGCGTCGTCCGCCTGCGCGGAGGCGACGCGGATCGCCCACCGCCACGAGACGGAGCTGATGACCTGCGATGTCGCCGCGGGGGGAGTGGTCACCGTGACGACGTCGGCCCCGATCGTCCACCGTCTCGGCGGGGTCGGCCCGGACCATGCCGAGGGGCGGGCCCGCGCCGGCCCCGACCCCGATGAGCGCATCGACGGCCGTGGCCTTCCTGGACCAGCGCAGTCGAGGTGATCGTGTCGCGCCGCAACCCCCGCCTGCTCCCGAGCGTGTACAGGAGTAGGGGAGACACCCCTGATGTGTCACAGACAACGACGTCCTGGGGGACACCATGAAGAAGAACATCTCCACGCTGACCCGCCTGTCGGCTGCTGCCGGCAGCATCGCCATGGCCGCCACGGTCGCCGCGACAGCAGCCCCGGTGCAGGCCGCGACCCGGGAGGGAGGTGGCATCGCCTGGCCCGCGCCCACGTGCGAGATCGCCGTACGCAATGGCACCGATGGTCCGGTCAGCGTGCTCGTCGAGTCCGATGTCCACGAGCATCCCGGGATGGTGCTCGAGTGGTACGAGGGCCCGCTCGTCGAGTACACGGGCGACTACACCCGCTCGAAGCTCCTCGGCCGGATGGCGCGGATGCCGGACGACTCCGGTTCGATCGACGTGCCGGCGGGCACGGTCGGCAGCTTCGCCATCCCATGCGAGGCGGGAGTGGTGCCCGACTACACCAAGGCCTGGGTCAGCAACGAGGGCGGCGACCCGGTCCGGCAGTGGAACAACGTCCAGTGGAAGGGGCACCCGCACTCGTCGGAGGGGCACGTCCTCATGGACCTGTCCTGACCGGGTGACTCGGGCCGCGGCAACGATGGTCGACGCGGCCCGGTCGGGTCAGCGGCGGGGCTCGTCCCCGCGCTGGATCGGGCGGGTCGTGTCGGGAGGCGCGTCCTCCCGGGCGATGGGCCGGGTCGCGTCCGCGGGGCCGTGGTCCTGCGTGGAGACCGGGCGGGTCGCGTCCGCCGGGCCGTGGCCGGGGACCGGCCGGGTGTGGTCGGGGTCGCCGTACTGCTCCCGTCCGACGGGGGCCCGACGCTCGTCCTCACGCAGCTGCTCCTCGTGCGCCTGGCGCTCGCGGGCCTCGACGGCCTGCTGCTTGCGCAGCTTGCGCTGCTTCGCCTTGCGGGTGAGCGTCGTCTTGATGAGGACGAGCCCGAGCCACAGGAGGAACATCGTGACCATGCCGATGATCACGAGCGTCAGCGGGTTGAGGTTGATCGTCACGGCATCGAAGAGCTGGATGTCGACGTCCTGACCCGACACCGCGGGGTCCGAGGTGCCCAGCAGCAGGGCCGCGCCCAGCAGGAGGGCGATGAGCACGAGGATGATGCCGAGGATGACCATCACGGGGTCCTTTCCGCAGGGGTGCCGGGAGCGCCCGACGTGATCACTGTAGGCGGCAGGGAGCGCAGCAGCAGGTCAAGCAGGGCGACGGCACCGCGCGCGTCGAGTGGCTCGTTCCCGTTGCCGCACTTCGGCGAGACGACGCACCCCGGGCATCCCTGACCGGCGCATCCGCACGCCGCGATCGTCTCCCGGGTCATCGTCAGCCACTCGACGAGCCGCTCGTGGGCCCGGGCAGCGAATCCGGCGCCGCCGGGGTGGCCGTCGTAGACCATGATCGTCGGCAGCCCGGTGTCCGGGTGGCTCGCCGTGGAGACCCCGCCGATGTCCCACCGGTCGCACGTCGCGAGGAGGGGCAGCATGCCGATGGCAGCGTGCTCGGCGGCATGCGCGGCCCCAGGGACATCGGCCTCGGCGACGCCGGCCCCGGCGAGTGCCTCCGGCGTCATCGTCCACCACACGGCCCGTGTCGACAGCGTCCGCTCGGGCAGGTCGAGGTCGTGCCGGCCGATGACCTCGCCGCTCGGGAGCCGGCGCAGGAAGCCGGTGACCTGCCGGCGCACGTCCACCCGGCCGAAGGAGACCCGCACCGGCCCGTGGTCCTCGCCGGACTCCTCGGCCACGATGTCGAAGGAGGACACCGACTGCGCGTGGGTGCTCCACCCCGGGTCGCCACGCACGACCGTCGCGGTGGCCCCCTCGAGGTCCAGCTCGGTGACGACATGGGTCCGGCCCTGGTGCACGTGGACGGCGCCGGTGTGGGCCTGGCTGTGCGCCGCCGACTCGTCGACCGTGCCGACGACCCGGCCGGACCTCCCTTCGACGATGCTCACGACCTCTCCGATCCCGCGAAGGGAGACGTGCTCACCCGGTCGGTCCGGTCGGGTCCAGTACCAGCCCCCCGGCCGGGCCCGCAGGATCCCCCGAGCCACGAGGACCTCGAGCACGCCCTCGAGCTGCGGCCCGAACCACTGCTCGTCGGCGAGCGTCACCGGCACCTCGGCGGCCGCGCAGGCCACGTGCGGGACGAGGACGTGGATGTTGGCCGGGTCGAGGACGCTCGACTCGATCGGTGCGTCGAAGATCGCCTCGGGGTGCTCGACGATCCACGAGTCGAGTGGATCGTCGGCCGCGAGCAGCACTGCGAGAGCGTCCTGCCCGTCACGACCGGCGCGGCCGGCCTGCTGCCACAACGAGGCCAGGCGGCCCGGCCAGCCGGCCATGAGGACGACGTCCAGTCCCGCGATGTCGATCCCGAGCTCGAGCGCATTCGTCGCGGCCAGCCCGAGCAGCTCCCGGTCGCGCAGGCGACGCTCGATGATCCGGCGCTCCTCGGGGAGGTAGCCGCCCCGGTAGGCGGCGATCCGCCCTTCGTCGGCGAGGCTGGTCTGGCGCGTGGCCGAGGAGGCGAGGGCCTCGACACCGGCCCGCGACCGGGCGAAGGCGAGGGTCTGGACGTCCTTCGACACCAGCTCGGCCATGAGCTCGGCCGCCTCGGTGGTGGGGGAGCGGCGACCCCCTTCGTCGTCCTCGGGCGGCTGCCACAGCCCGAAGGTCAACCCGCCCCGCGGCGATCCGTCCTCGGCCACCGCGAGCACGTCGTCCCCGATGAGCCGCCCGGCGTGGCCACCGGGGTCCCCGACGGTCGCCGAGGCCAGGACGAAGACCGGGTCCGCGCCGTAGCGCCGCGCGACCCGCCGCAACCGCCGCAGGAGCAGGGCGACGTGCGAGCCGAAGATCCCCCGGTAGACGTGGCACTCGTCGATGACGACATAGCGCAGGCGTCGCAGCACATGCGCCCAGTGCTCGTGCCCGGGCAGCAGCGAGTGGTGCACGAGGTCGGGGTTGGTGAGGATGACGTCGGCGTGATCGCGGATCCAGCGCCGCTCGTCGCTCGGTGTGTCCCCGTCATAGGTCGCCGCCCGCACGCCCGGGATGGCCCAGGACTGGATCCGGGCGAGCTGGTCGGCGGCCAGCGCCTTGGTCGGGGAGAGGTAGAGGGCGGTGGCGCCGCGGCCGTTGGGTGCGGTCCGGCCCTCGAGCACGGAGGTGAGCGACGGGAGCAGGTAGCCGAGCGACTTGCCCGACGCCGTCCCGGTGGCGAGGACGACGTGCCGGCCATCGCGGGCGGCCTCCGCGGCCTCGGCCTGGTGCGACCAGAGCGTCTCGATCCCCGCTCCCGCCAGCGCCTGACGAAGGGGAGGTGCCACCCACTCGGGGACCTCCGCCGCGCGCGCGGGACGGGGAGGGATCCGCTCGACGTGCCGCAGGCGGTCGGCGCGCCCGGCCGTGAGGTCGGCGAGCAGCCGATCCGCGGTCGGTGGGGAGTCAAGGGGCATGTGGCTTACGGTAGGCCGGTGTCCATCTCCGTCACGACCAGCGAAGCCGGGGAGGTGCACATCGTCCACGTTGCCGGGGAGATCGATGTGACCTCCGCCGCTGTGCTGCGCGATGCCCTCGAGGCGCTCATTGCCGACGGCCACCGTCAGCTGACCCTCGACCTGTCCGACGTCACCTTCCTGGACTCCACCGGTCTGGGCATCGTCGTCGGACGCCTGAAGCGTCTTGCGCGACACGGCGGGACCCTGACCGTCGCCGCCGCCCACGAGCGCGTGCTGCGGGTCTTCACGATCACGGGGCTCGACCGGCTCCTGGAGATCCACCCGGATCTCGAGGGCGCGGTCCGTGCAGCGGAGGCGCCCCGCGCGTAATCGCCCCGATCCCGAGGCGCTGCCGCGAGGTGGCTGTCCGCTCATGAAGCGATCCTCATCGGGAAATCCCCGGGAATCAGGGTGAGTCGTGCCACTCTGTGGTCAGTTCAATGGTGAATCGACCGGGGAGTGGTGGGTGTGCGGGAGCAGTTGTCGTCCTGAGCCGAGCTGGAGTCGGGTCCTTGCCCGCCGAGCAGCTCGCCCGGATCGAGGAGTACGCCGACGTCGATTTCGTCGTCCGGCAGGAGGCGCCCTCTGCGGAGGAGGTGGTGCAGCTGCTGCGGCGCACGAGAGTGCTGGCGACGACGAATGTCACGCTCCCGCACCTCGACGACGCACTGCTGGGGCGCCTGCCGCACCTGCGCTCCGTCGTCCTCTACGCCACGGGGTACGAGCACGTCGACCTCGCGGCTCTCGCGCGGCACGGGGTCGATCTCTCGGTCCTCCCGGCCTACGCCACGACGGCCGTGGCGGAGCACGCCCTCGGGCTCCTGCTCTCGCTGGCGACCCGCACCCACCTCGCCAACGACAAGGCGCGGCACGTGGTCCCGCGGACGACGTCCTTGCGCGGTGTCGAGCTGGCCGGACGCACGCTCGGGATCGTCGGTGTGGGGCGGATCGGGTTCCACCTCGCGCGCATCTCGACCGGGCTCGGGATGAGGGTCATCGGGAGCGACATCGACCCGACGGCCCGCCGGGCGGCCGAGGAGGTCGGCGTGGAGATGACCACGACCGACGACCTCCTCGAGCGGGCCGAGGCCGTGGCCGTGTGCGCGTCGACCGACCCCGACCAGCCGACGATCCTCGATGCCCATCGCGTCCACCGACTGCGGCACGGAAGCTTCCTCGTGAATGTCGGCCGCCCCGGCCTCGTCGACACCGAGGCGGTGGTCGATGCCATCCACGCAGCACGTCTGCGTGGCTATGCCGTCGACGACGTCGTCCTCGACCCTGCCGTCCACGCGGACCTGCTGACCGAAGTGCGGGTCCTGCAGACCTCGCACAGCGCCTGGTGGCGCGACGAGGTCCTGCAGCGCGGCGCCGAGCATTTCGGACGAGCCCTGCTCGCGACCCTGGCGGGTCATCCCCGAGACGTCGTGACCCGATCGGGGCGCCATGCCGCGCCGGTCGGTCCCACCAGCAAGGAGCGTGTGGCATGACCCGGATCCGACTGACCGTCCTCGGCGCTCTGATCGCCGCCGGGATCGCTGTCCCCGCCCTGCTCTTCGTCGTCCAGTACCCGCAGTGGTGGGTGTGGATCGCCCAGGAGCAGGTGCCGATGACGTGGTTCCAGTCGGTGACCCTCGTGGTGGCCGGCGTGGTCAGCCTGCTCGCGTGGTTCATCTGCCGGGTGGCCGACCGGACGCCCCGAGCCGGGTTCGCCCTGCTGGCCCTCGGATTCGCGGCGCTGGCCTTCGACGAGCGCTTCGCCATCCACGAGCGGGTCCGCGACGGGGTGCTGGCCCCCCGCGACATCAGCCTGCCCCTGCTCACGTGGATCGCCCCGGGCGACTTCATCCTCCTCCTCGTGGCCATCGCCGGCCTGCTCGTCCTCCCGGTCGTGCTGCGGTCCATGCGCGGCGACCGGTGGGCGGTGGGCCTCCTCGTCGTCGGGGTCGTCCTCTCGCTGATCACCGTCGGGACCGACTCGATCGACCCGAGCACCTGGTCCGTCGAGGCAGAGCGCGTGCAGCAGACCCTCGAGGAGTGCGTCGAGCTGTGGGCCGGGCTGTCTTTCCTCGGTGCCGTCAGCCTGCGGCTGATGGCACTCGTGGCCGAGCTCATGACCCCGCGACTGATGGCCGGGGGTACGTCCCCAGCGTCGGTCGGGAGGCACTCGGACGCCGCGCCGGTGGAGCCGGAGA
Source organism: Janibacter sp. (assembly GCA_052087725.1). Lineage (GTDB taxonomy): Bacteria > Actinomycetota > Actinomycetes > Actinomycetales > Dermatophilaceae > Janibacter. Next base: position 3,924 of record JBQGNO010000103.1, on the reverse strand, counting down.
CGGAACTCGTGTCCTGATGCCGCCCCTCGAAGGCGTCCCAGCAGTAGTGTGAGCCAACGGTCGTGCCGCCACGACGTCGGCCCGGCCGTGACCCGCGTCCATCAAGGAGGATGGCATGGCTGGCACGCACGCGACCTTGAGCTCGGCTTCGACGCTCACGCTCGACACCACCAATCTCACGCTCATCGGTGGTGTGGCGGCCATCGGACTCATCGCCCTCGTGCTGGGGGTCGTCCTGCGCCGACAGGTCCTCGTCGCCGGGACCGGCACCGAGCGCATGCAGGAGATCGCGGGAGCGGTCGAGGAGGGGGCGCACGCCTACCTGCGACGGCAGTTCAAGACCCTCATCGTCTTCGTCGTCCTCGTCTTCCTCCTGCTGCTCCTGCTCCCCGCGGACTCCGCCGGCGTGCGCTGGGGACGCTCCGGGTTCTTCATCCTCGGAGCCGCCTTCTCCGCGGCCATCGGCTACCTCGGGATGAGCCTGGCGGTGAAGGCCAATGTCCGGGTCGCCGAGGCCGCCCGCACGACGGGGCGCGACGACGGGATGCGGATCGCCTTCCGCACCGGCGGCACGGTCGGGATGTTCACCGTCGGGCTCGGCCTGGTCGGGGCCGCGATCGTCGTCCTCGCCTACCGCGGTGACGCGCCGAAGGTCCTCGAGGGATTCGGCTTCGGCGCGGCCCTGCTCGCGATGTTCATGCGCGTCGGCGGCGGCATCTTCACCAAGGCCGCGGACGTCGGAGCGGATCTCGTCGGCAAGGTCGAAGCGGGCATCCCCGAGGACGACCCGCGCAATGCCGCGACCATCGCGGACAACGTCGGTGACAACGTCGGCGACTGCGCGGGCATGGCCGCCGACCTCTTCGAGTCCTATGCCGTGATGCTCGTGGCCGCGCTGATCCTCGGCTCGGCCGCCTTCGGCGCGTATGGCCTCGTCTTCCCCCTCCTCATCCCCGCGATCGGCGCGGTGACCGCGATGCTCGGCATCTTCATCACTCGTGCCCGCGCCGGCGAGTCCGCTCTCGACGCGATCAACCGCGGCTTCTACATCTCGGCCGTGATCTCCGCCGTGCTCTGCGCCGCGGCCGCCTACCTCTACCTCCCCAGCACCTATGCGCAGCTGGGCACGAGCGACGAGGACATCTCCGGCCTCGTCGGGGACCCGCGCCGCGCGGCCCTGCTCGCGGTGATCCTCGGGATCGTCCTCGCCGCGGTGATCCTGCGGATGACCGGCTACTACACCGGCACCGACAAGCGACCGACCGAGGATGTCGCCCGCACGACCGAGACCGGTGCCGCGACGGTGATCCTCTCGGGGATGAGCCTCGGCCTCGAGTCCGCGGTCTACAAGGTGACGACGATCGCCGCGATCATCTACCTCGCCTTCCTCCTCGGCGGGTCCTCGATCACGCTCGGCCTGTTCTTCATCGCCCTGGCCGGCTGCGGACTGCTGACGACCGTCGGGGTCATCGTCGCGATGGACACCTTCGGCCCCGTCTCCGACAACGCGCAGGGCATCGCCGAGATGTCTGGCGATGTCGACGAGGAGGCGGCCCAGATCCTCACCGAGCTCGACGCGGTCGGCAACACGACCAAGGCGATCACCAAGGGCATCGCCATCGCCACGGCCGTCCTCGCGGCGACCGCGCTCTTCGGCAGCTACACCGACGCCTGGCGCTCGACGATCGAGTCGGTCGAGGACGGGTCGATCTCCCCGGACAAGGTCGCCGCCCTGGAGCAGATGGTCAACACGCAGGTTGTCGCCCCCAATGTCCTCGTCGGGCTGCTCATCGGCGCCGCGGTCGTCTTCCTCTTCTCCGGACTGGCGATCAACGCCGTGACCGTCGCCGCCGGGTCGATCGTCCACGAGGTGCGTCGCCAGTTCCGCGAGCACCCCGGGATCATGGCGGGCACCGAGAAGCCGGAGTACGCCAGGGTCGTCGACATCTGCACCCGCGACTCGCTGACCAAGCTGGCCACGCCGGGTCTGCTCGCGGCACTCACCCCGGTCGTCGTCGGTTTCGGCCTGGGCATCGGGGCACTCGCCGGGTTCCTCGCCGGCGCGATCGCCTGCGGTGCGCTCATGGCGGTCTTCCTCGCCAACTCCGGTGGGGCGTGGGACAACGCGAAGAAGATCGTCGAGGACGGTCACCACGGCGGCAAGGGCTCGCCGGCGCACGAGGCCGCGGTCATCGGCGACACGGTCGGCGACCCCTTCAAGGACACCGCCGGCCCGGCGATCAACCCGCTGATCAAGGTGATGAACCTCGTCGCCGTCCTCATCGCCCCGGCGATCATCACCCTCTACCTCGGTGGCGACGGGTCCCAGATCCTGCGGTGGGGCATCGCCATCGGTGCGCTGCTCGTCCTCGTCGTCGCCCTCACGCTGACCAAGCGCGATGACGTCGCGATGGGGGAGACGAAGGGGGAGCCTGCCGCGGCCGGATCCGAGTCACCCCGATAACGGCGGCCTGCACCCCCATTAGGCTCGTGGGTGTGACCACCTCGGCGACACCGCATCTCGACCCGGCCCTGCTCGACGCGCTGCGGGAGGACCTGGCTGCGGCCCCCTTCCGTGCCGATGCGGTGCACGAGCGCCTGGGGGACCTCGCCGCAGCAGCCTTCGGCCGCGGGCAGACCATCCCGGCCCGCCGGGTGGTGGCCGGGGCCCGTGACCCGCTAGGGGTGCTCATCGCCTGCTTCGGTCTCGGGTTGCCCACCGCGGCAGACGACCTCGGGACCGCGCTGCCGCGCACCGGGGTCAACGGCGCGATCAGCCTCGGCATCGTCGAGCCGCACGGTGCCCACGTCATGGCCGTCTGCGACCTGCGTCCCCACGGTGATGACCTCGGCAACTCGTGGTGGATCGCCTCCGACCCGACCGACCACGCCCGCAGCGGACCGCTGCCCGTCGACCACGTCCTCGGGATCGGCGGCGCCTCGACCACCCTCGCCTCGTGGACCCCGCGCACCCCCGTGGGGCGCGCCCTCGACCTCGGCACCGGCTCCGGCGTCCAGGCGCTCCACCTCTCCGGGCACGCCGAGTCGGTCGTCGCGACCGACCTGTCGGAGCGGGCGCTGCGCTACGCGACCTTCAACGCGGCGCTCAACGACGCGGACTGGGACCTGCGCAGCGGGTCCTTCCTCGACCCGGTCGAGGGGGAGACCTTCGACCTCATCGTCAGCAATCCCCCCTTCGTCATCACCCCGCGGGCCGATGGCGTGCCTCGCTACGAGTACCGGGACGGTGGCGCCGCCGGTGACGACGTCGTCGCGGCCCTGACGAAGGGGGTCGGTGCGCACCTCGCGCCCGGCGGCATCGCGCAGCTCCTCGGCAACTGGGAGACCCGCGAGGGACAGGACTGGCGCGAGCGGGTCGGGGAGTGGGTCGCCGAGAGCGGCCTCGACGCGTGGGTGGTCCAGCGCGATGCCCAGGACCCGGCGGAGTACGCGGAGCTGTGGTCGCGGGACGGCGGGCACCTGCCCGGCACTCCCGAGCATGACGCGCTCGTGAGCGCCTGGCTCGACGACTTCGCCGAGCGTGATGTCACCCGGATCGGCTTCGGGGTCATCACGCTGCACCGGCCGACGACGGAGCGCGCGCCCTTCGTCGACCTCGACGAGATCACCGGGCCGATCGCGGCGCCGATGGGCCCGGCGGTGGCGGCGGGCCTGGCGGCCCGGGACCACCTGGCCGGCCTCGACGACGACGCGCTGCTCGACATCGCGTGGCGGTGCGCCGACGACGTGACGACCGAGACGCACGCGGCCCCCGGGGCGAACGACCCCAATGTCATCCTGCTGCGGCAGGGCGGGGGCCTGCGCCGGGCGGTCCGCCTCGACACCCTCGACGCCTCCCTCGTCTCGGTGTGCGACGGCGATCTCACCGCGCGCCGGGCGCTGACCGCGATCTCCGGGATCCTC
>JBQGNO010000102.1:4213-10665 GCA_052087725.1 Janibacter sp. | reverse complement strand
ACCGAGACCGGCGGCACCATCGCGTGGACCACCTTCGGGGTGGTCCTCGCGCTCGCGGCGCTCGGGGTGACGCTCCAGCTGCTCATCCCTGGACGTCGGATGAAGCGCGAGGGCGTCGGGGGCCTGACTCTGGTGCTCGGCGTCGTCGGCGCGATCATCGGCTTCTTCGTCATCCCCGTCCTCGGCCTCCCCGTCGGCTTCGTCCTGGGGATCTTCGCGGCGGAGTACCTCCGCTTCCGTGAGCTGGACCGGGCCTGGACGGCGACGAAGTCCGCCCTGCGCGGCGTGCTGCACAGCATGGGGATCGAGCTGACGACCGCCCTGCTCATCGCGATCACCTGGACCGTCGGGATCGTCGCGCACTGACCTCGCACCAGCATCCCGGCACGGTCCCCGGATCCCGGTGCGGTCCCTGAGGTGCGAGGCACGAGCCTCGAAGGGACCTACCAGCCTTGACCCTCGCGGCGGCGCTCTTCCCAGCGCTGCTCCATCCGCTCCATGAAGGTCCCCTGCTTCGGCGACCTGGCCTTGGGGCTGCCCGTGCCGCGACTACCCGTGGTGCGCTTGCGCGGGTGAGCCGGCTTCTTCGCCGACGGGTGAGCCGGCTTCTTCACCGAACCGTCGTCGTCGACGACCCCCAGCGTGTCGGAGCTGCGCGAGGGGGTCAGGGCGAGCGCGACGGCCGCGACGATGAGCGCGAAACCGGCGACACCGACCCAGAGGCTGGTGTTGATGCCGAGAAGGACCAGTCCGAGACCGGCCAGCGCGCCGACGACGCCGACGATGACGCGACGTCGGGTGGTTCCGACGGCGCCCTTCGCGCCGTTCATCTGCGACGCGAAGCGAGGATCTTCGGCCCGAATGGCCTCTTCCATCTCCTCGAGCATCTGCCGCTCACGCTCTGACAGCGCCACGGTGCCCTCCCTACGCCTTCAACTCGGTCGGACCCTGCCGGGCCCGAGGTCCCACGACGGGTGAACCGTCGTGTGCTCTCATTCTAGGTCGCTCCTCGGGGTTGCGGTAGACCGGCGCCCCTGAGGCCTTCACCGGCCCCGTCGACGCTCGCCATCGTCTCCGAGCAGGCTGGCCGGTCGCACGCTTCCGGCGCCGAATCGTGCGCTGGCCCGATCGATGGCCCGGTCGGCATCGCGCCACCCGTGCTCGGGCTCGTCGAGCGCGACCTGGACCGGGGTCGAGGCGGCCTCGCTCAGCTGCTCCACGCGCACGCCGACGAGCCGGATGCGGGCCCGCTGCAGCCCGAGGGCGTCGTAGAGCTCCCGCGCCAGCTCGGCGATGTCCCGGGAGACATCGGTCGGATCGCGAAGGGAGCGTGACCGGCTGATCGTCGTGAAGTCCGCGAAACGCACCTTGATGTTCACCGTGCGCCCGACGAGCCCGGCGGACCGCAGGCGGGCGGCGACCTTGTCGCTCAGGCCGAGCAGGGTGCGGTGGACGACCTGCGGATCGTCGACATCGTGGTCGTAGGTGCGCTCGTTGCCGATGCTGCGCTCCCGGCGCACCGGCTCGACGGAGCGGGGGTCGCGGCCCCAGGACAGATCGTGCAGGTGTGCTCCGGTCGCCTCGCCGAGACCCCGCACGAGGGTCGCTCGCGGGGTGTGGGCGATGTCGGCGACGGACTTCAGCCCCAGGCGGGCCAGGGCCTCCTCGGTCTTGTCCCCCACCCCCCACAGCGCACCGACGGGCAGCTGCTGGACGAAGGTCACGACCTCCGCGGCCGGGATGACGAGCAGCCCGTCGGGCTTGGCGAGTGCTGAGGCGAGCTTCGCGACGAACTTCGTGCTCGCGACGCCGACGGAGCAGGTGATCCCCTGCTCGTCGGCGACGGTGTCGCGGATCCTGTGCGCAATCGTCTCGGGCGATCCCATGAGGCGGACGGCACCGGCGACGTCGAGGAAGGCCTCGTCGAGGCTCAGCGGCTCGACGAAGGGGGTGATGTCGGCGAAGGTCGCCATGACCGCCGCCGAGATGCGGGCGTAGAGCTCGTGGTCCGGCGGCAGGACCGTCGCCTGCGGGCAGAGCCGGCGGGCGCGCCCCATCGGCATCGCCGAGGCCACGCCGAAGGCGCGTGCCTCGTAGGTGGCGGAGAGCACCACGCCGCGGGTGCCCCCGCCGATGATCACGGGGGTGCCGACGAGGTCGGGTCGCGCGAGGAGGGAGGCGCCGGCGAAGAAGGCGTCCATGTCGACGTGCAGGATCGTGCACCCGGTGTCGTCCGGGGGGCCCTGACCGGCCCGCGGCGGGGGCCGGAACTGACGCCGGCTCATGGTGACCCGATCAGTCGCGGCGGGCGATGAGATGCATCGCGGCGCCGAGCGCGGAGAGCCCGGTGCGCCCGTCGTCGGCGGCAGCCAGCTCCTCGAGCGTCAGGAGCGCCTGGCGGTCGGCCTCGGCATCGACGTACTCGTGCGGGACGAGGTCGCTGAAGATGCGCACGCCCCGGGCGTCGAGGGTGGTGAAGCCGGTGCGGGTGAGCATCTCGGCGAGGTCGGCGCGGTCGAAGCGGCGCGACACCGGGTCATCCTCGCCCCAGCGGCCGTCGGAGCTGGTCAGTGCGGCCGTGGCCTGGTCGAAGCGGCCGGCGAGCGTGCGCGCGAGGACGGCGGCGACACGCTGCGCCGTGACCAGGGAGAGGTGCCCGCCGGGTGCGAGCACCTCGGCGATGAGGCCGAGCGTGCGCTCGGGGTCGTCGACGTACTCGAGGGCGCCGTGGCAGCTGAGCAGGTCGATCGACCCCGGAGTGATCGTCGAGGAGAGGGAGTCGGCATCCCCCTGGACTGCGGTGACCCGGTCGGCGGCGCTGGACTCCTCCGCGCGGCGGGCGAGCGAGGCCAGGGCGTCGGCATTGGGGTCGACGACGATGACGGAGTGGCCCTGCTCGGCGAGCGCGACGGCGAGACCGCCGGTGCCACCACCGAGGTCGAGGACGCGAAGGGGGCGGGAGAGCTCACTGCGGCGGGACTCACTGAGCTCGTGGAGCTGGGTCCAGACCGCAGCGGTGCGCACGCTGTCCTCGACGCCGCTGCCGTCGCGGCGCCATGATGGCTCGTCGTTCACGATCGCTCCTGATCCTGTGGGTGCTCGATCACCCGCGCCGGACCGGGGCCGCGGTCGCAGGTGGATGGCTCAACCCTAGTCGCCGCCGCTGACACCCCCTTCGCCCCTCGACAGAGTCGAGCCCACCGACCCGGATCACGCGGTCGATCGAGGCGAGGTCCAGGGCAGTGGCTGAGGAGGCAAGGAGGTCCTGAGGCGCTCCGGGCGCCTCCAGGGCGGTGCCTCGTGCCGGCGGGCGTGGAGCGCGCCGAGCTCCATTCACCTCCCGACCTCGACCCTTGTCGCGAGACCGTCGAGGACCAGCTCGAGCCCCTGGGTGAAGTCGCGGTCGACCGCATCGCCCTCAGGTGGCTCGGTGAGAGCCGGAGAGGTGAGCATCTGCGCGGTGTGCGGGAAGCGCTCGGGGTCGACGACCCGCAGGAGCGCCTCGCCGTAGGCGCGCTCGCTCGCGGACTGGGCCTGACCGGGCTCACGGCCCTGCTCAAGCTCCTGGTGAAGGAGAGCGGACTGGCGCACGAACCCGCTGAGGGTGGTCAAAGCCATCAGCTGCTCGTTCCAGTCCAGGCCCGTGGACGAGAGATGCGCGAATCCCTGTTCCAGCCAGGCGATCTGGTGCGGCCCCGAAGGCGCGCGGTAGACGGGGACGCGAGGGATCCAGGGGCGCTGACGATAGAGCGACCACAGATCGACGGCCCACTGCCGCAGGCCCTTTCGCCAGCCGGGTCCGCCGACCGCCCCCGTGGGGGGTTCGGTCGCCGCATCCATCATCAGCATGAGCAGCTCGTGCTTGGAGCCGACGTGTCGGTACAGCGACATGGCCGTCACCCCCAGCTCGTCTGCGACCTTGGGAAGCGTGGCGGCCTCAAGACCGCCCGCATCAGCGAGCCGGACTGCGGTGCCCACCACTGTTTCGACGTCGAGGGTGGACCGGCGACCCCGACGCTGCGGGCTCTCCGGTAGGCGCCACAGGCGTCGGAAGAAGTCGGGGACGTCGCTCATGCGGTCGATCCTCGGCAAGTCATGGCCGGCAGCCTACAGGCAATAAACTTTATGACGTATAGTTTATCTGTTACGTTTGATCTTATGACCGCTCGCACCTCTCTTCCAGCACACACGACGAGCACCCGCCTCCACGACGTCGATGCTCTCCGTGGGTTCGCGCTCCTGGGGATCCTCGCCGTCAACATCACGTTCATGGCCTCGGCCTACCCGGGCAACCTCGTCGCGGACCCAGCCTTCTCGTCGGGCCTCGACGAGGCGGCCCGGTTCGTCGTCGCGGCGCTCTTCTCGATGAAGTTCTACCTGCTCTTCTCCTTCCTCTTCGGCTACAGCTTCGTGCTCCAGTTGGACGCGGCCGAGCGCGTTGGTAGCGCCTTCGTGCCGCGGATGCTGCGCCGGGTGCTGGGCCTCTTCGCGCTGGGCGTGGGCCACATCGAGCTCCTCTACGGCGGCGACGTGCTCACCACCTACGCGGTCGTCGGCCTCGTGCTGCTGGCGATGCACCGGGTGCGCGATGTCGTGGCTCTGCGCACGGCGGCGGGGATCTACGCGATCGTGACGGCCTCGCTCGTCGGCAGCGCCCTCTTCCTCGACCGCTCGGCCTTCATGCCCGGCCACGAGGAAGCCCTCGCCGCGGCCGCCGAGCAGACCCGGGCGATGCTCGGGTCGCCGGCCGAGATCATCGGGCACCACATCGGCGGACTCGACCTCCTCGTCCTCCAGGCACTGTCGCTGCAGGGGCCGACCGCGCTCGCGATGTTCCTCCTGGGCATGGTCGCTGCTCGGCGTCGGCTCTTCAGCGACCTGGGTACGCGGGTGCAGTTGTTGCGACGGGTGCAGTGGCTCGGGTTCCCGGTGGGGCTTGTCGGCGGGGCGACCTATGCCGCTCTTGGTGGGGACGCCAGCACGGCGGCGACCGCGGTCAGCGTGGTGACCGCTCCCCTGCTCAGCGCGGCCTACGTGGCGACGCTCGTCCGGCTCATGCACCACCCGCGGACCGCGTGGCTGCGCACCGCCCTGTCGCCCGTGGGGCGCATCGCCCTGACGAACTACCTCGGCCAGTCGCTGGTGGGGGTCGCCCTCTTCACCGGGGTCGGGCTCGGGCTCGCTGGGCAGGTGTCCCCGCCGCTGCTACTCCTGCTGACCTTCGTCATCTTCGTCGGACAGGTGGTCCTCAGCACGTGGTGGCTGCGTAGTCACCGCTACGGCCCCGCCGAGTACCTCCTGCGGTGGTTCACGACGTGGAGTCGACCCACCCACCGGTGAGTCGGCGGCCTCCCTCGACGGGCGTGCTCAGCGGACCTCGGGTTCACCGACGAAGGGAGTCCCCTGGTGGTGGACCTGCTGCCAACCAGCCTCCCGATCGCACCAGATCGAGGTGCGGCGAGCGCGACGTTCGCCCGTGCTCGAGTCCCACGAGACCTGCACGACTCCGGGCGCGATGGCCCGGCCACGCAGGTCGTGGATGGTGATCACCGGAGTGTCCTCGTCCTCGGCCTGCGCGCGCAGCAGGCCGAGGATCATCTCCCGGTCCCACTGCCGTCCGGAGGCCCCTACCTCGATGAAGTCGGGTGCGAGCAGCTGCCGCAGGCGACTCTCGTCGGCGCGGGCAGTCGGCGACTGCAGCTCCCGCTCGAGGTCGAGGACCGTGGCCAGCGCGGAATCACCCATGCATCCATCCCAGCACGTTCGTCCCCGTGGGAGGGGGCGAAGGGGGCGTCGACCCGCCCGGCGCGGGTGCTCTGCAGGACTTCCTCCGGGTTCGCAGCAGTATCAAACTCTTGCGAACCCGGAGTTTTCCGGGTGACCCGATAATCCAGTGGCTCATGTGACCTGGGGGATTGCTGGCGTGACTTGGGTCAGTGGCCCGAGCTGCCGGGCGAGGAGTGCCACAGCTTGCGTGGGGGCTCGACACCGGAGCCGGCGGGGCGGGTGTCGGCCCACGGGGACTGCCGGAAGCCGGAGGCGTGGACGAGCACCCGGTGGCCTTCGGGCTGCTGGTGCGCGGCATCGCGGGCCCGGGCGAGGTCATCGGCCTCATCGAGCGCGGCGTGCACGGCCTGGATCCCGCCGCGCTGCCAGGCGTCCCACAGCGTCGACAGCTCCCACGCCCCGGAGGCGAGCACGGACACGCCCCGGGGCCCCGCCCGACGCACGGTGCCGCGCACGAGCAGCAGCCAGGAGTGGAAGATCGTCGCCGCATAGGGGCCCTGGGCGTCCTCGAAGAAGGTCGCGTCCACCGGCCCGGTCGAGTCGTCGACGGTGAGGAAGACGACCCGGCGACCGGAGCGGATCGGCGGGGTCTGGGTGGCGACCTTGACCCCGGCGGTGAGGATCTCGGCAGACGGCGGCTCGGTGAGCAGGTCGGGGCGGCGGGG
>JBQGNO010000102.1:0-4203 GCA_052087725.1 Janibacter sp. | reverse complement strand
GTCATCTCCGGCAGCCCGACCCCCTCGCCGAGCTGCGGGGAGTCGCCGAGGTCGAGGGTGAGCTGGCTGGCGACCGGGGCGACCGCGCTCGTGCGCACCTGCTGCGCCCCGGGCTCCCCCTGCGCCCAGGCGGGAGGCGCCGCACGCCGCGACCGGCTGCGGGAGCGGCCCCCCGAGCGGCCGGCGCTCGCCCGCGACCACCGATCGAGCTCGGCGATGTGCAGCAGCAGGTCCCGCCGGGTCAGCCGGCCACGGTGCCCGAGCCCCGGGCCCCCGCTGCCCGCGCCGGTGCCGTGCACGGAGTCGAAGGCCCCGATGAGGACCAGCCGCTCGACGACCGGTCGGCTCACCCGGGCCCGCTGCCAGAAGTCGGCGAGCGAGTCGTAGGGCGCCCCGGCGACGACCCGGGCGATCTCGTCGGCGCTCATGCCCTTGACGTCCCCGAGGGAGAGGCGGATCCCCCACCCGGACCCGTCAGGCAGGTCCGGGTCGGTCGGGGACGGCCCGGGCACCGGCGCCCGCTCGACGCGGTACTCCCCCGTGCTCGCGTTGACATCGACCCCGAGGACGGCGACCCCGAGCGAGCGCGCCTCCTCGAGGAGCAGCCGCTTGGGGTACATGCCCGGGTCGTGCGTGAGCACCCCGGCGAGGAAGGCCGCCGGGTGGTGGGTCTTGAGCCAGGCGGACTGGTAGGTCGGCATGGCGAAGGCCGCGGCGTGCGCCTTGCAGAAACCGAAGGAGGCGAAGGCGGCGAGCACCGCCCAGATCCGGTCGACGTCCTCCGGCGGGTAGTCGCGCGCGGCAGCTGCCGGCCGCCACCACTCCTCGATCCGGACCTGCCCGTCCGGGCTGCCCATCGTGCGGCGCACCTCGTCGGCCTGGGCCAGGGTCACCCCGGTCGTCTCGGCGATGATCCGCAACATCTGCTCGTGGAAGACGACGACGCCCTCGGTCTCGGCGAGCGCCGGGACGAGCCGGTCGTGGAGGAACTGCGGCCGCGACCACCCGTGCCGGGCCTCGAGGAAGGGTCGGATCATGTCCGACTTCACCGGGCCGGGGCGGAAGAGGGAGATGTCGATGACCAGGTCCTCGAAGACGGCCGGCGCGAGCTTGCCGACGAGCTCGCGCTGCCCCGGACTCTCGATCTGGAAGCACCCGAGGGTGCGGGTCGTGCGGACCATCGCGAAGGTCGCCGGGTCGTCGAGCGGGACATCGCTGCGGTCGTCGAGGTCGATCTGCTCCCCCTCGACCCGCTCGACCTCCCCGACCGCATGCGCCATCGCCGACTGCATGCGGATGCCGAGGACGTCGAGCTTGAGCAGCCCGAGCGCCTCGACATCGTCCTTGTCGAACTGACTCATCGGGAACCCGAGCCAGCTCGACTCGACCGGGGTGCGATCGAGCAGCCCGCCGTCAGAGAGGACCACCCCGCACGGGTGCAGGGCGATGTGCCGGGGCAGCCCGTCGAGGCCCTCGACGAGGTCGAAGAGCGTCTCCAGCCGGTGGTCCTTGCTCCCGCCCAACCCGCGGGAGCGCAGCTCGGGCAGCTCGGCGAGCGCGCTGCGCACGTCCTTGGCCCGGATGTGCGGGAAGGCCTTGGCGACCTGGTCGACCTCCGCCGGCGGGATGCCCAGGGCCGCACCGACATCGCGGATGGCGTGCCGCGCCTTGTAGGTGTCCATCATCGACACGCAGGTCACCCGGTCCCGGCCGAAGCGCTCGAGGATCCGCTCGTACATCTCGGTGCGACGGGCGGACTCGACGTCGATGTCGATGTCCGGCAGCTCCGCCCGCAGCGGCGAGCAGAAGCGCTCCATGAGCAGGTCATGCCGGATCGGGTCGATGGCGCTGATCCCGAGCAGGTGGTTGACGAGGCTGCCCGCCCCGGAGCCGCGGGCGGCCACCCGCACCCCGGCGTCGACGATGAGGTCGACGACCTCGGCGACGGTGAGGAAGTAGGTCGGGTACCCGAGCGCCGCGATGACGTCGAGCTCGTCCGCCAGTCGCTCCTCGACCTGGCGCAGCACCGACGGAGCGACGTCCGGATAACGCGCCCCGATGGCCGCCCGGCAGCGCTGCGCGAGCACCTCCTGGGGGTCGTCGTCGGGGTCCAGACCGAGGACGCGGGCCTCCGGCAGGTGGACGCGGCCGATCCCGAGGTCCTTGCGGTCGTCCTGGGCGCACTCCAGGGCCACCCGGGTCGTCGACTCGAGGAGCGCCTCGGCCCGTTGCCGGGGGCTGTCGCAGCCGAAGCCTCCGGCCCCGCCGCCGAGGACGGTCGTCACCCGGTGGGCGGTCGCCGCCATCGTCGGGGTGTCGGCGAGATGGCCGGCCTCGGTGACCCGGTCGAGGTGTCGGGTCTCGAGGACGACGAGCCGTCGGGTCGCATCGAGCACATCGGCGACGACCGCGTCCTCGGGACGCAGGTGCCGGGCCGCGGCGGTGAGCACGGTCGGGGTACCGGTCGCATCGGCGAGCCCGAGCAGGTGCGCGGCGTGACCGGTGGAGGCGGGCGACCCTGGCGGGCCGCCGTGGGCGACGACCTCGATGGCCACGGCTCCCGGAGGCAGCAGCGCTCGCCAGGCCGCCAGCCGCTGCCGGGCGAGGTCGGGCCGGCGGGCGAGCAGCGCGGCACCGACGTCGGAGGACGGACCGAGCAGGACGAGCAGGGGCCCCGGCTCCTCCGGCCCGGGAGCAGCAGCGTGCCGGGCGATCATCGGGGCCTGCGCGAGCGCCTCACCACGCTCCCCGGTGAGATGGACCTCGCTCACCAGACGACACAGCCGGGCCCACCCGACGCCGTGCGGCACACCCGCCCCGACGCCGCGGGCGAGCACGGTGACCCGCGGGTGGCGGGGATCGACCTCGGCACCGCCCCGCACCGGGGTGCGGGATGGGTGGCCTCCTCGCCCGGCACCCGGGCGCACCGGGGCCCCGCCCACGGCCAGGTCGACCCCGAGCACCGGCGCGACCCCGGCCGCGCTCGCCGCCCGGACGAACCGGACCGCCCCGTAGAGACCGTCACGGTCGGTGAGGGCGAGCGCGGGCTGACCGAGCTCGACGGCCCGCGTGACGAGGTCCTCCGGCTGGGTCGTGCCATGGCGAAGGGAGAAGCCCGAGGCCACGTGCAGGTGGGCAAAGCTCATCCAGCGCCCCCCATCGCACCCGGCGCGGAGCCCTCCACCGAGCTCTCCACCGGGACCGTCAGCGAGATGAGGTCCCCGGCGACGGGGACCGGGGGCAGGCCGAGCGTGCCGGCGACGAGCTGGACGAAGTCCTCTCCCTGGCGCAGCAGGTCGTCGACCTCGCGCACGCTCATCGGCTCGCCTGCGACGGTGCCGGGACGGGCCCCGTCGGAGAGCACGGTCGCGAAGAAGTCGGCCCACTCGGTCAGCTCGGGCGCCACCCGGGGCAGCAGGGACCACACGTCGACCGGGCCGGTACGTCGAGGCGGATCCGCAGGTGCGAGAGACGAGCCCCGACGGGCGCCCGCAGGGCGGCCGCGGACGGCGAGCACCGCGGCCGCGGCGCGGAGCACGGCCAGCCGGGTCCCGGCGCTGCGGCCGTGGACCGTGCGGGACCAGTGCGCCGTGGCCAGGCTCTCGGCGGCGGCCGAGAGGAGGTCGACCGCGCCATCGACCCGGTCGGGGTGCAGCAGGGGCGTGGTGGCCATCGTCACCACCTCAGTCCTGGGTCCGCAGCAGCAGCCATGCGCGGGACCCCGCATCGGTGCCACCGGCCCCACCAGCGCTGTCGGCCCCCAGGTCGTAGACCCCGGGCAGGCTGCTGCGTCCCCGGCTGGCCTCGACCCGCCACACGTCCCGGGCGAGCGGCACCTGCGCCAGCGGCTGCTCGGCCGCCGAGCGCCACCACGGGTGGCGCTCCTGCCAGTGGTCGACGACCTCGATCACCCGGTAGAGCCGGCCCCGCCACAGGAACTGCTCGGGGGCCACACTCTCGTCAGCACGCTGACACCCCGTCCTCGTACGCTGCGGATCACCCAGCCGCACCTCGATGGACTCCTCGACCAACCGGACCATGACCACTCCTTTGCTCGAACACCTGTTCGAACAACAGTAGACCGAGGGTCGGACATCGCGTCAAGACGGATCCACGTAGGCTGGCTGTCGATCGCCGTCAGCCAGGCGCCACCACCCCCGCCCCCCCCCCCCGTCGCGCCGGGAGCCCCCGTGCCGCCCCCGC
>JBQGNO010000101.1:1022-10703 GCA_052087725.1 Janibacter sp. | reverse complement strand
GGACCTCGACGCCGGTGAGCCCCAGGTGGTCACCGCGCCGTCCGACCCCCTTCCTCCGGCCACCGACCGCAAGAACCCCTGGCCGGCCACCTGGCTTGCGCCCGCCTTCGCCGACGCCTTCGCCGGTACCCCGTACGTCGTGCGGAGCAATGGCCGCTCGGTCCTCGTGCACGCCGACCTCGCCGATGCCCGGTGGCAGCACGTCGCGAGCCTGCACCACCTCGAGCACGCCTTCGTCGCGCGGTTCACGCCGACGGGCACACCGGGGGTCCTCAAGCGCACCGACGAGTCCCGCCGCGTCGAGGGCCATGCCGGTACGCAGCACATCGGCGCCCAGGTGGCCGTGCAGTCCGGTCGGCAGATCGGCTACACCCGGCGCGTCGAGTACGGCCTGGGGATCGACGGCTTCAAGAAGCGGGTCGACTACGAGTTCTCCACCTCGGAGATCAACCAGCCGGTCAAGGAGCTCCTCGCCCGGGCCGGGTGGCGCACCACTCTCGATGCCGAGACCAAGGGAGCGCTCGTCATCGGCGCCCTCGGTGGGTCGGCCGTGATCATCGTGCCGGTGGTCTTCCTCGTGAGGTGGCTCATCGGCTGAGCCGCCCACACCTCGGGCCGGCCGTGACTCACCCGGTCGCAGGGTGTAGGCATGGGGTATGGCTACCACTGCATTCAAGGGCACCCCCGTCAACACCGCCGGTGACCTCCCGGCCGCCGGCGCCAGCGCTCCGGCCTTCGACCTCGTCGGCGACGGCTTGTCGGCGCTGACCAGCGGCGACGTCTCCGGTCGTGTCGTCCTCAACATCTTCCCGAGCATCGACACCGGCGTGTGCGCCGCGAGCGTGCGCAAGTTCAACGAGCTCGCCACGAGCCTGGACAACACGACGGTCCTCAACGTCTCGAAGGACCTCCCCTTCGCCCAGGCCCGCTTCTGCGGAGCCGAGGGCATCGAGAACGCCAAGGTCGGCTCGGCCTTTCGCTCCTCCTTCGGCGAGGACTACGGCGTGACGATGACCGACGGCCCGATGGCCGGTCTGCTCGCCCGCTCGGTCGTCGTCCTCGACGCCGACGGCACGGTCATCCACACCGAGCTCGTCCCCGAGATCACCCAGGAGCCGGACTACGACGCCGCGGTCAAGGCCCTCGGCTGACCGACCCCGGCCACATCGGCCTCCACACGACGAAGGAACGCGGCCCATCGGGTCGCGTTCCTTCGTCGTTCGTGTCAGTGGTCTCCAGCTCGGCGAAGGGGGCCGAAGCCCGGCTGATCAGCTGCGCTTGCCCTTGCGGTGCGGCTTCTTGCCGGGCTTGCCGCCCCGCTCCCGGGACTCGGTCAGCTCGATGAGCTGACCCGAGATCCGGGTCGTACGCAGCCGGTCGGCCGTCCCCGCCGGCAGGCTCGCCGGCAGCTCGACGAGTGAGTGGTCGGCGCGGATGTCGATGTGCCCGAAGTCCTGACGGCCGAGGCCCCCCTCGTTCGCGAGCGCCCCGACGATCTGGCGCGGCTCGACCTTCTGCCGCCGCCCGACGGAGATCCGGTAGGTGGCCATCGGGCCCGAGGAGCCTCGCGGCCCGCGGTCGCCCCGCTCCTTGCGGTCACGTCGGGGCCCGCGGTCATCGCGCTCGCGCCGTGGCGGGCGCACCGGGTCGGGGTCGAGCAGCATCGGCTCGTCGCCCTGCAGGACGATCCCCAGCGCGGCAGCGACGTCCAGCTCCGGCACGTCGTACTCGCGCACGTAGTGGGCGATGACATCGCGGAAGGACGCGAGGTCGGTGGAGGCGAGCGCCGTCGTGATCCGGTCGTCGAGCCGGCTGAGCCGATTGGCGTTGATGTCCTCGACGCTCGGCAGCGGCATCTCGGTCAGGCTCGTGCGCGTGGCCTTCTCGATCGCCTTGAGCAGGTAGCGCTCGCGCGGCGTGACGAAGGAGATCGCGTCGCCCGAGCGTCCGGCCCGACCCGTGCGACCGATGCGGTGCACATAGGACTCGGTGTCGGTCGGGATGTCGTAGTTGACGACGTGGCTGATCCGCTCGACATCGAGCCCGCGGGCGGCGACATCGGTCGCGACGAGGATGTCGAGCTTGCCGGACTTCAGCTGGGCGATGGTCCGCTCACGCTGCGCCTGGGCGACGTCACCGTTGATGGCCGTGGCCGAGAATCCGCGCGCCCGCAGCTTCTCCGCGAGGCTCTCGGTCTCGTGCTTGGTCCGGACGAAGACGATCATTCCCTCGAAGTTCTCGACCTCGAGGATCCGCGTCAGGGCGTCGACCTTCTGCGGGTAGGAGACGATGAGGTAGCGCTGGGTGATGTTGGGCGTCGTCGCGGCCTTGCGCTCGACGGTGATCTCGAGCGGGTCGGTGAGGTGCTTCTTGGAGATGCGCCGGATCTGCGCGGGCATCGTCGCGGAGAAGAGGGCGACGTGCTTCTCCTCCGGGGTGTCGGCGAGGATCGTCTCGACGTCATCGGCGAAGCCCATCTTGAGCATCTCGTCGGCCTCGTCCAGCACGAGGAAGCGCAGCTGCGACAGGTCGAGGGTGCCCTTCTCGAGGTGGTCCATGATGCGACCGGGGGTGCCGACGACGATGTGCACTCCCCGACGCAGCGCGCTCAGCTGCACGCCGTAGCCCTGGCCGCCGTAGACCGGCAGGACCCGCACACCGGGCATCCGCGAGGCGTACTTCTCGAAGGCCTCGCAGACTTGGAGCGCGAGCTCACGGGTGGGCGCGAGGATGAGCGCCTGAGGTGCCTTCTGCTTGGGGTCGAGCCGGCTGAGGATCGGCAGGGCGAAGGCCGCGGTCTTGCCCGTGCCCGTCTGCGCGAGCCCGACGACGTGACGGCCCTCGAGCAGGGCAGGGATCGTCGCGGCCTGGATCGGCGAGGGCGTCTCGTAACCGACGTCCTTGAGCGCTCGCTCGACTCGGTCGCCGAGACCGAGGTCGGCAAAGGTGATCTGGTCGGGCTCGGGGCTGCTCACACTGTCGTCGCTCACAACCAAACCGTAATGCAGGCGACGGGGGATCAGCGCGCCCGGAGCAGGTCGACGGTGAGCTCGACGAGCTCGTCGGCCCGCGCGAGCAGCCGGGCCAGCGCGGTGTCGACGTACCACTGGGCCGTCGCGTGATCGATACCGCCGATACCCTCGCTCACGACTCCCCTTCCCCGGCCTCGGCGTCCTCGGCGTCCTCGGCGACGCGGGCCACGGTGCCGGTCTCGAGCAGCTCGGTGAACTCGTCCTCGGTGAGGATCGGGCGGCCGAGGTCGCGGGCCTTGGCCTCCTTGGTGCCGGCGTTGTCGCCGACGACGACCCAGTCGGTCTTCTTGCTCACCGAGCCCGAGGCCTTGCCGCCGCGCTCGAGGATGGCCTCCTTGGCGCTGTCGCGGGAGTAACGCTCGAGCGACCCGGTGACGACGACGGTGACCCCGGCCAGGGTCTGCCCGATCGACTCATCGCGCTCGTCCTCCATGCGCACCCCGTCGGCGGCCCACCGGTCGACGATCTGCCGGTGCCAGTCGTTGTCCTCGCCGTCGAACCACTCGCGCACCGACGCCGCGATCCGCGGCCCGACGCCCTCCACGTCGGCGAGCGCCTCCTCGTCGGCCTCGCGGATCGCCGCCATCGACCCGAAGTGCTGGGCCAGCGCCCGCGCCGCCGTCGGGCCGACGTGTCGGATCGACAGGGCGACGAGCACGCGCCACAGCGGCTGCGTCTTGGCCTCCTGCAGATGGTTGACGAGCTTGCGGCCGTTCTCGGACAGCACCTGGTCGTCGCGCACGGCCTCGGGTGGGTCCGACTTCTTGGCCTTGCGCCGGTAGAGCGGCACCGTGAAGACGTCGTCGGCGGTCAGCGCAAAGAGGGTCGACTCGTCGGTGAGCACGCCGGAGTCGAGCAGGCCGACCGCCCCCTCCCAGCCGAGCGACTCGATGTCGAAGGCCCCGCGCCCGGCGAGCGAGGAGAGCCGCTCACGCAGCTGGCTCGGGCAGGTGCGCGAGTTGGGGCAGCGGATGTCCTTGTCGCCCTCCTTCTGCTGGCCGAGCTCGGTGCCGCAGGCGGGGCAGTGCGTCGGCATCTCGAACGGCGTCCGAGTGATGCCGTCGGTCTCCCGCAGCTCGACGACGGGCCCGAGGATCTCCGGGATGACATCGCCGGCCTTGCGCAGGACGATCATGTCGCCGATGAGCACGCCCTTGCGCGTGACCTCGTGGGCGTTGTGCAGGGTCGCGAGGGAGACCGTCGAGCCGGCGACGGTGACCGGCTCCATGACGCCGAAGGGGGTGACCCGCCCCGTGCGCCCGACGTTGACCTGGATGTCGAGCAGCCGGGTGTTGACCTCCTCGGGCGGGTACTTCCAGGCGATGGCCCAGCGGGGTGCCCGCGAGGTCGTGCCCAGGCGCCGCTGCACAGCGATCTCGTCGACCTTGACGACGACGCCGTCGATCTCGTGATCGTAGTCGTGGCGCTGCTCCTCCACCTCGGTGATGAAGCGGCGCACCGCGGTCATCGAGTCGAGGACCCGGTAGTGCGGCGACGTCGGCAGCCCCCACGCGGCCATGAGCTCGTAGGCGTGGCTCTGGCTGTCGATGTCGAATCCCTCCCGCCGGCCCATCCCGTGGACGAGCATGTGCAACGGTCGCCGGGCGGTGACGCGAGGGTCCTTCTGCCGCAACGACCCTGCAGCGGAGTTGCGCGGGTTGGCGAAGGGGGCCTTCCCCGCCTCGACGAGGCCGGCGTTGAGCTCGGCGAAGTCCTCGAGACGGAAGAAGACCTCTCCGCGGATCTCGACGAGGTCGGGCACCGGGTGCTCGCTGTCGTCGAGCCGGGTGGGGATGCCGTCGACGGCGCGGACGTTCATCGTGATGTCCTCACCAGTGCGCCCGTCTCCGCGGGTCAATGCCCGGGTGAGCTTCCCCCCTTCGTACAGGAGGTTGACGGCGAGGCCGTCGATCTTCAGCTCGCACAGGTAGTGGAATCCGGTGACCTCGCGCTCGACGCGAGCGGCCCAGTCCACCAGCTCGTCGGCGTCGAAGGCATTGTCCAGCGACAGCATCCGGTCCAGGTGGTCGACGGCGGTGAAGTCGGTGGAGAAGACCGCGCCACCGACCTGCTGCGTCGGGGAGTCGGGCGTGCGCAGGGAGGGGTGCGCCTCCTCGAGCTCCTGGAGCGCTCGGATGATCCGGTCGTACTCGGCATCGCTGATCGTCGGAGCATCCCTGACGTGGTAGGCGAACTGCGCAGCGGTGGCCTGCTCGGCCAGGTCCGTCCAATCCTCGCGCGTCGCATCGGGCACGTCCGCCGGGGTCTCCGGCGTCACGCCGGCCGCGGACTCGTCGGTCTCGGGGATCTCACTCACGCCCCCCATCCTGCCGCACCGGGCGCGGTGGCTGAGGTGTGAGGGACGAGCGACACCGACGATGGTTGAGGTGCGAGGGACGAGCCTCGAAACCATCTACCCTTCCCCCTTCCCTCAAGGGAGACATCAGTAGAAGATGGGCCCACCATCCTCGGCACCACAGGAGATACAGATGACCAATCTGGCGAGCACCCTCGTCACCACCGCTCGGACCCACCCGGACAAGGTGGCCATCAAGCTGGATGACGCCGAGCTGACCTGGCAGCAGCTGCACGGGCTGGCCGCCAAGGCCGCCGGCGCCATGCGTGCCGCCGGCCTCGAGCCGGGCGATCGCGTCTCGCTGATCCTGCCCAATGTGCCCGCCTTCCCCGTCCTCTTCTACGGGGCGCTCCTCGCCGGCGGCACCGTCGTGCCGATGAACCCGCTGCTGAAGGCCCAGGAGATCGAGTACTTCTACACCGACTCCGGCGCGAAGTTCTCCTTCGTCTGGGGCGACTTCCTCACCGAGGCGCAGGGCGGGGCCGAGGGCACCGGCACGAAGGTCATCGCCTCCGGCCCGGTCGGACCGAGCGAGGAGGACCTGCCCGCCGGTGAGCCGATCGCCACCCCGGTGGAGCGCGCGGGCGATGACACCGCGGTGATCCTCTACACCTCCGGCACCACGGGCCGGCCCAAGGGCGCCGAGCTGACGCACGACAACCTCGACCTCAACGCGATGCGCTCCGCCGACGACATCATCGGTATCCGGACCGACGACGTGATCATGGGCTGCCTGCCCCTCTTTCACGTCTTCGGCCTGACGTGCGGGCTCAACACGGCCGTGCGCACCGGCGCCACCCTGACGCTCATCCCCCGCTTCGAGCCGGGCAAGGCCCTGGAGGTCATCGCCCGCGACCAGGTGACGATCTTCGAGGGCGTGCCGACGATGTACGGCGCGATGCTGCACCATCCGGACGTGACGACGGCGGACATCTCGAGCCTGCGCACCTGTGTCAGTGGCGGGTCGGCGCTGCCGGAGCAGACCCTCAAGGAGTTCGAGGAGACCTTCGCGGTCCGGCTGCTCGAGGGCTACGGCCTCTCGGAGACCTCGCCCGTCGCCTCCTTCAACATGCTGGACCAGCCGAGCAAGCCCGGCACGATCGGGCGGGCCATCCCCGGCTGCGAGATGAAGCTCCTCGACATCGACGGCAACGAGGTCGGCGCCGGCGAGGGCGTCGGTGAGATCGTCATCCGCGGCGACAACGTGATGAAGGGCTACTGGAACAAGCCCGAGGAGACCGCCCGGGCGATCCCCGACGGCTGGTTCCGCACCGGCGACATCGCGAGCGTGGACGAGGACGGCTACTACACGATCGTCGACCGCAAGAAGGACCTGATCATCCGCGGCGGGATGAACATCTACCCCCGTGAGGTCGAGGAGGTGCTCTACACCCACCCGGACGTCCTCGAGTGCGCGGTCGTCGGCGTGCCCCACCCGGAGCTGGGCGAGGACGTCGGCGCGGCTGTCTCGCTGCGCGAGGGCGCCTCCGGTGACGTCGACGAGATCCGGCAGTTCGTCAAGGACCGGGTCGCCGCCTACAAGTACCCGCGGACGGTCTGGGTGCTCGGCGAGCTGCCCAAGGGGCCGACCGGCAAGATCCTCAAGCGGGAGATCCACGCCCCGTCCGCCTGACCGAGGACGCTGGTCGAGCTCACCGACCATGCCGAAGGGGGTCACGCCCGGTGCGTGACCCCCTTCGTCATCCCGTGGTCGAGGCGATCAGCCGTCGGCAGCCGCCTGCTCCCGCTGCTCGAACCACGTGGTGGAGACGGCGCCTGCGCGCAGGTCGGGCTCCTCCAGCAGCGCGAGATGGCGACCACGGGTCGTGGTCACGCCCTCGACGGTGAGCTCGGACAGCGCCTGACTCGCTCGCGCCAGGGCCTCGTCCCGGTCCCGACCGTGGACGACGACCTTGGCCAGCAGCGAGTCGTAGTACGGAGCGATCTGGCCGCCGGCGACGAAGCCGGAGTCCACCCGCACCCCCGGCCCGTTGGGCGGGTCGAAGCGGGTGATCTCGCCGGGCGAGGGGAAGAAGTCCTGGTCCGGGTCCTCCGCGTTGATGCGAAACTCCATCGCCGCACCGCTCAGGACGACGTCCTCCTGGGTCACCGACAACGGCTCGCCCGCCGCCACGCGCAGCTGCTCGGCCACGAGATCGACACCCGTGACCATCTCGGTGATGGGGTGCTCGACCTGGATGCGGGTGTTCATCTCGATGAAGTAGAACTGCTCGCCCTCGACGAGGAACTCCACGGTGCCCGCGCCCCGGTACCCGACATCGGCGGTCAGCCGCACCGCCGCAGCGGTGATCTCCTCGCGCAGGCCGGGAGCGAGCCCGGGAGCCGGCGCCTCCTCGAGGAGCTTCTGCCGGCGACGCTGCACCGAGCAGTCCCGCTCGAAGAGGTGGATGGCACTCCCTTCGCCGTCCGCGAGGACCTGGACCTCGATGTGGCGGGCGCCGACGATCGAGCGCTCGAGATAGACCGACCCGTCGCCGAAGGCCGAGCTCGCCTCCGCCTGCGCGGTCCCGACCGCCTCCTCGAGCTCATCGGACGTGGTCACCACCCGGATGCCCCGGCCACCACCGCCCGCTGCCGCCTTGACCAGCAGCGGGAAGCCGAGCTCCTCCGCCGCCGCCCGCGCCGCGGACACGTCGTCGAGGACGCCCGACCCGGGGACCACGGGCACACCGGCGCGCTCCGCCGTCTGCCGGGCCAGGGCCTTGTCCCCCATGGACTCGATCACCTCGGCGGACGGCCCGACGAAGGTCAGCCCCGCCTCGGTCACGCGCCGGGCGAACTCGGGACGCTCGGACAGGAAGCCGTACCCGGGGTGGATGAAGGTCGCTCCGGAGTCCGCAGCCGCCTGCAGGATCGCGTCGGTGTCGAGGTAGGAGCGGCGCGCCGGCGAGGGGCCGATGTGCACGGCCTCGTCGGCGAGCGCGACCCAGCGGGCCTCGGCGTCCGCATCGGAGTAGACCGCCACGGCCTCCCACCCCAGGGTGTGCGCGGCGCGGATGATCCGCACCGCGATCTCACCCCGGTTGGCGATGAGGACGCGTGGCGTGGCAGCCGCGCTCACTCCAGGACCGCGACGTCCTGGCCGACGGAGACCTCGGCCTCGTCCTCGATGAGGAACTCCTTGAGCGTGCCGGCGGCGCTCGCCTTGAGCTCGGTGAAGTTCTTCATCACCTCGATCAGACCGATGGTCTGACCCTCGCTGACCTGGTCACCGATGCTGACGTACTCGTCCTTCTCGGGCGCGGGGCGGCGGTAGAAGATCCCGGGGAGCGGGGAGGGGATGGTGGGCATGATGGGTCCTTTCGTCGGGGTCGACGGGTCGATCTGCTGGTCAGGCGAGCGCGTCGCGGATCCGGTCGAGGTGGTGGTTGCTCTCGGCACGGGCCGCGAGGGCCTCGTCGATGCCGACATCCCGGAAGCGCACGGTGTCACCGGTCTTGGCCTGACCGAAGAGGTCCCGGTCGACCGAGACGACGGTCGCGATGGTGACGTATCCACCGCCGGTCACGGCGTCCCCGAGCAGCACGATCGGCTCGTCACCGCCGGGCACCTGGATCGATCCGAGAGGGTAGCCGAGGTCGACGACATTGGCCGGGTCGCTCCCGGCTCCGAAGGGCTGCTCGCGCTCGACGAAGTCGAGCGTCCCCCCACGCAGCCGGTACCCGACCCGGTCGGCGTCCTTGGTGATCCGCCACGGCGTGCTGAGGAAGGACTCCAGCGCACCCGGCGTCAGCCGGTAGGAGCACAGGCCGACGACGACCCGCACCTCGATGTCGGAGGCGAACTGCGGCACCAGGCCGCTCGGGACCGCCGCCCCTCCTTCGGGGACCGGGCCATCCGCCAGGGGCAGGACATCCCCGTCGGCGAGGGTGCGCCCTTCGTGCCCGCCGAGGCCGATGAGCGTGTAGGTGGACCGGGAGCCGAGGTACTCCGGGACGTCGACACCGCCGGAGACAGCGATGTAGGGGCGGGCGCCGGTGGTGATCATCCCGAAGGCGAGCACGTCACCGGCCCGCACCCGGGCCGCGGTCCACATGGCCAGCGGCTCGCCGTTGATCGTCACGGCGGCGTCGCCACCGGTCACCGCGACCACCCGATCGTCGGTGAACTCCAGGGAGGGGCCGATGTAGGTCGCCTCCAGGGCGGCCGCGCCCTCCGGGTTGCCGACGAGCAGGTTGGCGACCCGGAAGGAGAACTGGTCCATGGCCCCGGAGGGCGGCATGCCGATCGCGTACTTGCCCGTGCGGCCGAGGTCCTGGACGGTCGTGGAGA
>JBQGNO010000101.1:0-1012 GCA_052087725.1 Janibacter sp. | reverse complement strand
TGGAGAGCCCGCCCGAGACGACATTCACCTGTGCACTCATCGGTACAGCACCTCCAGCAGTCGGTCGTTGACTCCCTGCGGGTCCTGCAGGAAGGCCGCGGGAGAGAACTCCACGTCGTGCTGCCGGTAGCGGAAGCTCCCGGCCTCGACCTGCGCGCGGGTCTCGTCGAACTCCGTGCGGTCGATCGCCCGGTAGCGCAGGATGTCGCCGGCCTTGGGGAAGACGATGGAGTGGTCGAAGTCGGGGTGGTCCTGACGCACGTTGAGCACCGGCGTCGCGGACATCCCGTAGAGCTGGTACCCACCGGCGCCCTGCACCGGATAGACCACGGAGAAGGCCCCGCCGATCCCGAAGGCCCGCTCGGGGGTGAAGGTGCGCGGGCGCACGTACTTGGGGACCTGCACCTGCCGCTCGCGCGGCTCGAGCTGGTAGCAAAACGGCAGGCCGGGGACGAAGCCGAGCATCGTCACGATCCACGGGTTGCCGGCGAGGTGGTCGATGAAGGCCTCGACGCTGTCGAAGCCATTGGTCCGCGCGCCGTACTCCAGGTCGGTGGACTCCGGGTCCTGGTGATGGTCGCGGAAGCGCATCAGCGCCTCGTGCGTCCACGGGTCGTTGTAGAGGATCGGCACATCGACGACGCGGGTCTGCAGGGTGAAGTCTGGCGGGACCTCCGAGAAGGTGTCCTCCAGCTCCCGCAGCAGGGCCATGAGGTCCCGCGGCGCGAGGACGTCGGGGTCGAAGCGCACGAGGTAGGAGGCATTGGAGGGGCAGATGTCGACCAGCCCCGACAGGTCCCTCGCGGCGAGCTCTTGGGTGATGAGCATGGCCTTGATGTTGGCCTCCATGCTCATCTCCTCGGCGATCTCGACGAAGATGAACTCGTCTCCCCCGTGCTCGTAGCGCGCCGGGGGCAGCCGCACCGGCTGACTCATGAGGCCTCCTGCTGGTCGTGGAGGGACCGGATGGTCCACCCCATGCTGGTCATCCGGTCGACGACGGCGTGGGCAT
>JBQGNO010000100.1:0-10753 GCA_052087725.1 Janibacter sp. | reverse complement strand
GTGACGAGTCGCTCGAACTCGGCGTCGTCGACGATGACGCCTGCCGCGTCGAGCCCCTCGCGCAGCTTGTCGGCGATCTTGGTCTCGCCCGCGCTGTAGTCCCACGACGTCGCGGTCTCCACGGCCTTCTGGGCCGCTTCGCGGGCCGCATCCAGCTCCTCGGCAGTGTGCTCAGTCATCGTCACGCCTCCTGTCCTGATCAGTGGTGCGTCGAGGGCGATCTACCCGGGCCGGGGAGATCCATGCCCGACAGGGTCGACTTCCGCTGACAGCAGAATCACCCGTGCCGGCCGGATCCACGGTCCTACGCTGAGGCATGGCCGAGATCGCCCGTCCCCCGTCCCGAGCCGCGACCCCCTTCGAGCACAAGCTCTTGGCCCGTCGGCGGCACAGTGACCCCCTGTGGCGTGATGTGCTCGGTGAGGAGCTGCGTCGGCGCCGGCACGAGCGAGCGGAGACCCTCGGGGAGACCGCCGGTCGGGCCGGAGTCTCGCCCCAGTACCTCTCGGAGATCGAGCGCGGTCTCAAGGAGCCCTCCAGCGAGATGATCGCCGCGGTCGGTGGTGCCCTCGGGTTCACTCTCCTCGACCTCACCCTGGCCGTGGCCGACTCCGTCCGGGGACAGGAGTCGACGAGGTCGCCGGCTCCGATCCGTGCGAGTGTCCTCGCCCTCGCCGCCTGACCGGACCGGACCGACGTCAGCGCACGTCCATCACCTCGTCGATGAGCCCGTAGGCCAGGGCGCCCTCGGCCGTGAAGACGCGGTCGCGGTCGGTGTCCACCCGCAGCTCCTCGAGGTCGTGGCCGGTGGTGCGGGCGAGGATGCCCTCGATGTCCGAGCGGATCCGGACCACCTCGTCCGCCTGGAGGATGAGGTCGGGGATGGCGCCTCGTCCCTGCGCAGAGGGCTGGTGGAGCACGACGCGGGCATGGGAGAGCGCTGACCGCTTCCCCGTAGCGCCTGCGGCCAGCAGGACCGCACCGACGGACACGGCCTGGCCGACGCAGGTCGTGGCCACGGCGGGCCGGATGTAGCGCATCGTGTCGTGGACGGCGAGCATCGCGCTGGGATCACCCCCTTCGCAGTTGATGTAGAGCTGCACATCACGCTCGGGGTTGGCCGCCTCGAGGTGGATCAGCTGGGCGATCAGGGCATTGGCCACCCCGGCGTCGATGGCCGTCCCGAGGTAGATGATCCGTTCGCTGAGCAAGTGGGAGTAGACGTCCATGACCCGTTCGCCGCGGGCGTGCTGGGCGATGACGCTGGGGATCGTGTAGCTGCTCATCGGGCACCGCCGGCGAGGGCCCCGCGGAATCCGGTGCGTCCACGCCCGTCCGGCACGGCATCCTCGAAGCGCTCGACGATGCCATCGATGAAGCCGTAGGTGAGGGCCTCTGGCGCGCTGTACCACCGGTCCCGGAGGGAGTCGTCGAAGATCCGGTCCACGGGTTGGCCGGTGTCCTGCGCGATGAGGCCGAGGACCGTGTCCCTGGTGTGGCGCAGGTGGTCGGCCTGCAGCTCGATGTCGACGGCCGTGCCACCGATCCCTGCCGAGCCCTGGTGCATGAGGATCCGCGAGTGGGGCAGGGCCCGTCGTTTGCCGGGCGTCCCCGCGGAGAGGAGGAACTGCCCTGCGCTGCAGGCGAGCCCGAGCGCGAGCGTGCTGACGTCGCACGGCAGCAGCCGCATGATGTCGCGGATGGCGAGCATCGACGGCACGGACCCGCCGGGTGAGTGGATCCACAGCGCGATGTCGGGGCCGGGATCGGCCGCCGCGAGGGTGAGCAGCTGGGTGGCCAGGAGGGTGCCGTTGTCGTCGTCGAGCTCGCCGTCGAGCACGAGGACGCGCTGCGCGTACAGCCCGCGCCGGGCCCGGTCGTCGAAGAGATGTGGGGTCTGGTCGTCGCTCATGCCTCCACCGTGTCCCGGCGAAGGGAGTCACCCACCACGAATCCGCCGGGAGCAGATCTGCCCACGGCAGAGGGCGCCTCGACGTTTGCTCCACCGACGCCACGGGTAGGTCGACCGGGTCGGCACATCCGTGAGAAGGGAAGCCCCATGACCGAGTCAGAGCTCAGCAGGCGGGCCGCGTCGTTGGCGACCGGCCGCAACGGCGGGTTCCCCGCCCAGCAGCAGACACTGCCGGGGTCGACGGCGCAGATGGACCCGACGCCCGACCACGGTGAGGAGACCTGGTCCGGGTCTGCTCGACTTCTGGGGCAGCGGGCGCTCATCACCGGAGGTGATTCCGGCATCGGACGGGCCGTGGCGATCGCCTTCGCCCGGGAGGGCGCGGACGTCGCCATCGGGTACCTGCCCGAGGAGCAGGAGGACGCCGAGGACACCGCCGAGTGGGTCCGGGCAGCCGGGAGCACAGCCGTCCTCTGCCCCGGGGATCTCAGGGAGCGCAGCACGTCCGCCGATGTCGTCGACTCCGCGCTCAGGGGTCTGGGCGGCCTCGATGTGCTCGTGAACAACGCCGGGGTGCAGATGGCACGCGACGACGGCCTCGAGGACGTCAGCGATGACCGCCTGGACCGGGTCCTCACGACCAACCTGCACGCGCTCTTCTGGCTGACCCGAGCGGTACTGCCGCACCTGGGCCGGGGCTCGAGCATCATCAACGTCAGCTCGATCCAGGCGTACCAACCCTCGACATCGCTGCTGGACTACGCGTCCACCAAGGCCGCGATCAACAACTTCACCGTGAACCTCGCGGCAGAGGTCGGCGCACGGGGGATCCGGGTCAACGCCGTGGCCCCGGGCCCGATCTGGACACCCCTCCAGCCGGCGACCCAGGTGGAGGAGAAGATCGAGGCCTTCGGTGCGGACACCCCGCTCGGCCGCGCCGGTCAGCCCGGGGAGTGCGCCGGCGCCTTCGTCTTCCTCGCCTCCCCGCAGGAGGCCGGCTATGTCTCGGGGACGGTCCTCGGCGTCACCGGGGGCAAGCCGGTCTTCTGACCGCGGGGCCGGCAGGTCTCAGGGGACGAGGTAGTCGCTGTCCCGGGCGTCGGTGACGGCCATCATCCCGGGCGCATGCCCGATGGCGAAGGGGGGCCGCGACTGCATGATCGCGGCCTGCGGGGTGACGCCGCACGCCCAGAAGACGGGGACCTCACCGGGATGGATCGGGACGGCGTCGCCGAAGTCGGGGGAGTCGAGGTCCTCGATCCCCAGGGCGGCCGGGTCGCCGATGTGCACGGGCGCGCCGTGGACGGAGGGGTAGCGTGCGGTGACCCGCACCGCGGTCGCGACCTGGTCCGCCGGCATCGGACGCATCGACACCACGAGCGGCCCACCGATCGATCCGGCGGAGCGGCAGGGTCGCCCGGTGCGGTACATCGGGACATTGCTGCCCACGTCGAGGTGGCGCACGGGGACTCCGGCCTCGACGAGCGCGGCCTCGAAGGTGAAGCTGCACCCGATGAAAAAGGCGACGAGGTCATCGCGCCAGACCTCCCGCACGTCAGTGGCCTCGGCGACGAGCTCGCCGTGCTCGTAGATGCGGTAGCCGGGCAGGTCCGTGCGCAGGTCCCCGTCGAAGACCCGGCTGCCGACGTCGCCGGGCTCGGTGACATCGAGGACGGGGCAGGACTTCGGGTTGCGCTGCGCGAAGAGCAGCACGTCGTAGGCCTGCTCCCGGGGGACAGCGATGAGATTGGCCTGTGTCCACCCGGCGCACCAGCCGGACGTGGGCACGCCGAGGCCCGCGCGGAAGAGGGCCCGGGCCTCGTCCGGGCGCAGGGATCTCGGGTCGATCGGGACCTCAGGCAGCACGGGAGTCCCCCTCGGCGCGGACGAAGCGCAGTCGCTGCCCCGGTGGGGCCTGCGCCGCGAGGGCGATGTCCTCGGTGACGACGACCGCGATGACGGGGTAGCCACCCGTGACGGGGTGGTCGGCGAGGAAGAGGGTCGGCTGACCGGTCGGCGGCACCTGGAGGGCGCCGGTGACCATGCCCTCACTCGACAGCTCGCCCTCGCGAGAGCGCTCCAGCACCGGCCCGGACAGCCGCATCCCGACCCGGTCACTGGCTCCCGTCACCGTGTAGGGGGCGCTGAGCAGGTCCCGCAGGGCCGCATCGGTGAACCAGTCGTCGCGCGGCCCGGTGACGACGCGCAGGCGCACCTCGTCACCGGACGGCACACACACCGGGGCCACATCGACGCACGGCTCGTCGTCCGGCGGGGGGCCGACCGGCAGGATATCCCCCTCCCGGGGCACCGCTGGTCCGAGACCCGCGAGGGTGTCGGTCGACCGGGAGCCGAGGACCGGGTCGACCTCGATCCCGCCGCGGACGGCGAGGTAGCCGCGCAGTCCCGAGCTCGCCGGCCCCAGTCGCAGGGTGGCGCCGGCGGGCAGCCAGGTGACCGCAGCATGACCGGCGGGCGCCCCGTCGATGGTCATCGGGCAGGCGGCACCGGTCAGGGTGATGAACATGCCACCGTGCGCGCGGACGATGAGCCCGCCGAAGGTCACCTCGAGTGCCGCGGCCCCCTCGGGATTGCCGAGGAGCCGGTTGGCCAGTCGGAGGGAGGCCCGGTCGGCGGCGCCGGATGTCCCGACACCCAGGGCTGCCAGGCCGTGGCGGCCGAGGTCCTGGACCGTGGTCTGCGGGCCGGTGGCGAGGACCTCGAGGTGGCGGGGCCCGGCCGGCGTGGGAGACGTGGTGGGGGAGGTCATGAGGCCTCCACGAAGCGCACGCGCCGGCCGGGCACGAGAAGGGCCGGCGGGTCGCGGTCGATGTCCCACAGCTCGAGCGGGGTGTGCCCGATGAGCTGCCAGCCGCCGGGGGACTCGCGGGGATAGACGCTCGCAAACTCCCCGGCCAGGGCCACCGACCCCGCCGGGACCCGCGTGCGCGGTTCATCACGTCGGGGCACCTGCAAGCGCTCGTCCCCGCCGACCATGTATCCGAAGCCGGGAGCGAATCCACAGAAGGCGACCGTCCAGTCGCTGGTGGTGTGCGCCTCGACCACGCCGCGCTCACCCAGGCCGGTCAGCCGGCCGACGTCGGCGAGGTCCTCCCCGTCGTAGACGACGGGGATCTCGATCTCCTCGACCTCGACCCGCTCGTGGCTGCCGACGCTGATCTGCGAGATCGTCCGGGACAGCCGGTCGACGTCGGTGCGGGCAGGATCGATCGTCAGCAGGAGCGTGCTGGCGGCAGGCACCATGTCGATGATCCCGGCCGGCGGGCGATCGTCGAGCTCGGCGTACATCGAGAGCACCTCCTCGAGGCTGCCCAGCTCGACGAGCAGGCCCGCGTCGGCGCACGGCAGCAGCCTCATGACGACCGCTCCGGGCCGGGGACCGCTCCGACGAAGGGGGAGACCTCCACCCCTGCCGCCGTCAGCCCTTCGCGGACCCGCCGAGCGATCGCCACGGCGCCCGGGCTGTCGCCGTGGACGCACAACGAGCCGGCCGGCGCCGCAACGGTGCTGCCATCCGTGGCCTCGACCTCCCCTTCGGTCGCCATGCGCACGCACCGCCGCGCGATGGTCTCCGGATCATGGAGCACCGCGCCCTCCTCCCGGCGGGAGACGAGGGTCCCCTCGGGCGTGTAGGCGCGATCGGCGAAGGCCTCGCCGACGGTCGTCAGCCCGGCGGCCTCGGCGAGCCGGAGCCAGGCCGAGCCCGGCAGCCCGAGGACCGGGAGGGTCGAGTCGTAGGCGACGACGGCCGCGACGACCGCCGCGGCCTGCTCCTCGTGGTGGACGATCGCGTTGTACAGCGCCCCGTGCGGCTTGACGTAGCGCACCCGGCTGCCGGCGACGCGCGCCAGGCCCTCGAGTGCCCCGATCTGATAGATGACATCGGCGGTGAGCTCCTCGGGGACCATGTCGATGAAGCGTCGTCCGAATCCCGCGAGATCGCGGTAGCCGACCTGGGCACCGATGGCCACGCCGCGCTCGGCGGCGCGCTCACAGCTGTGCTGCAGGACCGAGGCGTCGCCGGCGTGGAACCCGCAGGCGACATTGGCGCTGGTCACCACCTCGAGCATCGCGTCGTCGTCTCCGAGGGTCCAGCGGCCGAAGCTCTCACCGAGGTCGGCGTTGAGGTCGATACGCATCATCGCGCTCCTGATCCTTGTCGTCGGTGGTGGTGGTCTCGTCGCTGCTCACTGCCACAGCTTCGTGATCCCACCGATGGACTCCCATCCGAGGTAGAGCGCGAGCACCCAGACCGCGAGACCCAGGAGCCCGAGCCACATCGGGTAACGGTAGCCGTGGAGCAGGTCCCGGCGCCGCAGGGCCACCCACACCACGAAGCCGAGGCCGAAGGGGAGGATCAGGCCGTTGAGCGCGCCGGCGAGGATGAGGAGGGTCACCGGGGGCTGGCCGATCGAGACGTAGATCGTGGTCGAGATGACGATGAAGCCGACGGTGACCCAGTTGCGGTTGCGGGAGAGCCAGCCGGAGAAGGTCGCGAGGAAGGACACCGAGGTGTACGACGCTCCGATGACGCTGGTGATGCTCGCAGCCCAGAGGATCACGCCGAAGACGATCACCCCGATGTCACCGAGGGCGTGCTCGAAGGCGGAGGCCGTGGGGTTGTCCTCGGCGAGCTTGGCGCCTCCCGCAACGACACCGAGGACGGCGAGGAAGAGGATCGCCCGCATCACGGCGGCGACGACGATCGCGATGATCGAGCCGCGGCTGATCTCGGCGATCCGGTCGGGACCGGTGATACCGGAGTCGATGATCCGGTGCGCGCCGGCGTAGGTGATGTATCCGCCGACCGTGCCGCCGATGAGCGTGACGATGATGAGGAAGTCGATCTCCTCCGGCAGCACGGTCTGGGTGAGGGCGTCGCCGACCGGCGGGCCGGAGGTGACGGCCACCCAGGTGACCATGCAGATCATCGCGACGCCCATGAAGACCACGATCCGGTCCATGGCGACGCCGGCCCGCTTGCTGAGGAAGATCGCGATGGCGATGAGGGCGGAGACCGCACCGCCGATCTTGGCGTCGGCGCCCATCATCGCGTTGGCCCCGAGGGCCGTGCCACCGATGTTGCCGATGTTGAAGACGAGCCCGCCGAAGATCACCAGTGCGGCGAGGACGTAGCCGGCGCCGGGGACGACCTTGTTGGCCAGGTCCTGCGCCCGCAGACCACTCACGCCGAGGACCCGCCAGACATTGAGCTGCACCGCGATGTCCACGATGGTCGACACGAGGATCGCGAAGGCGAAGGCCGCGCCGAGCTGGGCGGTGAAGACGGTCGTCTGGGTGATGAAGCCGGGGCCGACCGCGCTGGTGGCCATGAGGAAGACCGCGCCGAGCAGTGCTCCCTTCCCGGCGGTCGTGGCCGTCTCGGTGGCAGTGGGGCCGCTGTCCGGGCGTGGAGCCTGATCCATGGTCTCTCCCTGTCGGGTTCACGGGACCACCTCGGTGTGGCGCCCGGCACATCGAAGGTAGCGATTGTTCAACAATCCTGCAATACCTCACTGTGCGTAGACTCCGGTCATCACCGCGACGAAGGGGATGGGTATGGCAGCAGCGCAGTCCGACTGGTTGGCCGCACTGGAGAGCGAACGGGGCGCCATGGGCCGCACGAGTGCGTCCGAGCGTGTCGCCGGTGCCCTGCGCACCCGGATCATCGAGGGTGACCTGCGGCCGGGGACCCGCCTGTCGGAGCAGAAGATCGGCCAGGCCCTCGGCGTCTCGCGCAACACCCTGCGTGAGGCCTTCCACCTCCTCGGGCACGAGCGCCTGGTCATCCACGAGTTCAACCGCGGGGCCTTCGTCCGCGCGCTCGACGCCGACGACATCCGCGACCTGTACCGCTACCGGCGCATCCTCGAGGGCGCCGCGATCCGGCAGGCGGCCGTGGACGATCCCGACCTCGGCGCCCTCCGCGGCGCGGTCACCGAGGGTGAACGCGCCGCAGCCGCCCAGGACTGGGCCGGGCTCGGCACGGCCAACATGCACTTCCACCGCGCCGTCGGGGCCCTCGCCGGGAGCCGGCGCGTCGACGAGGCGATGCAGCAGGTCCTGGCGGAGATGCGCCTCGTCTTCAGCATGATGGCCGACGCACACACCTTCCACGCGCCCTACCTCGAGGGCAACCAGACCCTCCTCGACCTGCTGCACAGCGGTCGCCACGAGGAGGCCGGTGCGGCTCTCGCGGAGTACCTCGACGAGGCCGAGTCCCAGCTGTTGCAGGCGGCCCCGGCCGCCCGCTGACCTCGATCAGGCGAGGGCACTGTCCTTCGCCCTGGCCCGCCGGCTGCGCGCGGCGAGGATGCTTCCGCCGACGAGGGCGGAGAACAACGAGCCCAGGAGGACGCCGATCTTCACGTGTTCGTCGGCGACGCTCGCAGCGCCATAGGCCAGCTCGCCCACGAGGAGTGAGACGGTGAAGCCCACCCCGGCGATGAAGGACATCCCGAGCAGGTCCGGCCAGGTCAGGGTCTCGTCCATCTGGAAGGCAGGGAACCGGCTGAGGATGAAGGTCGTGCCGACGATGCCGATCGGCTTGCCGGCGAAGAGCCCCGCGATGATGCCGAGGGTGATCGGGTCCTGCATGGCTGACCGCATCCCGTCGATGCCACCGACGGTGACGCCTGCGGAGAAGAAGGCGAAGACGGGGATGGCGACGAGCGTCGAGATGACACCCCACTGGTCGGCGAGGTACGGGGCCAGCCCCTCGTAGACGGGCTTCCCGTCCTCGTTCGTCGACGTCTGCACCTTCGCGCGCTGGTTCGCGATGACGGGGACGGTGAAGCCGAGGAGGACACCGGCGACGGTCGCGTGGATCCCGGAGGCGTGCACGAGTGCCCAGGTGATGATCGCCAGCGGCCCGATGAGCCACCAGGTGAGGAGGCCCCGCTGGACGAGGACCGCGAAGAGTACGAACGGCACCACGGCCAGCCCCAGCCACTGCAGCTGGAGTCCCTCGGTGTAGACGACGGCGATGATCGAGATCGCGATGAGGTCGTCGACGATCGCGAGGGTGAGCAGGAAGACGCGCAGCGCCGGGGGCAGGAAGCGTCCGACGACGGCGAGGACCGCCACGGCGAAGGCGATGTCGGTCGCGGTCGGGATCGCCCAGCCGCTCAGCGCGCCCTCCGAGTCCGAGGACACGGCGATGGCGGCGAAGATCAGGGCCGGCACGACGACGCCACCCGCGGCCGCCGCGATCGGCAGGGCGGCCTGCTTCGGGTTGCGCAGCTTGCCGGCGACGAACTCCTCCTTGAGCTCGAGCCCGACGACGAAGAAGAAGATCGCGAGGAGGCCGTCCGCGGCCCAGGTGCCGACGCTCAGGTCGAGGTGGAGTGCCTCGGGTCCGAGGGAGAAGTCACGGACGGCGGTGTAGGCGTCGACCACGGGGGTGTTGGCGAGCACGAGCGCGAGGATGGTGGCGCCGAGCAGGAGCGCGCCACCGAAGGCGTCGCTCTGGGCGGTCGCATGGGCGCCACGCCACATCTGGTGTGGTGCGAGGAGGCGGGGCTTGGGGGTGGAGTTCGACACGGGAGACCTTGTCCTTGACGCGGTGGGCTGGGCGGGTGGTCACGCCATCGTGGGCGGGCGGACGCTCAACCGGATGGTGGCGGGCAGCCGGCGATCTCGCCGTGCGCATTGGTGCCCCAGGTGCTGGTCCACCCGTTGGTCCCCGGGTGCCGCACGGTCTGCATCAGCGCCCGGACACGCGCGTCCTCCGCGCTCTGGCGGGGGCTCGCACGGGCGTGGGATCTCGGACCGGTCACGGGGCGAGTGTAGGCGGCCGGGCACGACGAAGGGGGCGACCCGCGGTGCGTCCGCGGGTCGCCCCTCTTCGAGTCGATGGCCGCCCGGGTCACCGACCGCAGTCATCGAGGGCCTTGTCCTCGGCCGCGATGACCTCGGCCCCATAGTCCTCGGGCTCGGACTCGGGGATGTCCCTGCCGCTCAAGGAGGCGCCGGCCGTCTCCTTGAGGAAGTAGACCGCGACCATGCCGACGACGCAGGCGCCCATCATGTAGGTGGCGGGGAACTCGAGGAACCCCGTCTGGTCGACGGCCGCCTCGTTGACCGTGCCCGCGGTCCC
Organism: Janibacter sp.; assembly: GCA_052087725.1. Taxonomy (GTDB): domain Bacteria; phylum Actinomycetota; class Actinomycetes; order Actinomycetales; family Dermatophilaceae; genus Janibacter. Next base: position 722 of record JBQGNO010000100.1, on the reverse strand, counting down.
ACCGAAGATCGCCGTGAAGACGTTGTACGTCACTGCGAAGCCGGCGAAGCGCACGTGGGCGGGGAAGATCGCCGGGAAGGTCGCCGAGATCGTCGACAGCTGGGGGATGTAGAGCAGCCCGAGGACGGCGAAGCCGATGATCGCCCCGGTGAAGCCCGTGCCGATGAGCATGTACATCGGGAGCGCGAAGATGAACAGGCCGATCGTCGAGAACCACCACATCGGCTTGCGGCCGACGCGATCGGACAGGCTGCCGCACCAGGGGAGCAGGGCCATCATCGCGACCTCGCCGAGGAGGATGACGATCAGTGCAGGATTCGCCCCCATCCCGAGCTTGGTCTCGAGATAGGCCGGCATGTACACCAAGAGCGTGTAGTTGACGACATTGAGCGGGATGACCAGCCCCGCCATGACGAGCACCGGCCTCCAGTACTCGACGAGGAGGTCACGCAGACCGTGGGTCGCCGACTGCTCGCTCTCGCCGGAGTCCTCGAGGTCCTGGTAGACGGGGGTCTCGTCGAGCTGCGAGCGCAGGTAGAGGCCGATGGCACCGAGCGGGCCGGCGACGAAGAAGGGGATGCGCCAGCCCCAGTCGGCCATCGCGGCCTCGCCGAGGACGACCTGGAGGACGAGGACGACAGCCGCGCCGAGGGCGTACCCACCGAGCGTGCCGAACTCGAGGAAGCTGCCGTAGAGGCCGCGGCGCTTGTCCGGGGCGTACT
>JBQGNO010000099.1:0-10814 GCA_052087725.1 Janibacter sp. | reverse complement strand
GGCCTCGACCGGGCCACCGATCACGTCGGGCCCCTCACGGGGGCCAGCGTCCTCGTCATCGGCGCCGGCGCCATGAGCGCGCTCGCCGCGACGACCGCGGTGCGCCGCGGGGCCGCCCGGCTGTGCATCGTCAACCGCACCCACGAGCGGGGCTCCGCCCTCGCCGAGCGCCTCGGCGGGCAGGCCCGCCCGCTCGACGAGCTCGGCGCAGCGCTCGCCGACGCCGATGTCGTCATCTCCTGCACCGGCGCCACCGGGCTGGCGGTCAGCCTGGCCGATGTCGCCGACGCGCAGGTCCGGCGCGCGGGCCGTCAGCAGGCCTTCATCGACCTGGCACTGCCGCACGACATCGCCCACGAGGTCGACGACCTCACGGGTGTCAGCCGTCTCGGGCTCGACGATCTCGGCCGGATGCTCGGCGCCGACGGCGTCGTGCCCGAGGTCGAGCAGGCCCGTGCCCTCGTCGGTGACGCCGTGACCCGGCACCTCGCGGACCGCGCCGCCAGCATCGCCGCTCCGACGGTGCGTGCCCTGCGCAGCGCCGCCCAGTCGGTCGTCGAGCGCGAGCTGGCCCGACTGGACCAGCGCGCGCCGCAGATGTCGGCCGAGGACCGCGAGGAGGTCGGCCGCGCCGTCCACCGGATCGTCGACAAGCTGCTGCACCAGCCGACGGTCCGTGCCAAGGAGCTGGCGGTCGACGGCCGCTTCCCCGAGTACGAGGACGCCCTGCGCCAGCTCTTCGACCTCCACGCCGAAGGGAGCCAGCTGTGACCTCACTTCGTCTCGGGACCCGCCGCTCGAAGCTCGCCATGACCCAGTCCGGGCACGTGGCCGATGCGCTGCGCGCGGCCGGCCACGACGTCGAGCTCGTCGAGATCGTCACGGAGGGCGACACCAGCCGCGCCTCCCTCGCGAGCATGGGCGGCACCGGCGTCTTCGCCAGCGCCCTGCGCCAGGCTCTCCAGGACGGCGAGATCGACCTTGCCGTGCACTCGCTCAAGGATCTGCCCACCACCCCCGAGCCGGGACTGGTCATCGTGGCCACCCCCGCACGGGTCGACCCGCGCGACGCGCTGTGCGCCCGCGACGGTCTCACTCTCGGAGAGCTCGGTGAGGGCGCCGTCATCGGGACCGGGTCGCCGCGGCGCCGCGCCCAGCTCGCCTGCCTCGGGCTCGGCCTGGAGTTCCGCGACATCCGCGGCAACCTCGGCACCCGGCTCGGCATGGTCGGCTCCGGAGAGGGCCAGCTCGATGCGATCGTCCTCGCCAGCTCCGGCCTGAGCCGGGTCGGCCTGCAGGACGAGGTCACCGAGCTGCTCGAGCCGATCCAGATGCTGTCCGCCCCCGGTCAGGGCGCCCTGGCCGTCGAGTGCCGTGAGGACGACGAGGCGGTCCTGGCCGCCCTTCGTCCCCTCGACGACCCGGACACGCGCGCCGCCGTCACCGCCGAGCGCGGCATCCTCGCCGAGCTCGAGGCCGGCTGCGCCGCCCCCATCGGGGCGCTCGCCGAGGTCGTCGAGGACGACGACGGCCCGATCCTCTCGCTGAGAGCCGTGGTCGCCGCGACCGACGGCTCCGGCGAGCTGCGCCGGTCCATCACCGGTCCGCTCGGGGAGGCGGAGGACCTCGGTCGCCGCCTCGCCCGAACCCTCATCGCCGACGGCGCGCCAGCGCTCGCCGACTTGTCCGCCACCCACCCCACGACCGCTTCGGAGCATGCCCAGTGACCCCCCAGCGCTCGACCGCATCCGCCACCGCCGCCCGCCGACCGGCTCGAGTCGCCTTCGTTGGCGCCGGGCCGGGTGACGCGTCCTTGATGACCGTCTCCTCCGTCGACCTGCTGTCGCGTGCCGACGCCGTCATCACCGACCAGCTGACCAACGAGGCGATCATCGCCTCCATGACCGGGGAGGATGTCGATGTCGTCGACGCCAGCCACGGCGAGCACGGTCAGCAGCTGACCCACGCCTCCCGCGCCAAGCTCGTCGTCAAGACGGCTAAGGAGCACAAGGGCGGCCTCGTCGTCCGGCTGATGGACGGCGACCCGGCGACCTTCAACGGCCTCGCCGAGGAGGCCGCGGCCCTGTCCAAGGCCGCGATCGACTTCGACGTCGTCCCGGGCGTCTCGGCCGTGAGCGCCGTGCCCTCCTACGCGGGGGTCCCGCTGACCAATCGGTCGACCGGCGCCCTGCACGTCATCAGCGTCTCCGGCTCCAAGCGGGCGGACCTGTCCGCCTCGGTCGGCGACGACGTGACGCTCGTCCTGCTCGGTCTGCCCGAGCACCTCGTCCCGGCCTGCGCCGACCTGCTCTCCGCGGGCCGCGACGGCGCCACCCCGGTGGCGCTGACCCAGGGCGGGACGACGACCGGTCAGATCACGCGCGAGACCACCCTCGCCGAGGCGGCCGACGTCGTCCACGGGCTCGAGGTGCCGACCCTGGCCATCGTCGGCCCGACGGTCGCCCTGCGCGACTCGCTCTCCTGGTTCGAGACCAAGCCGCTCTACGGCTGGAACGTCCTCGTCCCGCGGACGAAGGACCAGGCCGGCCCGATGGCCAAGCAGCTGCTCGGCCACGGCGCGACGAGCGAGGTCGTCCCGACGATCAGTGTCGAGCCGCCCCGCACCCCGCAGGCCGTCGAGCGGGCCGTCCGCGGCCTCGTCACCGGTCGCTACCAGTGGATCGGCTTCACCTCGGTCAACGCCGTCAAGGCGATCCGGGAGAAGTTCGAGGAGTTCGGGCTCGACGCCCGTGCCTTCTCCGGCCTGAAGATCGCCGCCGTCGGCGGGGTGACCGCCGATGCCCTGCGTGACTGGGGCCTGGAGCCCGACCTCGTGCCGAGCGGGGAGATGTCCGCACTCGGCCTGCTCGAGGAGTGGCCGCCCTATGACGAGGTCCTCGACCCGATCGACCGCGTCTTCCTGCCCCGCGCCGACATCGCGACCGACACCCTCGTCGCCGGTCTGCAGGACATGGGCTGGCAGGTCGACGACGTCACCGCCTACCGGACCGTGCGCGCGACGCCCCCGCCGGCGCCGGTGCGCGATGCCATCAAGCAGGGCGCCTTCGACGCCGTCGTCTTCACCTCGTCCTCGACCGTGCGCAATCTCGTGGGCATCGCCGGCAAGCCGCACCCGTCGACGGTCATCGCCTGCATCGGCCCCGCGACGGTCAAGACCGCCGAGGAAGCCGGCCTGCGGGTCGACGTCATGGCCCAGGAGGCCACGGGCGCGAGCCTCGTCGAGTCCCTCGCCGACCACGGGCGCGAGCTGATCGCGGCAGCCGTCGAAGCAGGTGAGGAGCCGGTGCGCCCGAGTGCCCGTCGCAAGAAGACCGCCACTCGGCGCAAGGCGAAGGGGTGAGCCCCACGAGCTCCCGTCCGACCGGCCCCGTGGTGCGGCCGCGACGACTGCGGGGGAGTGTCCCCCTTCGTCGTCTCGTCGCGCAGACGCGGCTGCACCCGGCCGACCTGATCCTGCCCGTCTTCGTCCGTGAGGGGATCGACGCCCCGGTGGAGATCTCCTCCATGCCGGGCGTCGTGCAGCACACGCTCGAGTCCCTCGTCGACGAGGCCCGGGCCTGAGTCGCCGCGGGCATCGGCGGGATCATGCTCTTCGGCGTGCCGCAGACCAAGGACGCCCGCGGCTCCGGGGCGGACGATCCCGAGGGGATCCTCAACCTCGGCATCCGGGCGGTCGTCGACGCCGTCGGCGACGAGCTGGTCGTCATGACCGACCTCTGCCTCGACGAGTTCACCGATCACGGTCACTGCGGAGTGCTCGCCACCGACGGCGCGGGCCGGACCGTCGTCGACAACGACGCGACCCTCGAGCGCTATGCCGACATGGCCCTCGCCCAGGCCGCCGCGGGCGGTCACGTCCTCGGCCTCTCGGGGATGATGGACGGTCAGGTCGCCCACGTGCGGGCCGCGCTCGACGCCGCCGGCCACACCGACACGCTCGTCCTCGCCTACGCCGCGAAGTACACCTCCGCGCTCTACGGACCCTTCCGCGAGGCCGTGCAGTCCTCGCTGAGCGGGGACCGGGCGACCTACCAGCAGGACCCGGCCAATGTCGTCGAGTCGCTGCGCGAGGTCGAGCTCGACCTCGCCGAGGGCGCCGACATCGTCATGGTCAAGCCGGCCCAGCCGCACCTGGACATCGTCGCGGGGGCCGCCGAGATCTCGACCGTGCCGGTCGCGGCCTACCAGATCTCCGGTGAGTACTCCCAGATCGTCGCCGCCGCCGAGCGCGGGTGGATCGACCGGGACGCTGCCGTCACCGAGTCACTGCTGCACATCAAACGCGCGGGGGCGCAGATGATCCTCACGTACTTCGCACTCGAGGTGGCTGGTCGGCTGTGAGCGGGACTCGATGGCTCGATGAGCAGGAGCAGGCGCACTGGCGTGCCTACCTGCGAGGCACGCGACTGCTGGAGCGTGCCCTCGTGGACGACCTCACATCGCACAAGATCCAGCTGACGGAGTACGAGCTGCTGTCGATGCTCTCCGAGTCGCCGGGGCAGCGCACGCGTATGTCCCGGCTGGCCGATGACATCGTCCAGTCACGCTCGCGCGTCACCCACACGGCCGCCCGGCTGGAGAAGCGTGGGTGGGTCGAGCGCTGCCGCGCCGAGGACGACGGCCGCGGGGTCGAGATCGTCCTCACCGAGGACGGTCAGGCCGCACTGGAGGAGATGGCCGGTGTCCATGTGGAGTCGGTGCGCCAGAACCTCCTCGACGTCCTGACCCCGGAGCAGTTCGAGGCGCTGGGCCAGGCCATGACGGCCATCCGCAGCCATCTCGCTCCCGGACACCACGAGATCGGCCTCGACGACTGACCCGCTCGGGGGCTCACGGACGCGGGGTGACCTGCGCCCCCGCGTTCCCCCGGACCGGCCACCCTGCTCCCCGTTTGGGAGACTGAGGGGCATGATGCTCTCGACGACCCGATCCGAGGCCCTCTTCGACCGTGCCGGCGCGGTGATCCCCGGCGGGGTCAACTCGCCCGTGCGTGCCTTCGGCGGCGTCGGCGGCGCCCCGCGGTTCATCGACCGTGCCGAGGGCGCCTGGCTCACCGATGTCGACGGCAACCGCTATGTCGACCTCATCTGCTCCTGGGGTCCGATGATCCTCGGGCACGCCCACCCCGACGTCCTCGAGGCCGTGACGGCCGCCGCGCGCAAGGGCTTCTCCTTCGGCACCCCGAGCGAGAACGAAGTCGCCCTCGCGGCCGAGATCGTCGACCGCGTCGAGCCGCTGGAGCAGGTGCGCCTCGTCTCCTCCGGGACCGAGGCGACGATGTCCGCCCTTCGTCTGGCGCGTGGGGCGACCGGCCGCTCGGTCATCGTGAAGTTCGCTGGCTGCTACCACGGGCATGTGGACGCCCTTCTCGCGCAGGCCGGCTCGGGAGTGGCGACCTTCGCCCTGCCCGACTCCGCCGGTGTGCCGGCCTCGGCGGCCGGGGAGACCGTCGTCCTGCCGTACAACGATCTCGCCGCTCTCGAGGCGCTCTTCGCTGAGCGGGGGGATGAGATCGCCGCGGTGATCACCGAGGCGGCCCCGGGCAACATGGGCATCGTCCCGCCGGCGCCGGGCTTCACCGAGGGGCTGCGCCGGGTCACCGCCGCGCACGGGGCACTGCTCATCAGCGACGAGGTCATGACCGGCTTCCGGGCCAGCCGCTCCGGCTGGTACGGCCACGAGACCGGCCCCGGGGGCGACCACCCGGGCGGCTACGCCGGGGGAGCGCCCGACCTCTTCACCTTCGGCAAGGTCATGGGTGGTGGCTTCCCGGCCGCGGCCTTCGGCGGCCGAGCCGACCTCATGGCGCACCTTGCCCCCGAGGGGCCCGTCTACCAGGCCGGCACGCTCTCGGGGAACCCCGTCGCGACGGCCGCCGGGCTCGCGACGCTGCAGGGGTGCACCCCGCAGCTCTACCCGCGGCTCGAGGCGACGGCGACCCGGATCGCCGACGCGGCCTCGGCCGCGCTGTCCGCCGAGGGCGTTGCACACCGGGTGCAGTGGGCGGGCTCGATGTTCTCGATCTTCTTCCGCGAAGGGGAGGTCTGCTCCTTCGCCGACGCCCAGGCGCAGGACACGCAGGCCTACGGGCGCTTCTTCCACACGATGCTCGAGGCCGGGGTGCACCTGCCGCCGAGCGCCTTCGAGGTGTGGTTCGTCTCCGATGCGCTCGAGGGTGAGGCGCTCGACACGGTCCTCGCGGCCCTGCCGGCTGCGGCGAAGGCGGCTGCCTCCGCCTGATCGGCCGGGCCCCCCTTCCCCGCTCCGATACGAACTACTGCAGGCAGCACCTGGCATCGTCAGCCGTACCTCGAGCCACGGCTGATCTGACGAAGCACTGCCAGCAGTAGTTCGTCAGGTCTGGGGTGGTGTCTGGAGCAGGGCCGGGCGAAGGGGGATGAGCCCAGGCTTCGTCAGGGCCGGGTCAGGTAGAGCGCGTACTCCAAGGACCGGCCCTGGCGCTCGACCGGGAGGAGGATCTCCTCGGTCGGGGCGAGGGCGGTCAGGGCGGCGAGCAGCTCCGGCTCGGCCTGGGCCGCCCAGATCGCGAGCACGCCACCCGGCGCCACGACGGACAGCGCCGCCTGCAGGGCGGGAGCGGAGTAGAGCCGTTCGTTGTCCTCGTGGACGAGGAAGCTGGGCCCGTTGTCGACGTCGAGCAGGACGAGGTCCCACGGGCCCGGCGCCTCCGGGACGTCACCGTCGAGGACGGTGGCGATGTCCTGCGGGTGGATCGTCACGCGGGGGTGGCGCGTGAGGACACCCAGGGTGGGGGTGAGGCCCAGACGCGCCCACTGCACGAGGTCCTCCTCGATCTCGGCCACGTGCACCTCGCCGACCCGGCGGTCCTTGAGCACCTGCCACGGGGTGAAGCCCAGCCCGAGGCCTCCGACGAGCACCCGGCCCGGCTCATCCACGCGCTCGAGCGAGCGCAGCGCGAGGGCGGTCTCGGTCGAGGTGTCCGCCGAGTCCATGGCGAAGACCCCGCCCACGATCAGCTCGTGGATCACGGAGCCATCGGCGGCGGGCCGCTCGCGCAGGGCGACCTCCCCTCGTCGGGTCTCGGCGATGGCGATCGTCTCGGGAGTGCTGTCCATGACCTGCTTCCGGTCGGCGCGGTAGATTTTGGTGACATCTGTGTTGTCTATTACGTCACGGTAACCGGGGAAAAGTCACATTCCGAACGGCGGGGGCGCTAGGGTGCTCCCGGTCACGAAGGGGTACCTTGACCCCGTGGCTACTACGACTCTCCCTGCGAAGAAGAAGGGAGTGGCGTCGTCCTCCATCGGGTTGAAATTCCTCATGGCGGGCTCCGGCGTCATCTTCCTCCTGTATGTGCTCCTGCACATGTACGGCAACCTCATGGCGCTCGGCGGCCAGGAGACCTTCGACACCTATGCACACCATCTGCGGACCTTCGGTGAGCCCATGCTCCCGTACGGCGGCATGCTGTGGATCGTGCGGGTCGTCCTGATCCTGTCGATCATCGCGCACCTCTACGCGGGGATGAAGCTGTGGTCCAGGGCCGGTGCGGCCCGACCGCAGAAGTACGCGGTGAAGAAGAGCCTCGGCTCCACCTTCGCCTCGCGCACGATGCGGTGGGGCGGGCTGGCCATCCTGGTCTTCGTCATCTGGCACCTGATCCACTTCACGCTCGTCAAGCCGGCCATCAACAGCTCGGTGGACGCGTCGGCGGTGAAGGAATCCCCCTTCGTGATGATCCAGGCCAGCTTCGAGCTGTGGTGGATGGTCCTCATCTACGCCCTGGCCATGATCGCCCTGGGCATGCACCTGTACCACGGTGTCTGGAGCGCGGCCCAGACGATGGGCCTGACGAACTCCACGGCCTCGCGCACGCGGGCGAAGGCGCTCGGCGCGATCGTGGCGATCGTCATCGTCGTCGGCTTCCTCATCCCGCCGTTCGCGATCCTCTTCAACCTCGTCGCCTGATTCTGGAGCACTGACACACATGACTGACACGCTCAGCGAGTACTTCTCCGAGGGCGATCCGATTGCGGACACCAAGGCCCCGGACGTCCCCGTCGACCAGATGTGGACCCAGCGCAAGTTCGCCTCGTCGTTGGTGAACCCCACCAACCGTCGCAAGCTCGACGTGATCATCGTCGGCACCGGCCTCGCCGGCGCCTCGGCGGCCGCCACCATGGGTGAGGCCGGCTACAACGTCAAGAGCTTCTTCTACCAGGACAGCGCCCGTCGCGCCCACTCCATCGCCGCGCAGGGTGGCATCAACGCCGCGAAGAACTACAAGGACGACGGTGACTCGACCTACCGCCTCTTCTACGACACGGAGAAGGGCGGTGACTACCGCTCCCGCGAGACCAACACGTACCGCCTGGCCGAGGTGAGCACGAACATCATCGACCAGTGCGTGGCCCAGGGCGTCCCCTTCGCCCGGGAGTACGGCGGCCTGCTCGACAACCGCTCCTTCGGCGGCGTCCAGGTCGCGCGGACCTTCTACGCCGCCGGTCAGACCGGTCAGCAGCTGCTCATCGGTGCCTACCAGGCCATGGAGCGTCAGGTCGCGGCCGGCACGGTCACCGAGTACAGCCGCCACGAGATGCTCGAGGTGATCATCGTCGACGGTGTCGCCCGCGGGATCATCGCGCGCGACATGGTCACCGGTGAGATCGAGACGCACCTGGCCGATGTCGTCGTCCTCGCCAGCGGTGGTTACGGCAATGTCTTCTTCCTCTCGACCAACGCCATGGGCTGCAATGTCACGGCGGCGTGGCGCGCGCACCGCAAGGGCGCCTACTTCGCCAACCCGTGCTACACGCAGATCCACCCGACCTGCATCCCCGTCAGCGGTGACCACCAGTCGAAGCTGACCCTGATGTCGGAGTCGCTGCGCAACGACGGCCGGATCTGGGTGCCGAAGAACGCCGAGGACTGCGACAAGGACCCGCGGGAGATCCCGGAGGAGGGTCGCGACTACTACCTGGAGCGGATCTACCCCTCCTTCGGCAACCTCGTGCCGCGTGACATCGCCTCCCGTCAGGCGAAGAACATGTGCGACGACGGGCGCGGGGTCGGCCCGCTCGTCGACGAGGTGGACCGGGAGGGCAACGAGCGCCAGATGCGCCGCGGGGTCTTCCTCGACTTCGCCTCGGCGATCGAGCGTCTCGGCCGTCCGGCGATCGAGGCCAAGTACGGCAACCTCTTCGACATGTACCAGCGGATCACCGGGGAGAACCCCTACGAGGTCCCGATGCGGATCTACCCAGCGGTGCACTACACGATGGGTGGCCTGTGGGTCGACTACGACCTGGAGACGTCCGTGCCCGGCCTGTTCTCCATCGGCGAGGCCAACTTCTCCGACCACGGTGCCAACCGTCTCGGCGCCTCCTCGCTGATGCAGTGCCTCGCGGACGGCTACTTCGTCATGCCGAACACCATCCGTGACTACCTGGCCAAGGGCCCCTTCGAGGAGATCACCGAGGACCACCCGGCGGTCGTCGAGGCGAAGAAGTCGGTCACCGACCGCATCGACACGCTGCTCTCGATCAACGGTGAGCGCTCCGTCGACTCCATCCACCGCGAGCTCGGCCACATCATGTGGGAGTACTGCGGCATGGAGCGCGACGACGCCGGCCTGCGCAAGGCCATCGACCTCATCCGCGCGCTCAAGCAGGAGTTCTGGAGCAATGTGCGCGTCCTCGGCGCAGCGGACACGCTCAACCAGAGCCTGGAGAAGGCCGGCCGCGTGGCCGACTTCCTCGAGCTGGGCGAGTTGATGTGCATCGACGCACTCCACCGCAGGGAGTCCTGCGGTGGCCACTTCCGCTCCGAGTCCCAGACCGAGGACGGTGAGGCGCTGCGTCACGATGACCAGTTCGCCTACGTCGCCGGCTGGGAGTACGGCGGAGAGGACGGCGCTCCCGTCCTGCACAAGGAAGACCTGGACTTTGAGTTCATCGAGCTGAAGCAGCGGAGCTACAAGTGAGTATGGAACTGACCCTGAAGATCTGGCGACAGGCCGGACCCACCGCGAAGGGCGAATTCGCCACCTACGAGGTCAAGGACGTCTCTCCGGACATGTCCTTCCTCGAGATGCTCGACGTCCTCAACGAGCGACTGATCAACGAGGGCACCGAGCCGATCGCCTTCGACAGCGACTGTCGCGAGGGCATCTGCGGCATGTGCGGGCTGATGATCTCCGGTCAGGCCCACGGGCCCGAGCGGACCACCAGCTGCCAGCTGCACATGCGCTCCTTCAGCAACGGCGAGACGATCACGATCGAGCCGTGGCGGGCCAGCGCCTTCCCGGTCATCCGTGACCTGGTCGTCGACCGCAGCGCCTTCGACCGGATCATCCAGGCCGGCGGCTACGTCTCCGTCAACACGGGTGCGGCCCCCGAGGCGCACTCGGTGCCCGTGCCCAAGGAGGACGCCGACCGTGCGTTCGACTCCGCCAAGTGCATCGGCTGCGGCGCCTGCGTCGCGGCCTGCCCCAATGCCTCGGCGATGCTCTTCCTCGGCGCGAAGGTCACCCACCTGGGTGAGCTGCCGCAGGGCCAGCCGGAGCGCAACGGTCGTGTGGTCAAGATGCTCGAGGAGCACGACCTCCAGGGCTTCGGCGGCTGCACCAACATCGGTGAGTGCTCCGATGCCTGTCCCAAGGAGATCCCTCTGGACGTCATCAGCACGCTCAACTCCGACCTGCGCAAGGCCGCCCGCGGCCGCTGAGCGGGCGCTCACCCGCGTGGACGACATGAGTCTGCAGAGCGTTCGCACCGTCCGGCGCCGGACCGCCCTCGTGGCGGCGGGCGCCG
>JBQGNO010000098.1:0-11057 GCA_052087725.1 Janibacter sp. | reverse complement strand
CTGGGACGAGCTGACCTGGTCCCAGCTGGGAGAGCGGGTCTGGGCGCTCGCCGCCGGCCTCGTCGACCTCGGCGTCCAGTCCGAGGATCGGGTCTCCCTCGCCTCGAGCACGCGGATCGAGTGGGTGCTGGGTGACTACGCGATCATGGCCGCCGGTGCGGCGACCACGACGATCTACCCGACCTCGATCAGCGATGACGTCGCCTTCATCGTCGACAACTCCGGCTCCACGGTCGTCATCGCCGAGGACGCCGAGCAGGTCGACAAGCTGCGGGAGGTCCGTGACGCCATCCCGGGAGTGACCCGGGTCGTCGTCATCGATCCCGAGGGCGTCGACCTCGACGACTGGACGCTGACCTTCGCCGACCTCGAGGAGCGGGGTGCAGCGCTCCTCGCCTCGGATGCGGGGATCGTCGACGCACGGATCGACGCGACGGGGCCGCAGTCCCTCGCCACGATCATCTACACCTCCGGCACGACCGGCCGTCCCAAGGGAGTCCGCCTGCGGCACGCGACGTGGACCTACCAGGGCGCGGCCATCCGCGCGACCGGCATGCTCAACGCCCAGGACGTGCACTACCTCTGGCTCCCCCTGTCCCACGTCTTCGCCAAGGTCCTGCTGCTCATCAGCACCGATGTCGGCATGCAGACCGCCGTCGACGGGCGCATCGACAAGATCGTCGACAACCTCGGCGAGGTCCGCCCGACCTTCATGGCAGCGGCGCCGCGGATCTTCGAGAAGGTCTACGGCAAGATCTCGCTGGGCATGCAGGAGGAAGGGGGCGCGAAGGCCAAGATCTTCGCCTTCGCCTCCGCCGCCGGCCGGGACTACTCGCGGGCACTGTCCGAGGACCGCACGCCCGGGGTGCTCCTCGGCCTGAAGCACAAGGTCGCGGACAAGCTCGTCTTCGGCAAGGTGCGCGAGCGCTTCGGTGGCCGGATCCGCTTCTTCATCTCCGGCTCGGCCGCTCTCAACCAGGACGTCGCCCACTGGTTCAACGGCGCCGGTCTGACCATCCTCGAGGGCTACGGCCTCACCGAGACCTCGGCCGCAGCCACGGTCAACCGGCCCTACGCCCTTCGGGTCGGGAGCGTGGGCTGGCCCACCCCCCAGACCGAGATCACGATCGCCGACGACGGGGAGATCCTCATCCGCGGCGAGCACGTCATGGAGGGCTACCACAACAACCCCGAGGCCACGGCCGAGGTGCTCGGCCCGGACGGCTGGTTCCACTCGGGCGACATCGGTGAGATCGACGACCGGGGCTTCATCAAGGTCACCGACCGCAAGAAGGACCTCTTCAAGACGAGCAACGGCAAGTACGTCGCCCCCTCGCAGATCGAGGCGACCTTCAAGGGCCTGTGCCCCTACGTCGGCCAGTTCCTCGTCCACGGCAACAACCGCCAGTTCGTCACGGCCCTGATCACCCTCGACGAGGAGGCGATCCGGCCCTGGGCCGAGGCCAACGGCATCCCGGACGGGAGCTACACCGAGATCGTCTCCTCGCTCCAGGCCCGCGAGATGGTCCAGTCCTATGTCGACGAGCTCAACGCCGGTCTCAACCGTCACGAGCAGATCAAGAAGTTCCACATCCTCGGCCGGGACCTCACCGTCGAGGACGGCGAGCTCACCCCGAGCCTGAAGCTGCGCCGCAAGGTCGTCGCCGACAAGTTCAAGGGCGACCTCGAGGAGATGTACCCGAGCTGACCGGAGGGGCCGGTGCGTGACTTTGGGAGGGGGTAGCCAGCCCCCGTACCCTTGGCCCATGACCGGTGAGACGATCTTCCCTGCCCTCGAGCCCCTGCTCGATCAGGTCACCAAGCCCATCCAGTACGTCGGGGGCGAGCTGAACTCGACGGTCAAGGACTGGCACGTCGGTGGCCACGGCCCCGATGGTGACGACCTCACCGTCCGGTGGGCCCTGATGTACCCCGACGCCTATGAGGTCGGCGTGCCCAACCAGGGCGTGATGATCCTCTACGAGGTGCTCAACGAGCGGGCCGACGCGCTCGCTGAGCGCAGCTATGCCGTCTGGCCAGACATGGAGGCCCTCCTGCGCGAGCACGGGCTGCCGCAGTTCACCGTCGACGGCCACCGCCCCGTGGGGGACTTCGACGTCTTCGGCCTGAGCTTCTCCACCGAGCTCGGCTACACCAACATGCTCACGGCGCTCGACCTCGCCGGCATCCCGCTGCACGCCGCCGATCGGACCGACGAGCACCCGCTCGTCGTCATGGGCGGCCACGCCTCCTTCAACCCCGAGCCGGTGGCCGACTTCATCGATGCCGCGATCGTCGGCGACGGTGAGGAGGCCGTCCTCCAGGCGACCGACATCCTCGCGGGGTGGAAGGCCGAGGGCCGCCCCGGCGGCCGGGTCGAGGCACTGCGTCGCCTCGCCGCGACCGGCGGCGTCTATGTGCCCGCCTTCTACGACGTCGACTACCTGCCCGACGGCCGGATCCAGCGGGTCGTGCCCGTCGAGTCCGGTGTGCCGTGGCGGGTCGACAAGCACACCGTCATGGACCTCGACGCGTGGCCCTACCCCAAGCAGCCCCTCGTCCCGCTCGCCGAGTCGGTCCACGAGCGGATGAGCGTCGAGATCTTCCGCGGCTGCACCCGCGGCTGCCGCTTCTGCCAGGCCGGGATGATCACCCGCCCGGTGCGGGAGCGCTCGATCGCCGGCATCGGCGAGATGGTCGAGCAGGGCCTGCAGTCCACCGGCTTCGAGGAGGTCGGCCTGCTCTCGCTCTCCAGCGCCGACCACTCCGAGATCGGGGACGTGGCCAAGGGGCTGGCCGACCGCTACGAGGGCACCAACACCGGCCTGTCCCTGCCGAGCACCCGCGTGGACGCCTTCAACATCGACCTGGCCAACGAGCTGACCCGCAACGGCCGTCGCTCCGGCCTGACCTTCGCTCCCGAAGGCGGATCGGAGCGTATCCGCAAGGTGATCAACAAGATGGTCACCGAGGAGGACCTCATCCGGACCGTCTCGGCCGCCTACGGCGCGGGCTGGCGCCAGGTGAAGCTCTACTTCATGTGCGGGCTGCCGACCGAGACCGACGAGGACGTCCTGCAGATCGCCGAGGTGGCCAAGCGCGTCATCGAGACCGGTCGCGAGGTCGCCGGTCACAACGACATCCGGTGCACCGTCTCCATCGGTGGCTTCGTGCCCAAGCCGCACACCCCCTTCCAGTGGGCCGCCCAGCTCGGCGCCGACCAGACGGACGAGCGACTGCACAAGCTGCGCGACGCGATCCGCGCCGACAAGCGCTTCGGCCGCTCGATCGGCTTCCGCTACCACGACGGCCGGCCGGGCATCGTCGAGGGGCTGCTCTCCCGCGGTGACCGTCGGGTCGGGCGGGTCATCGAGCAGGTCTGGCGTGATGGCGGTCGTTTCGACGGCTGGAGCGAGTACTTCTCCTACGACCGGTGGATGGCTGCGGCGGAGACGGCCCTCGCGGGCATGGACGTCGATGTCGACTGGTACACGACGCGCGAGCGCGAGGAGTCGGAGGTCCTGCCGTGGGACCACATCGACTCCGGCCTCGACAAGGAGTGGCTCTGGCAGGACTGGCTCGACTCGCTCGACGAGACCGAGGTCGAGGACTGCCGCTGGACCCCGTGCTTCGACTGCGGCGTCTGCCCGCAGATGGGCACCGACATCGAGGTCGGGCCAACCGGCCAGACCCTGATCCCGCTCACGGTGCTCGGCTCCGGCAAGGACTCGATGGTCCGCTCCTGACGGAGCTGCACGACATCCACCCGTTGCGGCCCTGTCCGTGCCACGCTGGAGCGACACACGTCGGGGCAGCAGGGGGAGCAGCACATGTCGATCGAGACCGGTGGCACCATCGTGGCGGTCGTGGCCGTCATCTACGGCTTGGGGTTCGCATTCCTGCCAATGCGGGAGTGGAGTGATCGGGCGCGTTCCCGATACTCGATGTGGGGGTCGGGGCTCATCGCCCTGATCTTCTTCGCCCTCGTCCTCGTCCCGTGGTTCATCCAACGGACCTGACCTGACGGTCGGGGAGACGAAGGGGGACAATCGGCCCATGACCGCGTCGCCCCATGAGATCACCGAGGCCCTTCGTCACGCCGAGGTCGGCGATGTGCGCACGGACGCCCTGACCGTCGGCATGTACTCGACCGACGCCGGGATCTACCGCGTCCCACCGCGGGCGGTCGTCTTCCCGCGGCACACCGACGAGATCGAGGGGACGCTCGCGGTCTCGCGCGACCTCGGCGTCCCGATCACGGCACGGGGCGGCGGTACCTCCTGCGCGGGCAATGCCGTCGGCCCGGGCATCGTCATCGACACCTCCCGCCACCTGGGTCGCGTTCATGAGGTGGATGCCGAGAGCGCCACCGCCGTGGTCGATCCCGGCACCATCCACGCGACCCTGCAGGGTCGCGCCCGCGAGGTCGGGCTGCGCTTCGGTCCCGACCCGAGCAGCCACTCGCGCTGCTCTGTCGGCGGGATGATCGGCAACAATGCCTGCGGCAACCGCGCTCTCGGGTACGGCCGCACGAGCGACAACATCGTCGGGATGGAGCTGCTCACCGCTGCCGGCAGGCGCCTGTCCGCCACGACGGGAGTGGCGGGGGGACCCCCTTCGCTCAGCGGTGACGACGCCCTCACGGCCGAGCTCGCCCGCCTCACCGACGATCACCTGGACACCATCCGCACCCGCTTCGGCACCTTCGGCCGGCAGGTCTCCGGCTACGCACTGGAGCACCTGGCGCCGGAGCGCGGCCGGGACATCGGCCGGATGCTCGTCGGCTCCGAGGGGACACTCGCCCTCGTGACGCAGGCCCGGGTCCGCCTGGTGACCGATCCACCGGCCACGGCGCTGGCCGTCCTCGGGTTCCCCGACATCTATGCCGCCGGCGACGTCGCCCACCTGCTCAAGGGACTGGGCGCCGTTGCGGCGGAGGGCATCGACTCGCGGATCGTCGACGTCGTGCGCACCCGCCGCGGTCCGCACGCCGTCCCCGACCTGCCGCGGGGCGCCGCCTGGATGCTCGTCGAGGTCCCGGGGGAGGACCCGGCCGCGGCGCATGCCGCCGCCGAGCGGGTCTGCCGCGATATCGGTGCCATCGACTCCTCGGTCGTCACCGACCCGGGCCACGCCAGGGCCCTGTGGAAGATCCGCGAGGACGGCGCCGGCCTCTCCGCGCGCTCACCGCGGGAGCGACCGGCCCACGCGGGCTGGGAGGACGCGGCGGTGCCGCCGGCCCGGCTCGGTGACTACCTGCGGGCCTTCGACGCGCTCCTCGACGAGCACGACGTGCAGGGCCTGCCCTACGGCCACTTCGGCGACGGCTGCCTGCACATCCGGCTCGACTTCGACCTCGACGCCCCCGACGCGACCGCGCGCTACCGCCGGTTCGTCGAGGAGGCCGCCGATCTCGTCGCGGAGCACGGGGGCTCGCTCTCCGGTGAGCACGGTGACGGCCGAGCCCGGTCCGCGCTGCTGCCGCGGATGTACGACCCCGAGGCGATCGGGCTCTTCGGGGCGGTCAAGCGGGCCTTCGACCCGGACAACCTGCTCAACCCCGGCATCCTCGTCGACCCGGCTCCGGTCGAGGCCGACATCCGCATCCCCGCCGCCAGCAAGGTCACCCTGCCGCTCGCCTTCGCCTACCCGGAGGACGGTGGCGACTTCAGCCAGGCCGTCCACCGCTGCACGGGGGTCGGCAAGTGCCGCGCCGCGGGGACCTCGAGCACCGTGATGTGCCCGAGCTATCTCGCGACGGGGGAGGAGAAGGACTCCACCCGCGGCCGTGCCCGGGTCCTGCAGGAGATGCTCAACGGTTCGACGGTCACCGACGGCTGGCGCTCGCCCGAGGTGCACGAGGCCCTCGACCTGTGCCTGTCGTGCAAGGGGTGCGCGAGCGACTGCCCGACCGGCGTCGACATGGCGACCTACAAGTCCGAGGCCCTGCACCAGACCTACCAGGGCCGCCTGCGCCCGCGCAGCCACTACTCGCTCGGTCGCCTTCCGCAGCTGGCGCGTCTCGCCTCGCGGGCTCCCCGGCTGGTCAATGCCATGACGTCGCTGCCGGGGCTGAAGAAGATCACCCTGCCCGTCGCCGGCGTCGACCCGCGGCGCAGCCTGCCGACCTTCGCCCGGGAGACCTTCCGCACCTGGGCGCGGGACGAAGGGATGATCGCCTCGGCCGCGCAGATGGCCGGCGCCGACCACCCGGTGGCCCTGTTCGTCGACTCCTTCACAGACCACTTCTCCCCGGAGGTCGGACGCACGACCCTGGCCGTCCTGCGGGAGGCGGGGTTCACCCCCTTCGTCCCGGCGGAGTCGCTGTGCTGCGGCCTGACCTTCATCTCCACCGGACAGCTCGACGCCGCCAAGGACACCCTCGGGACCGTCGCCCGGGTCCTCGCGCCGGTCGCGGCCGCCGGGGTCCCGGTCCTGGGCATCGAGCCGAGCTGCACCGCCGCCCTGCGCCACGACCTACCGCGGCTCGTCGACACGGAGGCGGCCCGGCGGGTCGCCGGCAGCGTGCGCACCGTCGCCGAGCTCCTCGGCTCGGCGATCGACGAGGGCCGGTGGAGCGCCCCCGACCTCACCGGCGTCGAGGTCGTGGCCCAGCCGCACTGCCACCAGCACGCGGTGATGAGCTGGAGCGCCGACGAGGCGCTGCTGGCCCGCACCGGCGCAGCAGTCACCCGCCTCGGAGGATGCTGCGGGCTCGCCGGCAACTTCGGCGTCGAGCTCGGCCACTACGACGTGTCGGTCGCGGTCGCCGAGCAGCAGCTGCTCCCGGCGATGGAGGCGGCCGGGCCGGACGCGGTCGTCCTCGCCGACGGCTTCTCCTGCCAGACCCAGATCGCCGATCTGTCCGAGCGCACCGGGGTGCACCTCGTCGATCTGCTCTCGCGCGGCAACTAGGCTGGCCCACCATGGCCAAGCAACGCACCCCCTCCGGCCCGCCCCCACCCGAGGCGGTGCAGAAGCTGCGCGTCCAGTACGCCCGCCGGGGACGGCTGCGCTACTCCTCGACGCGTGACTTCGGCCGGGCGCTGGAGCGGGCGCTGCGCCGGTCCGGGGTCCCGATGGCCTACTCCGCGGGCTTCCACCCGCACCCGAAGATCTCCTACGCCAACGGCGCCCCCACGGGTGCGGCGAGCGAGGCGGAGTACTTCGAGATCTCGGTGACCGAGCAGGTCGACCCCGACTCCGTGCGGCAGGCCCTCGACGAGGCCCTGCCCGGGGGCCTCGACATCGTCTCCGTCGTCGAGGCCCGCCCCGGGTCGCTCGCCGACCGGCTGCAGGCCAGCCGGTGGCTCGTGCGTTTCCCCGACGTGGAGCCGGCAGAGCTCGACCGGGCCGTCGACGGATTCCTCGCCGAGGAGGTCATCGAGGTCGAGCGCATGTTCAAGCGCGGGATGAAGTCCTACGACGCGCGCGGGCCGGTGATCTCGGCGCACACCGGGGTGGCGGAGGACGGCTGTGCGATACTGACGATGGTCGTGCGGCACACCACACCTGCCGTTCGCCCCGACGACGTACTCAGCGCGATCTCTGCTGCCACCTCGTTCGCGCCGCCTCGGTCGCCGATCGCGACCCGACTGGCGCAGGGGATCTGGAGCAGCGAGACCGAGCGCGTGGCCGATCCACTGGCCATCGACTGAGCCGCCGTCGGCCCCGTGGGGGTGCCGCGCACCGCGCGAGCCACCGCGAGGCAACATGGACTTGCTTCCGCGGGCCACCAGAGCCCGCGAACGCCGCGCCAGCGGTCTGGTCGCACCCTCGAGGTGTTGGTGTGGGGCACGGTCGCCGGCGCTGGAGGTGCCGCATGGCTCCCGAGCACGACAGCACGGACGAGCGCACGACCGAGGAGACCACCGAGGTCGAGCAGCCCCAGACCGCCGAGACCGCTGCCACCGTCCCCAGCTTCGGTCTCCTCTTCCAGCCGCCGACCCCGGTGACCGCCCCCAAGGCCACCCGGACCGATGAGCGCACCGAGTCCGCGAGCGACGGCGACGAGAGCCACCGCGACCAGGGTGCCCAGGACCGGAGCGACCGGGACCGGGACGACGACCGGGACCAGGACGAGCGGGACGACGACCGGGACCAGGACGAGCGGGAAGACGGCTCCCGGTCCGACGACTCGGACCAGCAGGGCGACGGGGGCCGCAACAGCCGCCGCCGGCGCCGTGGTGGCCGCGGTCGCAACCGCTCGGCCGAGTCCGGCGACTCCACCCAGGATTCCGACGAGTCCTCCTCCGACGACGACAACGACTCCTCCGACGACTCCGGGGACCGTGCCGACGACTCGGGCCGGGGTGGCCGCTCCTCGGGGGGCCGCGGGCGCGGTCGAGGGCGCGGCAAGGGCGGCTCGTCCGATCAGGGCTCCGGCTCCTCGAACGACTCCGACTCGTCCGACTCCTCGGACGAGAGCGATGACTCCGACGACGACTCCCAGGACGGGCAGTCCTCGAGCAGCTCGCGGCGTCGGCGTCGTCGCCGCCGCGGGGGCAGCGGCAACGGTGGCGGCAATGGTGGCAACTCCGGCCAGCAGGACCCGCCCGGCACCGTGACCAAGGTCCGTGACTCGCGCCGCGATGAGCCGCAGGCGATCAAGGGCAGCACGCGCCTGGAGGCGAAGAAGCAGCGTCGCCGTGAGGGCCGCGAGGCCGGCCGCCGCCGCACGATCATCACCGAGGCCGAGTTCCTCGCCCGCCGCGAGAGCGTCGAGCGCGTCATGGTCGTGCGCCAGCAGGGCGACCGTACGCAGATCGGTGTCCTCGAGGACGGCGTCCTCGTCGAGCACTACGTCTCCCGCGAGACGACGTCGACGATGGTCGGCAACGTCTACCTCGGCCGCGTGCAGAATGTCCTGCCGAGCATGGAGGCCGCCTTCATCGACATCGGCAAGGGCCGCAATGCCGTGCTCTACGCCGGTGAGGTCAACTGGGAGGCCCAGGGGGTCGGCAACGGCCAGGCCCGCCGGATCGAGAATGCGCTGTCCTCGGGTGACTCGGTCCTCGTCCAGGTGACGAAGGACCCGATCGGCCACAAGGGCGCGCGCCTGACCTCGCAGGTCTCCTTGCCGGGCCGCTACCTGGTCTACGTGCCCGAGGGCAACATGACCGGCATCTCCCGCAAGCTGCCCGACACCGAGCGCTCGCGCCTGAAGTCGATCCTCAAGCAGGTCGTCCCCGACAGCTCGGGCGTCATCGTGCGCACCGCGGCCGAGGGCGCCTCGGAGGACGAGCTGACCAAGGACGTCGAGCGCCTGACGAAGGCCTGGGACAAGGTCAGCGCCAAGGCCGAGTCGAAGATGGGCAAGAAGACCTCGGCCGGGGGTGCCCCGACGATGCTGCACGCCGAGCCCGACATGACCGTGCGCGTCATCCGCGACATCTTCAACGAGGACTTCGCGAAGATGGTCGTCTCCGGCGACGGCGCCTGGCAGGAGATCAAGGGCTACATCGACGACGTCGCCCCCGACCTCGCCGACCGCCTCGAGCGGTGGACCAGCACGGACGACGTCTTCGCCGAGCACCGCATCGATGAGTCGATCGCCAAGGCCATGGACCGCAAGGTCTACCTCCCCTCCGGCGGCTCGCTCGTCATCGACCGCACCGAGGCGATGACGGTCGTCGACGTCAACACCGGCAAGTTCATCGGGTCCGGGGGCAACCTCGAGGAGACGGTGACGAAGAACAACCTCGAGGCCGCCGAGGAGATCGTGCGCCAGCTGAGGCTGCGCGACATCGGCGGGATCATCGTCGTCGACTTCATCGACATGGTCCTCGAGACCAACCGTGACCTCGTCGTGCGCCGTCTGCTGGAGTGCCTGGGCCGCGACCGCACCAAGCACCAGGTCGCCGAGGTCACCTCGCTCGGGCTGGTGCAGATGACGCGCAAGCGCGTCGGCTCCGGCCTGATCGAGGTCTTCTCCGAGACCTGCGAGCACTGCGCCGGCCGTGGCATCCACGTCCACTCCGAGCCGGTCGCCCACGACCACGGTGGCTCCGGTGGTGGCGGCAACAACGGCTCCGGCGGCGGGAACGGCGGGGGCGGTGGCCGCTCGCGCAAGAGTCGCTCGAAGGGCGGCAACAGCGAGTCCCAGAGCGCACCGGCACCCCAGGAGGAGGAGACCGACGCCAACGGTCGGACCGCGGCACAGATCGCGGCGGCGGCCCACGCCGCGGCGCTGAAGAGCATCGCGGGCGAGCCGGCCGAGGACGACGGTGCCGGCTCCACCACCACGCCCGAGCCGAAGCGCGCGAAGGAGTCGCAGCCTCCTGCCGAGCAGGAGCAGCCCGAGGCGGCACCGGCACCGGCATCGGCACCCGAGCCGGAGGCGCCCACGCGCCGCCGGGCCGGACGCCGTGCGGCCTCGAGCGCCGGGGGCCCCGTGGCCCTGGAGCCGGTCGACCTCACCGCGCCGACGGAGAGCACGAGCGCTCCGTTGACGAGCATCGCGGGGGAGAGCGGCGCCGCGCCGACGACCCCGGTCGCCGACCCGGAGCCGAGCGCCCCGCCGCGCCGCAAGCGCAAGCGCGTCGTCGCCCAGGCCGGCCCGCCGAAGGCGGACGACGCCTCCGAGTGACGTTTTGCGGGTCGTGGGTGCGGCCCGGTACTGTTGATCCTTGGTGCGCCCACCGAGCGGACGCTTCGTGCCCCAGCGGCACGTGGACTGTTGGCCGGTCAGACCGAGAGAGAGTGCACCAGCGAAGTGAAAGTGAGTTCCCACTGATGTACGCGATCGTTCGCGCAGGTGGCCGCCAGGAGAAGGTTTCCGTCGGCGACACCATCCTCATCAACTCGATCAAGAGCGAGGCCGGCGACAGCGTCGACCTGCAGCCGATCCTCGTCGTCGACGGGTCCACCGTGACCAGCGACGCCGACAAGCTGGCCTCGGTCAGCGTCAAGGCCGAGGTCGTCGGGGCCGCCAAGGGCCCGAAGATCGTCATCACCCGGTACAAGAACAAGACCGGGTACAAGCGCCGCCAGGGTCACCGCCAGCCGCTGACCCAGCTGAAGATCACCGACATCAAGGCCTGAGCCTTCCCGAGAGT
>JBQGNO010000097.1:0-11169 GCA_052087725.1 Janibacter sp. | reverse complement strand
CGACGTCGAGGTCCTCGTCGCCAATGCCGGCATCACCAAGGACACCCTGCTCATGCGCATGTCCGACGAGGACTTCTCCTCGGTCGTCGACACCAACCTCCACGGGACCTTCCGGTGCGTGCGCCGGGCCTCGACCGCCATGGTCAAGGCCCGCTTCGGACGGGTCATCCTGCTCTCGAGCGTCGTCGGACTCTACGGCTCGCCCGGTCAGTCCAACTATGCCGCGTCGAAGTCCGGGCTCGTCGGCATCGCGCGGTCGATGACGCGCGAGCTCGGCGCGCGGGGGATCACCGCCAATGTCGTCGCTCCCGGCTTCATCGAGACCGACATGACGGCTGAGCTTCCCGAGAAGACCCGCGCCGAGTACCAGGGAGCGATCCCGGCCAAGCGCTATGGACGGGCCGAGGAGGTCGCCGCCGCGACGTCCTTCCTCGCCTCCGACGACGCCGCGTACATCTCCGGAGCGGTCATCCCGGTCGACGGCGGCCTCGGGATGGGCCACTGATGGGCCACCCGGGCCACTGACCCTCCATCGCCACTCCTCGTACCCCCCTTCGAAAGGCAGCACATGCTCACCGGCAAGACCTTCCTCATCACCGGAGTCCTCATGGAGTCCTCGATCGCCTTCCACGTGGCACGCATCGCCCAGGAGCAGGGCGCCCGGGTGATCCTCACCAGCTTCGGCCGGACGAGCAAGATCACCAAGACCATCGCCAAGCGGTTGCCCGAGGAGGCGCCGGTCATCGAGCTCGACGTCACGAGCGAGGAGGACCTGGCGGCCCTGTCCGACCGGATCGGTGAGCACGCTGAGCGCCTCGACGGTGTGCTCCACTCGATCGGCTTCGCTCCCGAGGGCGCCTTCAGCTTCCTCGAGGCGACGTGGGAGGACGTGTCGACGGCCGTCCACGTCTCTGCCTTCTCGCTCAAGGCCATCGCGGTGGCTGCCCTGCCGCGGATGGTCCAGGGCGGCTCGGTCGTCGGCCTGACCTTCGACGCGAGCTATGCCTGGCCGGTCTACGACTGGATGGGCGTGGCCAAGGCGGCCTTCGAGTCGACCAGCCGCTACGTCGCGCGCGACCTCGGACCGAAGGGAGTGCGCTGCAACCTCGTCGCGGCGGGACCGATCAAGACGACGGCGGCGAAGTCGATCCCCGGGTTCGCGACATTCGAGGAGACCTGGGACGAGCGGGCTCCCCTGGGGTGGGACGTCGGGGACCCCGTGCCGACCGCCAAGGCGTGCACGATGCTCCTCTCGGACTGGTTCCCCGCGACGACGGGGGAGATCCTCCACGTCGACGGTGGCGTCCACGCGATGGGGCAGTAGCCCGAGGGGTCAGGCGAGCGGGCGGCCGCCCTCGTCGTCGTCCTGCGGGAGGGGCTCGATCTGCAGGATGTCGAGGACCCGACGCAGGTCGGGCTCGTCGATGGCGACATCCGCCTGCTCACGGACGGTGGGCTTGGCGCAGAAGGCGATGCCGAGCTCGGCGGCGGCCATCATCGCCAGGTCGTTGGCGCCGTCACCGACCGCGACCGTCCGGTCGGGCTCGACACCGGAGCCGGCGGCGAGACGGGTGAGGAAGTCGGCCTTGGTCCCGCGGTCGACGACCTCACCGAGCACGGCGCCCGTGAGGTGACCGTCGACGATCTCGAGCGTGTTGGCCCGGACCGCATCGATCCCCAGGGTCGCGGCGAGCGGGGCGACGACCTCGGTGAAGCCGCCGGAGACGAGGCCGACCACGTGCCCGGCCTCGATGAGCGTCGTCACGAGCGTGCGCGCACCGGGCGTGAGCCGCACCGCGGTACGGACCTGCTCGAGGACGTCCACCGACAGGCCCTCGAGCGTGGCGACGCGGGCGTGCAGGCTCCCGGCGAAGTCGAGCTCGCCGCGCATCGCGGCCTCGGTGACCCGGGCGACCTCGTCCCGGGTCCCGGCGTGCTCGGCGAGGAGCTCGATGACCTCGTCCTGGATGAGCGTGCTGTCCACGTCCATGACGAGCGCGATCGGGCCGACACCGGGGGGCAGCGGGCTCACGGACTGCTCGGGCAGCGCCTGGGCGCCGTGACTGCGTGACATGCCGGCAGTCTAGGTCGGGTCGAGGACCTGTCCTTGCCGACCACGGTGATGCCGGACTCGGTGACCTGCAGCCCCCGGGCGAGGTCCTCCTCGCGATCCACCCCGAGGCGCATGCCCGCCGGGATCCGCACGCCCTTGTCCACGATGACGCGATCGAGCTCGCAGTGCCGGCCCACGTCCACGCCGTCGAGGAGGACGCAGTCGCGCACCCGGCTGTAGCTGTGCACGAAGACCCCGGGGGAGAGGACCGAGTTGTCCACGTGGCCGCCGGAGACGACGACCCCGGGGGAGACGATCGAGTTGGTCGCCCCTCCGGCCCGCTCGCCGTCGGCGTGGACGAACTTCGCCGGAGGGTACGGGCCGTGGTGGGTGTTGATCGGCCACTCGTAGTTGTAGAGGTTGAAGACCGGCACGACCGACGTGAGGTCGAGGTGGGCGTCGAAGTAGCTGTCGATCGTGCCGACATCGCGCCAGTACCCCCGGTCGCGGTCAGCGGCACCGGGCACGGTGGTGTCGGCGAAGTCGTAGGCGTTCGCCGTGCCCCGAGCGACGAAGGCCGGCACGATGTCGCCGCCCATGTCGTGCGTGCTGTCCGCGCCGGCATCGCTGCGCACGGCGTCCATGAGGGCCTCGGTGCTGAAGACGTAGTTGCCCATCGAGGCGTAGACCTCGTGCGGGGCATCGGGCAGGCCGCGTGGGTCGCTCGGCTTCTCGCGGAAGGCGGTGATGCGTCGACCGTCCTCGCCGACCTCCATGACGCCGAACTGGTCGGCAAGGTCGATCGGCTGGCGGATCGCCGCGACCGTGCACTCGGCCCCCGTGTCGATGTGCTGGGCGACCATGTCGGAGAAGTCCATCCGGTACACGTGGTCGGCGCCCACGACGACGACGATGTCCGGCCGCTCGTCGACGATCGCGTTGAAGGACTGGTAGATCGCGTCCGCGCTGCCGGTGTACCAGCTCTTGCCGCGCCGCTGCTGGGCCGGCACCGGCGCGACGTAGTGGCCGAGCGGTGAGGCCATCCGCCAGGCCTGGCTCACGTGTCGGTCGAGGCTGTGCGACTTGTACTGCGTCAGCACGATGATCTTGGCGTACCCAGAGTTCACGACATTGCTCAGCGCGAAGTCGACGAGCCGGTAGATGCCGCCGAAGGGCACGGCGGGTTTCGCCCGGTCGGCGGTGAGCGGCATGAGCCGCTTGCCCTCTCCTCCGGCGAGCACGACCGCCAGGACCTTCGGGTGCTTTCCACCAGGCATCGGGCACTCCCCTTCGAGGCTCGCTGGCGCTCGCACCTCAAGGCGGCGCCTTCGCTGTGGGACGAATGTAGCCCGTTCCGGCCTACGCTGGGCGGGTGCGCGTCGACATCCTGACCAGGGAGTATCCGCCGGCCGTCTACGGCGGCGCCGGAGTCCACGTCGCGGAGCTGACCAGAGCGCTTCGCGAGCGGGGCGACACCGACGTGCGGGTGCGCTGCTTCGGCGACCCCCGGGACGAAGGGGGGACCACCGCCTACCCCGACCCGCAGGGACTGGCCGGGGCGAACCCGGCCCTGACGACCATGGGTGTCGACCTGACGATGGCCGCGGACTGCGACGGTGCCGACCTCGTGCACAGCCACACCTGGTACGCGAACTTCGCCGGCCACACGGCCTCGCTCCTGCACGGGGCGCCGCACATCGTCTCGGCGCACAGCCTCGAGCCGCTGCGCCCGTGGAAGGCCGAGCAGCTCGGCGGCGGCTACCGCCTCTCCTCGTGGGTGGAGCGGACCGCCTACGAGTCCGCCGCGGGGGTCATCGCCGTCAGCCACGGGATGCGCGCCGACATCCTGCGCAGCTACCCCGACATCGACCCCGACCGCGTCCACGTGGTCCACAACGGCATCGATGCGCAGGTGTGGCAGCCGCAGGAGGACCACGAGGTGCTGCGCCACCACGGGGTCGATCCCGAGCGGCCGTCGGTGGTCTTCGTCGGTCGGATCACCCGGCAGAAGGGTCTGCCCCACCTCCTGCGGGCCGCTGGCGAGCTAGCGGAGGACGTGCAGCTCGTGCTGTGCGCCGGCGCGCCGGACACCCCCGAGCTCCTGGCGGAGGTCGAGGAGCTCATCGGCCGGCTCCGCGAGCGCCGTGACGGGGTCATCTGGATCCCGGAGATGCTGCCCCGACGCGAGGTCATCGCGCTGCTCACCTCGGCGACGGTCTTCGCCTGCCCGTCGGTCTACGAGCCCCTGGGCATCGTCAACCTCGAGGCGATGGCCTGCGGCCTCCCGGTGGTGGCCACCGCGACCGGCGGGATCCCCGAGGTCGTCGTCGACGGCGAGACCGGGTGGCTCGTCCCCATCGAGCAGGTGGAGGACGGGACCGGGGTCCCGGTCGACGCCGCACGCTTCGAGGCGGACCTGGCCGCAGCGCTGTGCGAGGCGGTCGCGGACCCGCAGCGCGCCGCCGGACGGGGGGCCGCCGGACGCGAGCGCGCGGTGGCGAGCTTTTCCTGGTCGAGCATCGGTGACCGGACCATGGACGTCTACTCCGGCGTGCTCGACCACTCCTGACGGGTGACCTCGGCGATGACCTCGCCGAGCTCCGCCCCGGGGAGGGGCTCGTCCCACTGGCGCACCTCGACGCGCACCTCATGCATGCCCAGGCGCCGCATGACGCCCCGTGAGGCGTCGTTGACGACCATGGTCTCGGCGCGGACCACCCGCAGCGCGGGGTCGGCGAAGGCGGCATCGACGACCGCCCGGGCTCCCTCCACGGCCAGGCCCTGCCGCCACACGCGTCGGGCGAGCCGGTACCCGATCTCGGCGATACCCCCTTCGCTCGGCCAGACCGCCCACCACCCCACGGGGTGGCCGTCGAGGTGGCCGATCCACTGCGGGCCGGGGATCTGCGGCGCCCAGAAGTCACGGGCCTCCCGCGGGGTGCGGGCCCGCCCGGTGAGGTGACGCATGACCTCGGGGTCCCCGTCGAGCTCGATGAGGAAGGGGAGGTCCTGCTCGCTGATCGGGGTGAGCCGCAGGCGCTGGGTCGTCAGCTCCCGGGGTCTCACCGCGCCGGCACCCACCCGGCCAGCGCCGCGCAGGCGGCATTGGCCGCATCGGCGAGGGCCCGCTCGGCGTCCCGGTGCAGGGTGCGCAGGGCGGCCGACCGGTGCTGCTCGTGGGCGGCCGACAGCGCGGAGGAGAGCGAGCCCGAGCTCTCCCGCCCCATCGAGGCGGCGATCGAGAGGGTGGCCGCGAGCCCGATGACCTTGCGGGCCTTCTCGGGCAGGCTCGGTGGCAGGGCCCAGTCCGTGCCCAGCCGGTCGTCGACGAGGTCGCGGGCCAGCTCGTCGGCCCACGGTCGACCACCGATCTCGTCCAGCTCGTCGATGGCGACGAGCATGCGCCGGCGCAGCTGCCGCTCGACCTCGGAGTGGTCGAGGGCCTCGAGCCGGTGTGCGGGGACCGGGTCGGCGTCATGGGCCATCCAGTCGATCCGGTGCCCCTCGGCGCCGGCGGAGCCGAAGGTCGAGTGCTCCGGCACGAGCAGGCCACCGAGGGCCGGGACGAAGAGCGCCTCGCCGGCCTCGACCGCGGCTCCCGTGGCGATGGGGCCGCTGCGGGGGAGACCCCCGAGGTCGCCGGGGCCGGGGAGCGCGACGAGCAGCGCCGACTCGCCGAGATCGCGCCACAGGCGCACCTGCTCGACGATGCCCTCGGTGTGGTCGACATCGGGCAGCGCCTGCTCGAGGGCATGGGTCAGGGTGGTCCCACCGGACCACGCATGGGTGACCCACAGGGCGACACGGACGGAGGCGGGCAGCTCGGCCATCTCACCGAGGATAGAGGGCGACGGTTAGGGTCAGGGCATGAGTGATGTCCTCGCCCTCGCTGGTGCCACCGTGGTCCGCGGCGGCTCGACGCTCCTCTCCGAGATCGACTGGGAGGTCGAGGAGGGCCAGCGCTGGGTCATCTTGGGCCCCAACGGCGCCGGCAAGACGACCCTCCTCCAGCTGGCCGCAGCCCGCATGCACCCGACGCGCGGCGTCGTCGGCATCCTCGGCGAGGTGCTCGGCGCGGTCGATGTCTTCGAGCTGCGGCCGCGGATCGGCCTGGCCTCCTCATCCCTCGCCGACACCATCCCGCGCCGGGAGAAGGTCGAGGACGTCGTCGTCACCGCCTCCTGGGGCGTCGTCGGACGGTGGAAGGAGGCCTACGACCAGCTCGACCACGGCCGAGCACTCGAGCTGTTGACGTTGCTCGGGGCGGACCACCTCGTCGGGCGGACCTTCGGCACGCTGTCCGAGGGCGAGCGCAAGCGGGTCCAGATCGCACGGGCCCTGATGACCGACCCCGAGCTGATGCTCCTCGACGAGCCCACGGCGGGGCTCGACCTCGGCGGACGGGAGGACCTCGTCGGACGACTGGGGGAGATCGCCGCCGACCTCGAGGCGCCGGCGGTCGTGATGGTCACCCACCACGTCGAGGAGATCCCACCGCACTTCACCGATGTCCTCCTGCTGCGTGACGGTGAGATCGTCGCCCAGGGGCCGATCGAGCTGACGCTGACCGAGGCCAACCTCACGGCCACCTTCGGGGTCGACCTCGTCCTCGAGCAGCACGGCCAACGATGGGCGGCCCGAGCCCGGCAGTGAGGCGACCGGCATGAAGGCGGCACGAGACGAGGGGTGAGCACGATGGAGTGGCTCGGCGACAACCTGTGGCTGGTCTGGATGGGGCTCGCCTTCATCCTCGTCGCGATCGAGGCGGCCACGGTCGACTTCGTCTTCATCATGCTCGGTGGGGGTGCCCTCGTCGCGGCCGTGGCAGCCGCCCTGGGCGCACCGCCCGTCGCCCAGGTGGTCATCGCCGTCATCGTCGCGATCCTGCTCATCGGTGTCGTGCGCCCGATCATGAAGCGCCAGTTCACCAACACCGGTGCGACGAGCGACATCGGCTCTGCAGCCCTTGAGGGTCACGCGGCCCGGACGCTCGAGATCGTCACCACCACCGACGGCCGGATCCGACTCGCCGGAGAGACCTGGAGCGCCAGGGTGCCTGCGGGCAGTCCGTCGATCGAGCCCGGCGAGGAGGTCCGGGTCCTCACGATCGACGGCGCGACCGCCGTCGTGACGAACCAGCCCGTGACCTGACGCGACGCGTCGGGCACGACCACCGAAAGGACACCCCATGGACGGCCTCGGCCTCCTGATCTTCCTGGCTGCACTCCTCGCCTTCGCACTCGTCATCCTCTTCAAGACGGTGCGGATCGTCCCGCAGCAGACCTCCCTCATCATCGAGCGCCTGGGGCGCTACTCGCGCACCCTCGAGGGCGGCATCCACATCCTCGTGCCCTTCGTCGACAAGGTGCGGGCGAGCATCGACCTGCGTGAGCAGGTCGTGAGCTTCCCACCCCAGCCGGTGATCACCTCGGACAACCTCGTGGTCAACATCGACACGGTGATCTACTACACGGTCATCGACTCCAAGCGGGCGGTCTACGAGATCGCCAACTTCATCCAGGGCATCGAGCAGCTGACCGTCACCACGCTGCGTAATGTCATCGGCTCGCTCGACCTCGAGCAGACGCTGACCAGCCGTGACCAGATCAACGGCCAGCTGCGCGGCGCCCTCGACGAGGCGACCGGCCGCTGGGGCATCCGCGTCAACCGGGTCGAGCTCAAGGCGATCGACCCGCCGTTGTCCATCCAGGAGTCGATGGAGAAGCAGATGAAGGCCGAGCGGGACCGGCGTGCGGCGATCCTCAACGCCGAGGGGGTGAAGCAGTCCCAGATCCTCACCGCAGAGGGTGAGAAGCAGTCGCAGATCCTGCGTGCCGAAGGGTCGGCGCAGGCGGCCGTGCTCGAGGCACAGGGCCAGTCGCGGGCGATCCAGCAGGTCTTCGACGCGATCCACCGCGGCAAGCCGACGCAGAAGCTGCTCGCCTACCAGTACCTCCAGGTGCTGCCCCAGATCGCGACCGGCGATGCCAACAAGATGTGGATCATCCCGAGCGAGCTCACCGACGCCCTGCGCGGCATCGGCGGTGCGCTCGGCGGCGACGACGGCGATGGACCGAAGGGGGGTCTCGACGCCGAGGGGTGGGTGGACCCGGGCCCGGAGAAGGCGGCCAATCCCTTCGACCAGACCTCGCTCGAGGACGCGACCGAGGCTCTGGCCGAGGCACGCGGTCAGGCCGGTCAGGCCTCGCGGGAGGCATCGGAGCACGCCACGCCGGCGTCGCGCGTCCAGCCCCGCACGAAGCGATCCGGCCCGCTGGAGGCCCCCTCGGACGAGGAGCCCGACGCCCCGCGCTGAGCCCTGTCCGCGGGTCGACCCGTTGACCCCGCACCCGGCCGAGCCCGTCTAGGGTTGGCCGGGTGTCGTGGCTCGAGATGGGTGCAGTGATCCTCGCCGGTGTGTGGGCGGGAGGCATCAACACCCTCGTCGGGTCGGGCACGCTCGTGACCTTCCCCGTCCTGCTGGCCATGGGGGTTCCCGCGGTCACCGCCAACATCTCCAACTCGATCGGCCTCGTCGCCGGCGGCGTCAGCGGCTCCCTCGGCTATCTGCCCGAGCTGAAGGGGATGGGCCGCCGGGTCCTGCAGCTCATCCCGATGTCCGTGCTCGGGGCCATCACCGGGGCGCTCCTCCTCCTGTGGTTGCCGCCCGAGGCCTTCGAGGCGATCGTCCCCGTCCTCATCGGCATCGGCATCCTGCTGGTGATCTTCGGTCCCCGCCTGCAGGCCTGGTCGCGCGCCCACCACGAGGAGGGCGGGGCGATACCCACGGGGCACCTCGTCGCGCTCATGGCCGGGGTGCTCGTCGCGGGCGTCTACGGGGGCTATTTCGGGGCCGCCCAGGGGGTCATCCTCATCGGCCTGCTGTCGGCGCTGTCCACCGAGCCGATCCAGGCCCTCAACGGGTTGAAGAATGTCCTCGGACTCGTCGTCAACGCCGTGGGCTCGCTGGTCTTCATCATCACCGCGCCCCAGCTCATCGACTGGGGCATCGCCGCACTCGTCGGCGTGGGCGCCGTCGTGGGTGGGGTCCTCGGCGCCCGCTACGGCCGCCGGTTGCCGCCCAATGCCCTGCGCGCCGTGATCGTCGTCGTGGGCCTGGCGGGTCTGGTGAAGTTCGTGTTCTTCCCGTGACGGGATGGCTCGACCCGATGCTGCTGTCCCTGGGGCTCGTCGTGGGCATCGGGGCCTTCACCCAGTCCTCGATCGGCTTCGGGACCGGCGTGATCGCGGCACCGGTCATCGTCATGCTGCGGCCGGACCTCATGCCCGCCGCCCTGCTCGTGTGCACCTTCGTCCTGCCGATGGTCCAGCTCGCGAGCATCCCGAGGGAGATCTCCTGGAGCCCGCTCAGCTGGGCCCTGGTCGGTCGCCTCCTCGGGACGCCCGTGGGGGTGCTCCTCGTGGCCCGGACGTCCACCGATGCGATCGCCCTGGCGGTCGGCGTGCTCATCCCCATCACGGTGGCGACCTCGCTGGTGAGGGTCGACATCCCGGTGACGAGGGGCAGCTCCCTCGCTGCCGGCGCGATCAGCGGGGTGTCGGGGGCCTCGGCCTCCATCGGCGGTCCCTTCCTCGCGCTCGTCCTCCAGCACGAGGCGCCGAACCGGCTGCGGGCGACGCTCGCGGTCTTCTTCGTCGTCGGCACGGCGATGGCACTCGGCGGGTTGGTGGTCGCCGGTGAGATGACCGGGGTGCAGCTGCGCGCCGGTCTCCTGTGGCTCCCCTTCGCCGTCCTCGGGCACGTCGTCGCCGGCCCGGTGCGCTCGCGGCTCCCTGCAGCAGCGGTGCGAAGGGGAGTCCTCACCTTCTGCGTCGTGGCGAGCGTCAGCGTCATCGTCCGCACGGTGATCTAGCCTCCACCTGTGCCGATCCTCATCACCGACCCCACCGACGAGCGTCTGCGCGACTTCGTCGGGCTGACGGACGTCAAGCTGCGCCGGGTGCTCGAGCCCGCCGGCGGGCTCTATCTCGCCGAGAGCGAGAAGGTCATCCGTCGGGCCCTCGCCGTCGGGCACCGCCCGCGGGCGCTGCTCATGGGGGAGCGGTGGCTCACGGACCTCGCGGACGTCGTCGCGGACGCGGAGGCGCAGGGCGTGCCGGTCTACACCGGCTCAGCGGAGGTCATCGAGGGGATCACGGGGTACAACCTGCACCGCGGCGCGCTGGCGTCGATGCACCGGCCCGAGATGCAGCCGCTCGAGGACGTGCTCGCGTCCGCCGGTGACGGCGGGTCGAGGATCGCCGTCCTCGAGGACCTGGTCGATCACACGAACGTGGGGTGTCCCAGTGATCGAGAGATGTCCTCGAATACGAGGAGAACCGGGCGTCGGTCGCGGATCGCGATCCTGGACGGATTGGTTGACCACACCAATGTTGGAGCCTGTTTTAGGTCCGCAGCCGCGATGGGTGTCGACGCCGTTCTGGTGACGCAGACATGCGCGGATCCGTTGTACCGCAGGGCGATTCGCGTATCGATGGGCACGGTCTTCCAGGTGCCGTGGACGCGCATCGACTCATGGCCCAACGATGCGGAGCAGCTCAAGGCGGCAGGGTATGTCGTGGCGGGCATGACGCTGGGGGAGGGCTCGATCACGCTCGACGAGCTCGTGGCCGAAAACCACCAGAACCTCGCGCTCGTGTTCGGCACCGAGGGACACGGTCTTGCGGCGCAGACCGAGAGGGCGCTCGATCGGAAGGTGACGATCCCGATGATGGGTGGGGTCGACTCGCTCAATGTGGCCGCGTCCTCGGCTGTGGCTTTCTACGCAACGAGATGAGCCGAGCGGAAGGCTTCGGGCACGTCATCGAACTACCAACGACGGGGACACAGTGACTTCCAGCAGAATCGACGCTGTTCAGTGGCGGGACGATGGCATCGTAGCGTTTAAGCATGGCGACGGACGCGTGATCGGTTTCCCTGCGCCCGAGGACCTGGGTTTTGAACATCTGGGCATGTCCGTCGTGGAGTACCGCCCGTGGGTCCGCCAGCTAATTTTCTTCAGAACCAACGGCTTCGGGCACACATTCGAGGTCGGTTCCTCCAGGAATTGGTCTCCGCTCCGCGGACGACCTGTGGTCTACCTCGACCAGAACCA
>JBQGNO010000096.1:9560-11172 GCA_052087725.1 Janibacter sp. | reverse complement strand
CCCCGAGCCAGGAACCCGTGCTCAGCTACACGACCGACGACCCGTCGCCGGAGCCCCTCCGGGTGGCGGTCGTCGATGACTTCACCGACGGGTTCGGCCGGATGCGCACCCGTGCCCGGGAGCCGCGGGAGGGCTTCCGGCCCGACAATGCGCTCTCCGGCGTGCCCGAGGAGATCCCCCGGGACCGTCGCACCCTCGTCGTCGACGCCAACGGCGTCGCCGCACCCCAGCTGGCCGTGCCCGACAACCTCGCCTCGGCGGACGTCGGCGGGATCGCCTGGTCGCTCGGCCCCGACGGGACCGCCCGGGTCCAGCGCTCCCCCGGCACCTACTCGGCGACCTTCACCGAGCTCGACATCGAGGAGGAGCACTTCGACGCGTCGGAGCCGACGACGATCGACCCCACCGCGGACCGCGACGAGAACCTCAGTCTCGACCCGGGATCCGCCACGCAGATCCAGGCCCTCGCCGAGCGTCTGGCGCCGTCCGGGGCAGATGATCTCGCCGCCGCGCAGGCCTTCCAGGAGTACCTGCGCAGCCCGGACTTCACGTACAGCCTCGACATCCCCCGACCCGAAGGTGGTCCGAGCGACCCGATCCTCAGCTTCCTCGAGACCAAGACCGGGTACTGCCAGCAGTTCGCCGCGACGATGACCCTGCTCGCCCGCTCCCACGGCATCCCGTCACGCGTCGTCGTCGGGTTCCTCCCGGGGGCCGCCGTCGACGACGAGGAGTACCTCGTCCGGGCCAGTGATGCCCATGCGTGGCCGGAGCTGTACTTCGAGAGCGTCGGGTGGGTGCGCTTCGAGCCGACGCCGGGCGCCCGTGCCGCCGGCGTCCCGGGGTACACGATCAACACCGAGTCCACGGACATCGCGACCGACGAGACGACGAGCGACACCGAGACCACGACGACCACGACGTCGGCCGCCCCGACACAGGAGGAGGTCGCTCCCCCGGAGCCCGCCGACGAGGGGTGGCTGCGCCGGTGGTCGGGCTGGATCCTCGCGGTGCTCCTCGGCGCGGCGGCCCTGGCGATCCTGCCGGTGACGGCGGTGCTCGCCCGTCGCCGCGAGCGCGCCGCCGCCCACGACGACACCGCCCGGGTCGAGCGCGAGTGGCGTGATCTCATCGACCGGATCGGGGACCTCGGGGTCGAGCCCCCATCCGGGGCGACACCCAGGGACGTCGGCGCGTGGCTGACCCGTCGCGCCCATCTCGAGGCTCCGGTCCGTGACCAGCTCGATCATGTCGTCGGGACACTCGAGCGGGCTCGCTACGGCCGTCCCGGCCAGGACCTGCCCGAGGTCTCCGCCGAGGTGACGGCCGTCGTCGACGAGATCCGGGACCAGCGGATGCGCAGTGCCCGGGTGCGCGCCGCGCTGATGCCACGCGCCGGGGTCGACGCATGGCGCGCCCTCCCCCGTCGCCTCGCCGACCGCCTGCGCCGCTGACCACGACGAGCTGACCACGACGAAGGGGGCACCCACCCCGTGCGGTGGACGCCCCCTTCGAGGTGGGATCGATCAGTCCAGGTAGTCGCGCAGCACCTGCGAGCGGCTCGGGTGACGCAGCTTGCTCATCGTCTTGCTCTCGATCTGGCGGATGCGCT
>JBQGNO010000096.1:8811-9550 GCA_052087725.1 Janibacter sp. | reverse complement strand
TGCGCTCACGGGTCACCCCGTAGACCTTGCCGATCTCGTCGAGGGTCTTCGGCTGGCCGTCGGTCAGACCGAAGCGCATCGAGACGACACCGGCCTCGCGCTCGCTGAGCGTGTCGAGGACCGAGTGCAGCTGCTCCTGCAGCAGCGTGAAGCTCACCGCGTCGGCTGGCACGACCGCTTCGGAGTCCTCGATGAGGTCACCGAACTCGGAGTCGCCGTCCTCGCCGAGCGGGGTGTGCAGCGAGATCGGCTCGCGTCCGTACTTCTGGACCTCGACGACCTTCTCCGGGGTCATGTCGAGCTCCTTGGCCAGCTCCTCCGGGGTGGGCTCGCGGCCCAGGTCCTGGAGCATCTGGCGCTGGACGCGGGCCAGCTTGTTGATGACCTCGACCATGTGCACCGGGATACGGATGGTGCGGGCCTGATCGGCCATGGCGCGGGTGATCGCCTGACGGATCCACCACGTCGCGTAGGTCGAGAACTTGTAGCCCTTGGTGTAGTCGAACTTCTCGACCGCACGGATCAGACCGAGGTTGCCCTCCTGGATCAGGTCCAGGAACAGCATGCCGCGACCCGTGTACCGCTTGGCCAGCGACACCACCAGACGCAGGTTCGCCTCCAGCAGGTGGTTCTTCGCCCGCTTGCCGTCGTGCGCGATCCACTGCAGCTCACGCTTGAGCTTGCGGTCCAGGTCGTCGCCCTCGGCCGCGAGCTTCTCCTCCGCGAACAGACCGGCCTC
>JBQGNO010000096.1:0-8801 GCA_052087725.1 Janibacter sp. | reverse complement strand
AGACGCAGGTTGGCCTCGAGGAGGTGGTTCTTCGCATTCTTGCCGTCCTGGGAGATCCACCACAGCTCACGCTTGAACTTCATGTCGATCTTCTCGAGCGTCGCCATCTTCTCCTCGGCGAAGAGGCCGGCCTCGATGCGCTTGGCGAGCTCGACCTCCTGCTCGGCGTTGAGGAGGGCGACCTTGCCGATCTGCTTGAGGTAGTCCTTGACCGGGTCGGCGGTGGCGCCGGCGGTGACGACCTGCTGGGCGGGCGCGTCGTTGTCGTCATCATTGCTGATGACGAAGCCGCCCTTCTCGTCCGTCTCGGGCTCCGGCTTGTCCTTGGCCTTGGCGTCACCGCCGAGGACCTCGTCCTCGCCCTCCTCGGGCTCCTCCGCCGTGGTGGTCGTCGGGTTGGCCGCCATCTTCTTGGCCGCCGCCTTCTTCGCGGCAGCCTTCTTGGCCGGGGCCATCTCCTTCGGCGCGGAGGCGGCAGCAGCTGCCGTCGTGGTCGTCGCCGCCTTCTTGGTAGCCGTCTTCTTCGTCGCGGCCTTCTTCGTGGTGGCCTTCTTCGCCGCCGGAGCGGCCGCCTTCTTGGTGGCTGTCTTCTTCGTCGCGGTCTTCTTCGCCGGCGTATCCTCCGACGCCGTGGCCGCTGCCTTCTTCGCGGTGGACTTCTTCGCCGACTTCGCGGCCGTGGACTGTGGCACCTGAACCTCGATTCCCTGGTCGTCGAGCGCCCGCAGGACGACCCTTCCCCGGCTGGGGCTGATCTTCGCCTCGCTGAATGCGACCTGCAGCTGGTCGCTGGTCACTGCACCTGCGGTGTGTCCTCGTCGCACCAGCTCTTGGAGCGCGGGGTGCGAGAACTCCTGCGGGAGGGAGCCCTGCGCCCCTTCGGACCGTGGGGACACAGCAGTCACCAACAACCTTTCGTCACGGTGGATTCCGCCGGGCGAAGGGGTGGCGTTGCCCTCTCGGTCCCGACTTGCCCGGACGCTGTGCGTTGGGCTCTGTCACCATTATAAAACGTTGGGTGGTGGAACGCAGCCAGCAGGGGTGCGTAGCAGCGCTCTCCGGTCGGGCGACGCCGGTCTCAGTGGGCCTTGACCGCGAGCACGTCGCACGGGGCGTCGAGCAGGACGCGCTGCGCGTTGGACCCGAGGATCAGCTTGCCGACCGGCGTGCGCTTGCGCAGGCCGATGATGATCAGGCTCGCATCGGTCTCCTCGGCGACGACGATGAGGTCCTCCGCCGGCTCCTTGCCACGCACGAGACCGCGGACCTCGCCCTCGACACCGGCCTCACCGAGGCGGCCACGGACCTTCTTCAGGTCGTCCTCGTTCTTGCGGGCGGTGTCACCGCTCAGGCCGGCACCGCCGCGATCGGAGTGGATGACGACCAGGTTGTCCTTGCGCAGGCGGCACTCCTCGAAGGCCCGCTCCAGGGCGGCCTCGCCTTCCTTGGTGGACACGTACCCCACGACGATCGTCATGTGTGCTCCTCGTCAACAACGCTGAAAATGTGGAAGATCCTGGCCCGAACGGTACACCGACGCCGGTGACCTGTCTCACTCCGTCGGCCGGTGTCATGGTCCCGATTCAGCCACGGTCGGGGTCGTCGAGGATCCCCCGCAGCAGGAGCGACACCTGGTCGACCTCGGTGAGGAAGCCGTCGTGGCCGACACCCGAGTGGATCGTCTCCAGTCGTGCCGTCGGCGCGGCATCCGTGAGCTCATCGGACAGGCGCGGTGGGTAGAGCCGGTCGGAGTCGACCGGCGCGATGACCAGCTGCCCGGCGAAGGGAGCCAGCGCGCCACGCAGCCCCCCGCGTCCACGACCGATGTCGTGGGAGTTCATCGCCTCGGACAGCACGGCGTAGGAGTTGGCATCGAAGCGCCCGGCGAGCTTGCCGCCGTGGTGGTCGAGATAGCTCTCGACCGAGTAGCGCGGGCGGCCGTTGTCGCCGGCCGGCTCCTCCTCGACCTGGCGGTCGAAGCGCTCGTGCAGCTCGGGCTCGCTGCGGTAGGTGATGTGCGCGATCCGGCGGGCGAGGGCCAGCCCCGCCTGCGGCCCCTCGTCCCGGTCGTAGTAGTCGCCGCCGTGGAAGCACGGGTCATTGCGGATCGCGAGGATCTGCGCCTGGCTCCACCCGATCTGCTCGGCCGTCGCGTATCCGCCCGTGGCGAAGGCGACCGCGGTGCCGACCCGCTCGGGGTGGCCGGCCACCCACTCGAGGGTGCGCATGCCGCCCATGGATCCGCCGATGACGCAGTGCCAGCGGGTGATGCCCAGCTCGTCGGCCAGCCGGGCCTCCGCGGCGACCTGGTCGCGGATCGTCACGCGCGGGAAGCGGCTGCCCCACGGGCGGCCGTCGGCTGCCCGTGTCCCGGGGCCGGTGCTCCCCTGGCAGCCACCGAGGACGTTGATCGCGACGACGAAGTACTCATCACTGTCGATCGGCGCACCGGAGCCGATGACGTCCGGCCACCAGCCGGCAGTGGGGTGGCCCGGCCCGGCCTCGCCGACGACATGGCTGTCCCCGGTGAGGGCGTGCTCGACGAGGATCGCGTTGTCCTTGGCCTCGTTGAGCTCGCCCCAGGTCTCGTAGGCGAGCACCACGTCGGGCAACCGGTCACCGGACTCGAGGACGAGGTCCCCGATCGGTGCGAAGATCCGACGCCCCGGGTGGTCGCCATCGCGCCACCGCGCGCCCCGTGTCGGAGGTGTCGTGGTCACGCTCATGTGAGTGCTCCCGGGGCTCGCCTTGCCACATCACTCCGATGCAGCCCGGTCATCACCCGGGGCACCCCGTCACGAGGAGGGTTGCCGGCCAGCAAGCCGGGGCTTGACGCTGGCACTCATGACCTGACCACCAACCATATCCAGTCGCGGTGCCCGGATCGAGCCCGGGTCCGCAGATCGGACCCGATCAGGCCGCCTCCCCCGGGGCCGGATCGTCATGGAGGGACCAGGGCCGCACCCCGGTCGAGAGCAGATCGCTCATCAGGCGCGCGAGGCGATAGGTCGGATCGATGGCCAGGGCCCGCTCGAGGCAGATCGCCGCCACCGTGCCGTCCCCGCACCACCACGCCAGATGGGCCACGAGGGTGAGCACGGGTGGCATGAGCTCGTGCGGCAGCAGCCGGGTCAGCTCCACGAGTCGTCCCCGCACCGCGAGCACCCCGTCGGCGGCCTCGCCCGGCCCCGCGGCCGGTGCCTCCGGATCGCCGCTGGCCCAGGGACACCGGCGCGCCGCCGACAGCGCGCGGTCGACGTGCGGGTCCCACGCCGCGGCCACCGGCATCACCCCCGGGCAGAGGACGGCCATGAGCGCATCACGCCAGGACACGGCCTCGAGGGAGAGGGCCGCGCGCGCCAGCAGGCCATCGGGCAGGTCGGCCACCGGCGGCGCGGCGGGGTCCGGGTCGAGCAGTGCCTGCCACGCCCCCTCGAGCTGCTCCCCCCGCTCGACGAGCGCACCGCGCCCCCGGGCGAAGGCCTCGAGGACCTCGAGGTGGTGGTCCACCCGTGCGGCGCGCTCCGCGTCGTGCTCGGGCAGCACGCCGCCGACGAGGCTCTCCCGGCTGGGCAGCGGCGCCACTCCGGCGTGGACGAAGGCCGCCACGGCCGGGACGTCCTCGGGGCGGGGCAGGGGCAGCCCCTCCTGCGGGCAGCACGGCTCGTGGCAGTCGGGGGCGTACCACCGACCGGCACGGACGACGAGGTGCTCGTGGACGCGGACGCCGATCTCCTCGGCCGCGGAGAGGACCGCCTCACGCAGGGGCGCGGAGCTCCCTTCGTCCTCCTCGAAGGCCATGACGAGGAGCGAGGTGGCCCCCTCCCGGTCGACGATCTGCAGGGCCCGGTGCGCGGCCTGCCGGCAGTCCTGCGGGTCGGTGAGGAGGTCGTGGCGCTGGAGCAGGCCGAGTCGGCGGCCACTGAGCACGGTGAGGATCACCGAGGGGCCGGGGTGGTAGCCGAGCTGGTACGGCACGAGGACGGCGAGCTCGGCGGGAGTGCGGGGGCGGACTGTCGTGGTCATGCCCTCGAATCTGCCCGGGATGGCAGGGCCGTGGGAGACCCCCTTCGCGTCCTGTGGGTATCGCCGGGGAGCCGCACTCGGATGTGGACGGGCCGCCCCACCGTCCCCGGCGCGTCGGGCTACTCGCCCCTCTCGCCCACTGCGCCCTGCAGGACCCGGCCGTCGGCGCGCATCTCCCAGAACTCCGCCCCCTCGATGCCCAGTCGTCGGGGGTCGAAGTCGGGGTCCAGCCCGGCCTTCTTCTGCTCCCGGTAGTCCTTGAAGGCCTTCAGGGCTGGCCGCTGCAGCACGAGGATGCCGACGATGTTCAGCCACGCCATGGTGCCCACGCCGATGTCGCCCAGCCCCCAGGCGGAGCCGGCCGTGTTGACCGCCCCGTAGCCGACGGAGAGGAGGATGAGCAGCTGGAGTCCGCGGATCAGTCCCCGTCGCACCAGACCGCTGCGGATCCTGCGGCTGAGGTAGGCGAGGTTGACCTCGGCCATGTAGTAGTACGCGACCATCGTTGTGAAGGTGAAGCAGGCCAGGGTCACCGCGACGAAGGAGGCCCCCAGGCCCGGGGCGAAGGCGTCGAAGCCGTGCTGGACATAGTTCGGTCCGGGCTCGACGCCGGTGCCGATGGCTCCCTCGTAGACCGTGGGCCCCGGGTAGGTCTCGTCGCGGAAGACCGAGTACATGTCGGTCGAGATGATGATGAAGGCCGTGGCGGTGCAGACGAAGAGGGTGTCGATGTAGACCGAGAAGGCCTGGACGTATCCCTGCTTGGCCGGGTGCGAGACCTCGGCCGCGGCCGCGTGGTGCGGGCCGGTGCCCTGACCGGCCTCGTTGGAGTAGATCCCGCGCTGGACGCCCCACTTGATCGCCATGCCGACGATCCCGCCGAAGACCGCGTCCGTACCGAAGGCCCCACCGAAGATCGTGCCGAAGACCATCGGGATGTCCTCGAAGTTGACGAAGAAGACCACCAGGGCGGCGAGGATGAAGAGGATCGCCATCGGCGGGACCACGTAGGAGGCGAACCTCGCGATGCGCTTGACGCCGCCGATGACGATGAAGGCCAGCAGGATGACGACGACGATGGCGGTCGCCCAGGTGGGCACGCCCCACGCGAGGTTGATCGCCGAGGACATGCCGTTGGCCTGGACGCCGGGGAGGAAGAGGGCCATTGCGAGGACGGTGACGATGGCGAAGACGATCGCGTAGACGAGGGAGAAGGTCGGGGCCTTGTGACGGTAGGCCTTCTCGAAGTAGTACGCCGGACCACCGCGGTACTCACCGGTGTCCGGGTCCCGCTCCTTGTAGATCTGACCGAGCGTGCACTCGATGAAGGAGGTGGCCGCCCCGAGGAAGGCCATGACCCACATCCAAAAGACGGCGCCCGGGCCACCGAAGGTGATCGCCGTCGCGACACCACCGATGTTGCCCATGCCGACCCGGTTGGCCAGCGACATCATCAGGGACTGGAAGGAGGAGGTCCCGTCCGGGGACTCCTCACCCTTCTTCAGGTTGGCGATCATGTCCGGGAGCCCGGTGACCTGCAGGGCACCCGTACGGACCGTGAAGTACAGGCCAGCGAGGAGGCACAGCCCGACGAGAGGGATGGCCCAGACCACCCCGTTGACCGCCTCGATCATGTCGGCAAAGGTCATGGGATCTCTCTCTCGCTAGCGTCTCCGGCACAAACCCACGGGACGCTATCGCAGCAGCGCGTGGCTGTCAGTGCGACGCGCGAGACCCTCGTGTCGTCAGTCGGTGGGTGCCGGCGCGAGGGCCGGCCCGGGGAACTCCGTGCGCACGTGGTCCGCCAGCTGCTTGAGCAGCCACACGTCCATCCCGGCGCCCACGGCGCCGCCGACGAGCGGGACGGCCTTGCCGAAGCGGGCGAAGACCCCCTTCCCCGCCTGGCTGAGGATGCGGAAGCCGACGGCCTTGTTGACGACCATGAGCGCCGGCCCGGACAGGTGCTGCGTCGCGAGGCTGGCGAGCCGGCCGCTGGGCGCGGTCATCCCGGCCTTGGCGAGCAGGTCCTGCGCGTCGGCGCCGACGAGGCTGAGCAGGACGGCCGAGCGCACCTCGGGTCGGCTCAGGTCGTGGCCGCGTACGTGGGCGATCGCCGCCGACATGCGGGTGGCGAGGACGTAGAAGCCGAGGACATTGGCCGGCAGGGAGACCGCCATGGCAGCGAAGCCACCGAGGTTGGTGAGGAAGCCGCTGGCGCCGGCGAGCTTGAGGTGATCGCCGACGATCTCGTCGACGGCCTTGCCGGCGTGGCCCCGGTGCTTGGTCAGGGCGGCGTCACCGACGTCCGCGGCGGAGGTGAACTTGCCGCGTCCGTCGATGCCGAGCTCGAGGAGACTCTGGATGACCGTGGCCACCGCGCCGCTCGAGTCGGACCGGGGGTCCTCGGCCTGCTCCAGGGCGGACCGGGTGTCCGTGACCTCGGTGGAGTCCTTGCCGCGGCCGAGCCTGTTCCTGATGAAACCCATGGGGTGATCCTGTCACGGTAGCCTCGCTCACCGTGCCTGACCTTGCAGCCGTCGTCCTCGGCATCGACGGAGTGGGGGCCGTCCTGGCCCCGGGCGCGGCCCCGGTCCTCGCCCACGACCCGGCCGCGCTGCTGGCGGCGCTGGACCCCGCCGTCCGCTATGCCACCTGGTCGGCGTCCGCGGTCGCGCCGGCCATCCGTGCGGGGGCCCGCCTCGATCGCACGTGGGACATCGCGGAGGTGCACCGTCTCGCGTACGGCGGCTGGGACGCCGGTCCGCAGCTGGTCTGGGCACTCGCGCAGGGTCTCGACCCGCAGGAGGCGCCGAGCGCACCGACGGGCGACCTCTTCGACCTGCTCTCCGACGAGCTGCCGCCCGAGGACCTCGTCCGGCCGGACGGTCACCTGCGCGCCGATGCCGTGACGGGTGCCTGGCTGACGACGCCGCAGCGGTGTGCCGCCTTCGCCGAGGCGGCGCTGCAGGTCGCCGCGCACCAGCACGAAGGGAGGTCCCGCGCCGGTCGTCGGGCCCTTGCGACGGCACGTGCCGAGTCGGCCGCGGCCGTGCTGTGCGTCGAGCTCGAGAGCGACGGTCTGCCAATCGACCGAGAGGCGGCCAGCCGCCTGGTCACCGAGGCCGCCGGTGACGAGCCCCACACCCTCGCCGAGGAGATCGCCTCGCGGGAGACCCGCGATGCGCCCGTCCTCGCCGCCCTGCCCGGCACCGGACGGGTGGACCTGCGCAACCCGGCCCAGGTCAAGGAGATGCTCGCGCGGGCCGGCGTCGATGTGCCCTCGACCCGCAAGTGGGTGCTCGAGGCGCAGGTCGCTGCTCACCCGGTCGTGCCCGCGCTGCTCGAGTGGCGCAAGCGGGAGCGGATCGCGACGACCTACGGCTGGCGGTGGCTGCGCGAGCACGTGGGGGCCGACGACCGGCTGCGTGGCGCGTGGGCGGCCTGCGACGGCGCGGCCGGGCGGATGACCGCCCAGGCCGGTCTGCACAACCTCCCCGCCGAGCTGCGCCCCGCGGTGGCCGCCGACGCGGGCCACGTCTTCGTCCGCGCCGATCTCGGTCAGGTCGAGCCGCGCGTCCTCGCCGCGGTCTCCCAGGACCGG
Source organism: Janibacter sp. (assembly GCA_052087725.1). GTDB lineage: Bacteria > Actinomycetota > Actinomycetes > Actinomycetales > Dermatophilaceae > Janibacter. Next base: position 1,174 of record JBQGNO010000096.1, on the reverse strand, counting down.
GCCTTCGCCGCCGCCACCCGCGAGGCCGACCTCTACGCGCCGGTCGCTGCCCGGCTCGGCGTCGAGCGGTCGGTCGCCAAGATCGCGGTCCTCGCCGCGATGTACGGCCAGCGGTCCGGGCCGGCGGCCGAGGCGCTGCGCGGGCTCGAGCGGGAGTACCCCGTGGCGATGGCGCACCTGCAGCGAGCCCAGGAAGCAGGACGGCAGGGTGACCCGGTCCGCACCTTCGGTGGACGCCTGGTGCACACCGACTTCGGGTCAGGAGGGCTCGACGACGAGGCCCGCGACGGTCTCACCGCGGCCCGGGGGCGCTTCGCCCGCAATGCCGTCATCCAGGGCTCGGCGGCCGAGCTCTTCAAGGCCTGGGCCGCCACCGTCCGGGTGGCGGTGCGCCCCCTGCGCGGGCGGATCGTGCTCTGCCTGCACGACGAGCTGCTCGTCCACGTGCCGCAGGAGCACGCCGAGGAGGCCGCGGCCGTGGTCGACCGGGCGCTCGTCGATGCCGCGCGCCGCTGGCTCGGGGGCGACGAGGTGCGCTTCGTCGCCGACACCTCGATCGTGCAGCGCTGGTCCGAGGCGAAGTGAGCCCCGGCCCCGGCCCCGGCCCCGGCGGACGGCCCTACGGGTTGTCGGTCTCGTCGACCGTGCGCAGGAAGTCCTCGAAGTCCGCGCCGAGCTCGTCCGCGGACGGGAGGTTCTCCCCTTCGCCGGCGAGCAGGCTCGGACGCTCGAGGCCACGCAGGTGGACGTCGTACTGCCGCTCGAGGGCCTCGACGGCCTCGCGGACCTCGTCGTTCTCCTGGACCTCGCGCTCGATCTGCAGACGTCCCTCGCGGGCCGCCTCGGCGAGGGCGTCGTTGGGCAGGTTGAGGCCGGTGCAGTCGACGATGGCGTTGAGCCCGGTGAGGGCGGCGTCGTGGAAGGTCGACTGCGCGAGGTAGTGCGGCACGTGGAGGCTGAAGCCGACGGCATCGCGGCTGCTCTCCCCGAGCCGAAGCTCGAGCAGCGCGGCGAGGCTCGCCGGGACCTGGACCGTGCCGAAGACCGGCTTGTGCTCGCCGATGAGCCGCTCGTCGGTGCCGTGGACGGTCATGCCGACGGGGCGGGTGTGCGGGACGGCCATGGGGATGCCGTGGGCGTGCACGGCCAACGAGATGCCCACCTCGTCCATGAT
>JBQGNO010000095.1:0-11181 GCA_052087725.1 Janibacter sp. | reverse complement strand
GACCCCTTCGCGCAGGAGGTCGTCGTCGTGCCTGAGCAGGGCATCGAGCGGTGGCTGGCCCAGCGGCTGTCGCACCGCCTCGGCACGGGCGCAGGCGGTCAGGACGGCGTGTGCGCCGGCGTCCGGTTCCTCCGGCCGCGCTCCCTGGTCACCATGCTCACCGGCCGCGACGAGGACGACCCGTGGTTGCCGCAGCACCTCGTCTGGCCGCTGCTCGAGGTCATCGACGACGCCATCGGTGAGCCGTGGTGCACCGCCCTGAGCCGCCACCTCGGTGACGGCGACCCGGACGACGAGGTCCGTGCCGGGCGGCGCTACTCCGTCGCGCTGCGGCTGGCGCGGCTCTTCCACCGCTACGGGCAGAGCCGCCCGACGATGCTCACCGACTGGCGCGAGGGCCGGGACACCACCGGGGTCGAGGCCGGCCTCGACGACGACCTCACGTGGCAGGCCGAGCTGTGGCGCCGGCTCGTCGCGGCCATCGATGCCCCGCCACCGGACGAGCGACACGCGACGACCGTCGCCCGGCTGAGTGGGAGGGAGGGCGCTTCGAGGCTCGGGCCCGAGGGGCCCTCGCACCTCAGCGAACGTGGGCTGGACCTGCCCGACCGGCTCTCGCTCTTCGGCCACACGCGCCTCGCGGTCACGGAGATCGAGCTGCTCGAGGCACTCGCCCTCTCCCGGGAGGTCCACCTCTGGCTGCCGCAGCCCTCCCCGGCACTGTGGGAGCGGCTCGCTCCCCACGTCGGCGAGGGCATCGTCGCTCGGGCCGACGACCGGACGAGCAACCTCGTCGCCCACCCGCTCCTCGCCTCGCTCGGGCGTGACTCACGTGAGCTGGCGCGCGTGCTCGGGTCCGCTGACACCGCGATCGCTGAGGTGCGAGGCCGCTCGCGGCCAAGCCTCGAAGCGACCGGGCCGCGGGGTGGAGCCGAGCCTGGCTTCGAGGCTCCTCGCCAGGGCTCGTCGCACCTCAACCAGCGTTCCGTGCTGGGGTGGCTGCAGGCGGACCTGCGCGATGACCACGTCCCGAGCGCCGAGGAGCGATCGGCGCGAGCCGTCCCGCCGGACGACCGCTCCATCCAGGTGCACGCCTGCCACGGGCCCGCCCGCCAGGTCGAGGTGCTGCGCGAGGTCCTCGTCGGCCTCCTCGAGGACGACCCCACGCTCGAGCCTCGGGACGTGCTCGTGATGTGTCCCGACGTCGAGACCTATGCCCCGCTCATCGGGGCGGCCTTCGGCCTCGGCGACCACGGCACCGACGCCGAGGGCGTCGACACCCACCCCGCCCACCGGCTGCGGGTCCGCCTGGCCGACCGCTCCCTTCGCGCCACCAACCCACTGCTCGACGTCGCCGACCGGCTCGTCGGTCTCGCCGGCGGGCGCCTCACCGCGAGCGAGGTGCTCGACCTCGCGGCGAGCGAGCCGGTCCGTCGCCGCTTCCGCCTCGACGACGACGATCTCGCGACGATGACCCGGTGGGTCGGCGACTCGGGCATCCGGTGGGGCTACGACCAGGCGCACCGCGCCCCCTTCGCCATGGACGTGGAGCCGCAGGGCACCTGGCGGTTCGGCCTCGACCGCCTGCTGCTCGGAGTGACCGTCTCCGCCGACGGGCCGCTGCAGGTCGGCGGGGTCATGCCCCTCGACGACGTCGGCAGCGGGTCGGTCGACCTCGTCGGACGGGTCACCGAGCTGCTCGAGCGGATCGGCGCCGGCCTCGACGCGCTCGAGGCGGCCCGGACCGCCGGCGAGTGGATGACCTCGTTGACCGAGACGGTCCTCTCCCTCACCGATGTCCCGCCCCGTGAGCAGTGGCAGGTCGGCGACCTCCAGCGGACGCTGACCCGCGCTGCCCGGCACGCGAGCGACGACGTGCCGCTGCGCCTGGCCGACGTGCGGGTGCTCCTGTCCGACCAGCTCGCCGGTCGGCCGAGCCGGGCGAGCTTCCGCACCGGCGGCCTCACCGTGTGCACGATGACGCCGATGCGCTCCGTCCCGCACCGCGTGGTCTGCCTCCTCGGCATGGACGACGACTCCTTCCCGCGACAGCAGGCCATCGACGGCGACGATGTCCTCGCCCGTGATCCGCTCACCGGCGAGCGCGATGCCCGCAGCGAGGACCGTCAGCTCCTCCTCGACGCGGTCCTCGCCGCCCGTGAGCGCCTCGTCGTCGCCTACACCGGCTCCGACGAGCGCACCGGTGAGCACTGCCCGCCGGCGGTCCCGCTCGGCGAGCTCATCGACTCCGCGCGGGAGACGACGACCGTTCCCGTGCCGGTGATCGAGCACCCGCTGCAGCCCTTCGACGCGCGCAACCTCACCCCTGGGGCACTCGGCGGCGCGCCGCCCTTCAGCTTCGACCGGTCGGCCCTCGACGCCGCCCGGGCCAGCCTCGGTGAGCGCATCGCCCCCGGACGTCTCCTCGACGCTCCCCTGCCCGCGCGCGCCGTCGACGACATCGCCCTGGCCGACCTCATCGCCTTCTTCGAGCATCCGGCCCGTGGCTTCCTGCGGGAGCGACTCCAGGTCGGGGTCTCCCGGGAGGCCGAGGAGGTCAGCGACCGACTGCCCATCGACCTCGACGGCCTGCAGAAGTGGGCCGTCGGCGACCGGACCCTGCGTGCCCGGCTCGCCGGCGAGGATGCGCGCGAGATCTATCAGGCCGAGCTGCTGCGCGGGGAGCTCCCGCCGGCCAACCTCGGCGCACAGGCGCTCGAGGAGATCGGCCGGGCCGTCGAGCAGCTCATGGGCCAGGTCGCCCGCGGCCCGAGCGAGCCGACCCGATCGGTCGACATCGATCTCTCGCTGCCCGGCGACCGGCGGCTCACCGGGACGGTCGACGGCGTCCGCGACACCCACCTCGTCGACGTCACCTACTCGCGGCTCGGCCCCAAGCAGCAGATCGGCTCGTGGATCCGACTGCTCGCGCTCACCGCCACCGGCGACGACGGGTGGCAGGCCTCGGTCCTGGGCAAGGGCTCGCGCGGCTCGGTCGCCCGCACCACCCGGGGGCCACTGCCACAGGCCGCGGCCCGCTCCCACCTCACCGCGCTCATCGACCTCTACACCCTCGGGCTCACCGCCCCGCTGCCCCTGCCGGTCAAGGCCGCGTACGGCTGGGCCGAGGTGATCGGCCGCAACTCCTCCCTTCGGCAGGCCGCGACCAAGCGCGCGAGCGACGAGTGGCACCAGACGATGTTGAAGAACGGCGGGATCATCCCCGGCGAGCGCGACGACGCCTGGTGGCAGCTCGTCCACGGGGCCGATGCACCGCTGGATGTCCTCTACGAGCCCGTCGCCGGACCGGGGACCGACCTGGCCGCCCTCGCCCCCAAGGTCTGGGGCCCCGCCATCGACAACATCGAGAGCACGTCATGAGTGCACCGACCCCCTTCGACATCACCGCGGACCTGCCCACCGGCACGGTCCTGCTCGAGGCGAGCGCCGGCACCGGCAAGACGTGGACCATCGGCGCGCTCGTCGCCCGCCACATCGCCGAGGGCACCCGCCTGGAGGACATGCTCGTCATCACCTTCGGTCGCGCCGCCTCCCGCGAGATGCGCGAACGGGTGCGTGAGCACCTGCGCTTCGTCCACCGGCACCTGGCCGACCCGAGCGCGCCGAGCGACGATGCGGTCGTCACGCTGCTGCGGTCCGGCGACGCGGCCGAGGTCGCCGAGCGCGAGCGGCGGCTGCGTGATGCGCTGACCCATTTCGATGCGGCGACGATCGCCACGACACACCAGTTCTGCCAGCTCGTGCTGCGCGGGCTCGGTGTCGCCGGTGACTCCGACCCCCACGCACGCCTCGTCGAGGACCTCTCCGACCTGCGCGACGAGGTCGTCGACGACCTCTACGTCCGCGGCTTCGCCGGCGGCGGTGCGCCCGCCTTCACCCGACAGCGCGCCGGGGAGATCGCCCGGTCCGTCACCGAAAATCCGCATGCCGAGCTCGACCCGAGCACCCTGGACGGCGGCAGCGCCGATGCGCGGATGCTGCGCTTCGGCCACCTCGTGCGCGAGGAGATGGACCGCCGCAAGCGACGGCTCGGCCTGCTCGGCTACGACGACCTGCTGTCCCACCTCGCCGACGCCCTCGAGGACGAGGACTCCCCCGCACGCGAGCGCATGCGGCAGCGGTGGAGCGTCGTGCTCGTCGACGAGTTCCAGGACACCGACCCCGTGCAGTGGCAGATCCTCGACCGGGCCTTCTCCGGGTACAGCACCCTCGTGCTCATCGGCGACCCCAAGCAGGCGATCTACGGCTTCCGGGGCGGTGACGTCGACACCTATCTCACCGCCTCGGCGACGGCCGCGAGCACGCACACCCTCGGGGTCAACCACCGCTCCGACGGGCCGCTCGTGCGCAGCCTCGGCGTGCTCCTCGGCGGCGCCGAGCTCGGCGACCCGGAGATCGTCGTCCACCCGGTGAGCGCGGCCAAGGAGGACTCGCGCCTGGGCATCGCCGACGGGGTCGCGCCCGACGGTCTGCTCGATCCGGTCCGGCTGCGGGTCGTGCCGAGCGAGTTCGTGCAGCAGCCCGGCCAGCACAACGTGGCCATCGGCACCGTGCGCCCGCTCGTCGCCGCGGACTGCGCCGCCGAGGTCACCCGACTGCTCGCCCGCGACGTGACCTTCGACGGCCGGCCACTGCGCGCCGGTGACATCGCCGTCCTCGCCCACACCCGCAAGCAGCTCGACGAGGTGCGCACCGCACTCACCGAGGTCGGGCTGCGCTCGGTCATCGTCTCCAGCGACAGCATCTACGCCTCCCCCGCGGCCTCGGCCTGGCTCACCCTGCTCGAGGCGATGGAGCTGACCCACCGCCCGGAGCGGGTGCGCGCGGCGGCGCTGACCCCCTTCGTCGGCGCCAGCGCGCAGGAGCTCGACGCGCGAGGTGAGGACCTCACCGAGGAGATCGCCCACCGGCTGCGCACCTGGACGGGCCTCCTCCACCGTCGTGGCGTAGCTGCCGTGCTCGCCGCAGCGACGGCCGACGGGCTGGATGCGCGGGTCCTCGCCCGGACCGACGGCGAGCGGCTCCTCACCGACCTGCGGCACGTCGGCGAGACCCTCCACCAACGGGTCGTCACCGAGGGCGACGGCCTGGCCTCGCTCACGGCATGGCTGCGCGAGCGCATCGGCGCCAGCCGCAAGGAGGAGCGCGCCCGCCGGCTCGACAGCGATGCGGACGCCGTGCACCTCGCGACGATCCACGCGAGCAAGGGCCTGCAGTACCCGATCGTCATGCTGCCCTTCGTCGCCGACCGGTGGCTGCCACGCCCCGACGTCCTGCACTTCCACCGCGAGGACCGCACCCGCTGCCTCGACATCGGCATCACCTCCGACGAGGGCCGCGTGGACCGCGTCGAGCGGGCCGCCACCGAGGAGAGCGGCGAGTCCCTGCGGCTGCTCTACGTCGCGATGACCCGGGCCCAGAGCCAGGTGATCACGTGGTGGTTCCCGTCGGCGAAGAACACTGCGCCCTCCCCGCTGCACCGGATGCTCCTCGGCCGCAGCCAGGGCCAGGGGCCGGTGCCCCGCACCCACCCCGTGCCCGGTGACGCCACCCTGCGCGCCCAGGTCGAGGAGTGGGAGCGACGCGGGGCGCTGCGGGTCGAGGTCGTCGACCGGCCATCCCCGATGGCGCTCACTGCCGCGGCGCCGGTCACCGACCTGTCCGTGCGCTCCTTCACCCGGACCGTCGACGACGCGTGGCGGCGCACCTCCTACACCGCGCTGACCCGGCCGATGGACGAGGCGCAGCGCCCGGCCGGCGAGGAGCTCGTCGCCACCGAGCCGGAGGTCACCGACCAGCAGGATGACGAAGGGAGCGCACCGCTCGCTCCCGTCGGCAGCAGCGACGATCCCTCCCCCATGACCGGGGACGACTCGGTCCACCTCCCGTCGCCGATGGCGGAGCTGCCGGTGGGGGCGGGCTTCGGCTCGCTCGTCCACGCGGTCCTCGAGGAGGCCGACCCCGTCGCGCCCGACCTGCTCGCCGAGCTGCGGTCACACATCGACGAGCAGGTCATCCACTGGCCGGTCCCCGACCTCGATCGGGAGGACCTCGCCACCGCCCTCGTCGAGGTCATCGACACCCCGCTGGGACCACTCGCGCCGGGCACGACCCTGCGCGATGTCGGCACCCGCGACCGGCTGTGCGAGATGGATTTCGAGCTGCCGCTCGGTGGGGGCGATGCCGCGACCGGGACGGACGACGCTCTCCTCGGGGACCTCGCCGACCTGATGCGCGAACACCTCCCATCGGACGACCCGGTGCTCCCCTTCGCCGATGTCGTCGAGGACCCGATCGTCGGACAGCAGGCCCTGCGCGGGTACCTCACGGGGTCCGTCGACATCGTCCTGCGTGTCGACGGACGGCATCTCGTCGTCGACTACAAGACCAACTGGCTCGGCACGGTCGACGAGCCCCTGACGACCGGCCACTACGACCCCGCCGCCCTGCGCGAGGCGATGAACCACTCCTCCTACCCCTTGCAGGCGATCCTCTACGGGGTCGTGCTGCACCGATTCCTGCGCTGGCGGCAGCCGGGCTACGACCCGACCGTGCACTTCGGGGGCGTGCTCTACCTCTACCTGCGCGGCATGGTCGGCCGCGAGACCCCGATCATCGACGGCCAGCCCACCGGGGTCTTCTCCTGGCAACCACCGATCGCACTCATCGAAGCGGTGTCCGACCTGCTCGACGGGCGCGGGCCGCGGACCCGGGAGGCCTGATGACCACCGTCGCGCACGACGACCGCTACGACCGACGGCTCGCGCTGTCGGCCACCGGCGACCTCGCCGACCTCAACGCCGCCGGCGTCATCGAGGCCGCGGACGTGCACGTGGCCACCCGCCTGGCCGAGCTCGTCGAGGAGAGCGACCCGTTGGTCCGGGTGACCCTCGCGCTCGTCGTCCGGGCCGCTCGGGAGGGCTCGACGAGCCTCGACCCCGAGCACGCCCGCGAGCTCGTCGCCGGCGAACCGGCGAACGACGGGGAGCCAACGGATGAGGGGGAGCCGATCGAGGAGGGTGACGAGTCACCCGAGCACGGCAGCGAGATCACGCCCCTGCTCGACCTGCCCCCGACCCGGGAGTGGCTCCGCCGCGTCGGCGAGAGCGCCCTCGCCGCGGGTGGGGTGCTCCACGTCGAGCACGACCTCGTCTACCTCGACCGGTACCGCCGGGAGGAGGCGCAGGTCGCCGAGGACCTCGCCCGCCGCGCGGCCGCCGACGCTCCGCCCGTCGACGCGGACCTGCTCGCGGCCGGGCTGGACCGGGTCTTCCCCGGGGAGAGCTGGACCGAGCAGCGCGATGCCGTCCGGGCGGCGGCGACGCAGCTGACGACCGTCCTCGCCGGCGGCCCGGGCACCGGCAAGACCTCGACCGTCGCCGGACTGCTCACCCTCCTGCTCGAGCAGGCCGAGGCGAGCGGTCGTCGACCGCGGATCGCCCTGGCCGCACCGACCGGCAAGGCCGCAGCCCGACTGCGCGAGTCCGTCCTCGGGTCACTGGCCGACCTCCCCGAGCCGGACCGACTCCGGCTCGGGGAGGAGATCGAGGCGGTCACCGTCCACCGCCTCCTCGGCTGGCGCCCGGACAGCGGCAACCGCTTCCGCCGGGGCCGGGGCAACCCCCTTCCCCACGACATCGTCGTCGTCGACGAGGCGTCGATGCTCTCCCTGACCCTCACCGCACGACTGCTCGAGGCACTGCGACCGACCGCCCGGCTGCTCCTCGTCGGGGACCCGGACCAGCTCGCCTCCGTCGAGGCGGGGGCCGTGCTCGCCGACCTCGTCGCCGGCTACGGCGAGCGCGAGGCCGGCCCGGTCGTCCGGCTGCGCACCTCGCACCGGTTCGGGCAGGAGATCGGCGCGCTGGCCGAGGCGGTGCGCACCGGCCGGGCCGACGAGGTCATGGAGATCCTCGCGGCGACGACCCCGGGTGGCGCCATCGAGCACCTGCCCGTCGACGACGTCCTCGGCGCCGACGAGGCACTGCGACCACGGCTCCTCCAGCACGCGCTGCGACTCCGCGAGCTCGCCCTCGCCGGTCACCACACCGCGGCCCTGCACGAGCTCGGCGAGCAGCGGGTGCTGTGCGCGCACCGCGACGGCCCGTGGGGAGTCGGTCCGTGGAATGACCGCGTCGAGCGCTGGCTCGGTGAGGCCACCGACTACTCCGGCCGTCAGCTCGTCGGTCGCCCGCTCCTCGTGACGACGAACGATCGCGGCCTCGGGCTCTACAACGGCGATACCGGTGTCATGGCATTGCGTGCGGACGGTCGCGTCGTCGGGGTCTTCGGCGACCCGACCGCGCCCCTGGTGCACGCGGCCACCTCGCTCGCGGATGTCGACACCGCACACGCCCTGACGATCCACAAGAGCCAGGGCAGCCAGGCGCGCTCCGTGACCGTCCTGCTCCCGGATGCCGACTCGCGACTGCTCACCCGTGAGCTGCTCTACACCGCGATCACCCGTGCGCAGGAGAGGGTGACCCTCGTCGGCTCCGAGGCGGCCATCCGGGCCGCGGTCACCCGGCGCACCCAGCGCGCCACCGGCCTGCGCCACCGCGTCTGAGCTACGGCACTACGTCTGAGCTGCGGCAGGGGCGTCAGTCCTGTGACGGCTCGGCGTGCAGGACCCGCAGCTCCTCGAGGACGACCGGCATGTCACGGGCGAAACCCTTGTCGCGGCTCGCGTGCTCGGTGAAGAAGTCCTCGTGGACCCGGCGCCAGTACTCGAGGGTCCGGTCCCCCTCCCCCTCGGCGTGCGCGTGCGTCTCCTCCACCTCGTCGAAGGGGACGGTCCGCACCCGGGTCGTCGTCACGAGCGCCCGCGGCACCCCTGACCCGTCGACGACGATCCCGAGCGTGCCCTCGGTCGGGAGGTCCTCGCCTTCGGCCTCGTAGTCCCACAGCGCCGAGGAGGTGGCGGTCTTGGTCCCCGCGACGACGAGCTCGACGAGCTCGTCCGCCTGCTCCGGGGTGGCGCCGAAGGCCCACGCCGGCGGCCGCAGCAAGGCGACCGGGCTCTCGCCCATGTACGAGCTCACCGACGCGATCTCGGCGTGCCGCTGGGCGCGCTGCCAGAAGGCCTCGATGTCATCCATGCCCCCATCCTGCCCGACGGGGACGCCCGCCCTACCGCAGCACGGTCCGCTGATAGGTCCGGATCGACAAGGGCACGAAGATCGCGAGGATGAGCACCACCCAGCCGAGCGTGTAGAGCTCGGCGTGCTGCAGCGCCCACGTGTACTCCGCCGCGTCGCGGGCGGCCTGGGCGGTCATCCCCTGGCCGGACAGGGCGTCGAGGTTGCCGAAGTTTTCCCTCGCCGCGTGCGTCAGCGTCGAGACGGGGTTCCAGCCGGCGAAGGTCCGCAGGACCGACGGCAGGTTCTCGGCCGGGACGAAGGTGTTGGCGATGAAGGTCAGCGGGAAGATCACGATGAAGGAGGCATTGCCGACGACCTCGGGAGTGCGCACCTTGAGCCCGACCCAGGCCATGATCCAGCTGATCGCATAGGCGAAGAGCAGCAGCAGGGCGAAGCCGATGATCACCTCGAGCAACCCCTCGCGGATCCGCCACCCGATGAGCAGACCCGTGAGGGCCATGACGACGAGCGAGATGACGTTGTTGACCACGTCGGAGAGGGTGCGGCCGATGAGGACGGCACCGGGGTGCATCGGCAGCGTGCGGAAGCGGTCGATGACGCCCTTCTGCATGTCCTCGGCCATGCCGAAGCCGGTGAAGGTCCCGCCGAAGACCACGGTCTGCACGAAGATGCCGGCCATCATGAACTCGCGGTACCCGTCGCCGCCGCCACCGGCCAGGGACCCGAAGACGAAGCCGAAGAGCAGCACGAACATGATCGGCTGCAGGGTGGTGAAGACGAGCAGGTCCGGCACCCGCCTGATCTTGATGAGGTTGCGCCGGACGATCGTCCACGAGTCGCTCACGAGGTGGGTCATGCGCTCTCCTCCTGCGGGGCGTCCTCGTCCTCGGCCCGGTGACCGGTGAGGGAGAGGAAGGCGTCGTCGAGGGTGGGCCGGCGGATCCCGATGTCCTGCACCGGGATCCCCGCCGACCCCAGGCGCCCGACCGCGTCGACGAGTGCCGTCGTCCCGGTCTCGATGGGCACATTGATCGTGCGGGTGTGCCGGTCGACGTCGGCCTCGCCGGTACCCACGGGCCCGAGCACGGCGACCGCCTCGTCGAGCCGCTCCTCCTCGGCCACGGTCACCGTCAGCCGCTCGCCGCCCACCTGCGACTTCAGGTGGTCGGCGCTGCCCTGGGCGATGATCCGGCCCTGGTCGATGACGACGATGTCGTCGGCGAGGAAGTCGGCCTCCTCGAGGTACTGCGTCGTCAGCAGCACCGTGGTGCCGGACCCGACGAGGTCACGGATGACCTCCCACATGTCCCCGCGCGAGCGCGGGTCGAGGCCGGTCGTCGGCTCGTCGAGGAAGACGACGTCGGGGCGCATCACCAGGGCACCGGCCAGATCGAGGCGGCGGCGCATCCCCCCGGAGTAGGTCTTCGCCGGACGATCGGCCGCGTCGTCGAGGCGAAAGTCGGCGAGCAGCTGGCGTGCCCGAGTCCGGGCCGCTGCTCCGCCGATGTGGTAGAGCCGACCGATCATCTCCAGGTTCTCGCGACCCGAGAGGTACTCGTCGACGGCGGCGTACTGCCCGGCGACACCGATCTTCGAGCGCACCTCGAGCGGATCGGCGACGACATCGACCCCGGCGACACTCGCCCGGCCCGAGTCGGGGCGGATCAGGGTGGAGAGGATGCGCACGGCCGTCGTCTTGCCGGCGCCGTTGGGGCCGAGCACGCCGAGCACGCTCCCGGCCGGGACGGCGAGGTCGATCCCCCGCAGGGCCCGCACCGCCCCGTAGGTCTTGGTCAGGCCGGTGGCCTCGATCGCATGGTCCGTCACGTCGAACAACGCTAGGGGAGCACACCGACAGCCACCACCGACTTTTGGCTACCGTCCGCGCCGCCGGCCCATGGCACGCTGAGCGGCATGACGACGAGCACCGCGCACGACGACGGCACCGCTCGCTGGCAGGCCCCCGCCGGCGAGGTCCTCGGCCTGGCGGACGGGGACGTCCTGCGGGCCACCGGGATCCGCTACGCCCGCGCAGGTCGCTTCGAGCGCCCGACACCCG
>JBQGNO010000094.1:3484-11246 GCA_052087725.1 Janibacter sp. | reverse complement strand
TGATCGACGCGACCCACCCTGCCCCGGCCTGCCCGCAACCGCCGATGGAGTTCACCGAGCGGGTCCTGGGGATCCGTCGCGGCGAGCTCGACTTCGACGAGGACTGCCTCCGGCTCTCGGTGACCGTCCCGACCGGCATCCGCGCCGGGGACGCACTCCCGGTCATGGTGATGATCCACGGCGGCTCCTACACCTCCGGCGCCGGAGACCTCTCCATCTACGACCCCGCCCGGCTCGTCGCGGAGCAGCAGGTCGTCGTCGTCACCATCACCTACCGGCTGGGCCTGCTCGGCTATCTCGGCGACGGAGCGAGCCGCCCGGCCAACCTCGGCCTCCTCGACCAGATCGAGGCCCTGCGCTGGGTGCAGACCAACATCTCCGCCTTCGGTGGCGACCCCGGGGCGGTGACGGTCTTCGGGCAGTCCGCCGGCGGCGACGCGGCCGCCCACCTGATGATCGCGCAGGGGGCCGGGGGCCTCTTCCATCGCGCGGTCATCCAGAGTCCCCCGATCGGCGTCATGCCCCACCGCTCCCGCATGGCCGCCGAGATGATGCAGAGGGCGCAGGCCGTCACCGCCGAGGCCGACATCGACGATGTGCTGGCCGCCCAGCCCGGGGTGCAGCCTCCCTTCGCGCGCTACGGGATCCGGGCCGGCATGCCCTTCGGCGTGCAGTACGGCCACGACCCGCTGCCTGCCGAGGCCGACCTCGACGCCGCGTGGAGCGAGGCGGCCGAGCGGGTGGAGGTCCTCATCGGGTCCACCGACCGGGAGGCCGCCTTCTTCATCGCCAAGGCCGCCGGCGGCCTCATCGACCGGCGGTGGGCAGCGCCCTTCGTCCGACGCCTGATCGCCCGGCTCACCGACGCGATCTACGGAAGGGGGGTCCTCGCCTTCGCCGAGCGCCACCACCGGGCCGGCGGTCGCGGTCAGCGCTACCTGCTCACCTGGGGCGTGCCCGGCAACCCCCTCGCCGGGGCGCACACGATCGACCTGCCCCTGCTCTTCGGCCACCCGCACACCTGGCGCGATGCCGAGATCATCGCCGGGGTCGACCCCGAGGACCTGCGCCGGTCCGGTCGGCGGCTGCGCGAGATCTGGGCCGACTTCGCCCGGACAGGCGACGTCGGCACGCTCTCCGAGCCGAGCCTGATCGAGGTCCGGGACCTCCCGGTCCCCTGACATGCCAAGGGCCCCCGACGCGCGTGGGGAGGAGAACAGCGCGTCGGGGGCCCCACCCAGAGGCGGTTACCCGAGCCGAGGCTCAGGAACCGTAGACCGAGCGGATCCCTTCCCGGTCCTGCTCGGTCATGCTCAGGTCGTCGGACGATCCGTTGCACTGCGGGTAGTGCATGATCGACGACGAGTCGTAGGGCGTCAGCGGACGCCAGTTGTTGTCCTCGAAGCAGGTGCCCGCCTCGGGGCGCGTGTGCTCGTGACGGAAGCCGAGGGCGTGGCCGAGCTCGTGGGCGAGGACGTTGTCCGGGGTCCAGCCACCGGCGCCGAAGATCTGGTCGGTGTTGACCAGGACATTGCGGGTGGACTGCGCGGTGCTCGGGAAGAAGGCACGGGCGATGTAGCTCACGCCGGTGACGGGCTCGACGGAGAAGAGGACGGAGTCATTGCTCGTCGTACAGTTCTCGTCCTGGCTGCCGTCGTAGGTGAAGTCGACGCCGGAGCTGGCGTCCTCCCACTGGTTGCCGCCGGCCTCCATCGCGTCGACGATCGCCTGGTGGTCCGCGCCGAAGTCGGAGCTGACGCAGTAGGTGAGGTTCTTCGCCTGGTCGGCGGCCCACAGGTCGTCGTCGCCGTAGACCGTGTTGACGATGAGCGAGGCGCTCGGGTCCTGCGGGTTGACCGCCTCCTGGTAGAAGTCGCGCAGGGCCTGGTCGCCCCGGACCGGGATGTCACCGTTGACGATGTACTGGTGGTCCGTCGGGTCCTGGTAGGTCTGGGAGTGGAACTCCCCGTACGTCGGCGCGTCGCCCTCGCCGGCCGACACGGCTGTGGCCGCCCCCAGCGAGATGGTCGCTGCCATGGCCAAGATCGTTGCGGAGCGCTTGGTGGTGCGCTTCATCGAGAATCACCCTTCGTGGCGTCCGGGGCCGTGGTCACGTCCCCGTGGTGGAAGGAACGTTAGGAGCCACCCGCACAACGACTCCATCCTTCTTTCGTCAGAAAAGCCCCTGAGCCGTCAGAGTTTCGTCAGATCGTACGAAGGGAGGGCCGGACGTCCGGCCCTCCCTTCGTCTCGTCCCTCAGCGCAGGCCGGCGAGGATCTCCAGGGTCCGCAGCCGCTGGTCCAGGCCGGGCGCCGGATTGGTGATCATCAGCTCGTCCGCGTCGGCCAGGGCAGCGAAGTCGGCCAGGCCCGCGGCCACCTCGCCGGCGTCACCGGCCACCGTGTGGTGGAGCATGTGGCGGGCCTGGGCACCGACCGCCGTGTCGAGCAGCGCGGTGACCATGTCGTCGTCGAGACGGCCCGACCCGACGCGGCCGGCGAGCATCCGCACCCGGGCGAGGAGCACCTTCTCCTGGATGGCCTTCGCGGTCTGCGAGTCATCGGCGGCGATGACGTTGACCGCGGCGATGACGTGCGGGGAGGACAGCTGCTCGCTCGGGGTGAACTGCGCGCGGTAGGTGCGCACCGCCTGCTCGAGGGCGTCGGGGGCGAAGTGGCTGGCAAAGGCATAGGGCAGGCCATAGGCGGCCGCGAGCTGGGCGCCGAAGAGGGATGAGCCGAGGATGTAGAGCGGCACCGAGGTGCCTCGGCCGGGGTAGGCGTGGATGCCCTCGATCTGGGTGTCGCCGGTGAGGTATCCCTGCAGCTCGCGCACGTCCTGGGGGAAGGACTCGGCCGACCGGGGGTCGGTGCGCAGGGCCTGCATCGTCGCGCCGTCGGTGCCGGGAGCGCGGCCGAGTCCGAGGTCGATGCGGCCCGGGTGCAGCTCGGCCAGGGTGCCGAACTGCTCGGCGATGACCAGCGGCGAGTGGTTGGGGAGCATGACACCGCCGGAGCCGACGCGGATGCGCTCGGTGTGCGCCGCGACGTGCCCGATGAGGACGGAGGTCGCGGCGGAGGCGATGCGCGGCATGTTGTGGTGCTCGGCGAACCACAGGCGCTCGAAGGCGTCGAGCTCGTCGGCCCGACGCGCGAGGGTGAGGGTCTCCTCCAGCGCCGTGGCGATGGGCTGGTCACGGCCGACGGTGGCCAGGTCGAGCAGGGCGAAGGGGGGAAGCTGGCTCATGCCTCCATCGTCCCACCGGGGTCACGCACGCCAGACGCCGGCCGAGGTGCGAGCCCGCCGACCTCACCTGTACGCCGGCCGAGGTGCGAGCCCGTCAGCGGGCGAGCCTCGAGGCCTGCCGACCGACGTTGTCAGGGCCGGCACCTACGCTCTGGCCATGGACATCGGGGACGCACGGCAGATGGCACGCGAGCTCATGGACGAGCACGGGCTCGCGCAGTGGTCCCTCGTGCTCGACCGGGCCAAGCAGCGTGCCGGGGTGTGCCGCTACACCGACCGGGCGATCGGCCTGAGCCGGCACCTGACCCTGATCCACACGAGGGAGCAGGTGCGTGACACCGTCCTGCACGAGATCGCGCACGCCCATGCGGGCCCGCACGCCGGGCACGGGCCACGCTGGCAGTCCGCGGCCACGGCGATCGGCGCGACACCGCAGCGATGCATCCCGACCGACGCCGGCCGGATCCCCGGCAGCTGGGTGGGCACCTGCCCGAGCGGGCACACGATCGACCGGCACCGACGGCCGTCGCGGGTCCTCTCCTGCCGCCAGTGCCACCGCGATTTCACCGTGGACGCGGTCTTCGAGTGGACCCACCACGGGGTGCCCACCGACCCCGGGCCGACCTACCGACGAGAGCTCGAGAGCATCCTGCGGCGGACCCGGAGGGAAGATTCCCGGGCCGGACGTGGTTGGCTGGTGTCGTGAACGTTCGCGAGATCCTGCCCCCCGGCCTCGACCTGCCCTCCGCGGGCACGGTGACGATGTTCTCCACCACGTGGTGCGGCTACTGCCGTCGCCTGAAGTCCCAGCTGGACCGTGAGGGCATCGGCTACACCGAGGTCAACATCGAGAAGACGCCCGGCACCGCCGAGCTCGTCGAGACGATCAACGAGGGCAACCAGGTGGTCCCCACGGTCCTCTTCCCCGACGGCAGCTCGGCGACGAATCCTTCGCTCGCCCAGGTCCAGAAACAGCTCGGCTGATCGTGGCGCCCGCCTCCTCAGCGACCAAGGCCGCGATCGGCACCAGCCTCGCCGGCGGTGCCTTGTCGGCGCTGTCCAATGCCCCGACGCAGTTCGGGCACCTCTTCCGCGGCCGCTTCCCGACGGTCGCCGTCACCGGGATGACCGGTGTCGGCAAGACCCGTCTCGCGGACCGGCTCGCCCGCCGTGCCTCCGTCGAGTCCACGGTCGACGTCGGCTCCGCGACGATGGAGCGCCGTACCCGCAAGACGGCGAAGGGGAGAGGCTTCCGCTTCCGCGTCGTCCCCGGTGACAACGCCGCGACACGGCTGTCCGCGCTCGACGAGGTCTTCCACGACGACCCGGTCGACGGGGTCCTGCACGTCGTGGCCAACGGCCACGCGACCCCGCGCGCCAACACCCCGGACGACGTGACCCGCGAGAGCCTGCTCGCCGCGGAGCTCGAGGACTTCACGATCACCGCGCACCGGATCGCGTCGATGGCCGTGCGCCGCGACAAGCCGGTGTGGCTGATCATCGTCGTGACCAAGACCGACCTCTTCGCCGACGACGTCGAGGCCGCGGTGCGCTACTACTCCCCCGGCAGCGGGTCCCCCTTCGCCGTCAAGCTCGACGAGCTGCGCTCCCTCGCCGGGGGCGCCCGCCTGTCCGTCGACGTCGTCCCGATGTACACCGAGGCGCAGGCGGACACCGGCAAGGAGCGCAAGCACGCCGAGCGCGGGTCCACGGAGCTCCTCGGCCGCCTCGAGGCCCGCATGGCCCAGCTCAGCGGCCACGTCTGAGCCGACGCCGCCCCTCATGACCGGAAATCCGAACCGTCAGAAGGTGTGGCGCAGCGGGTAGCCGCTGACGCCCGCGTCGTCCGTCTTGGTCGCGAGGACGTGGGCGAGCTGGATCTCGTTGCGCTCGAAGCCGATCCGTGAGCCGACCATGTACAGGCCCCACAGACGGGCCGTGCCCTCCCCGACCTCGGCGACGGCCTCGTCCCAGTGCTCGACGAGGTTGTCGACCCACCCGGCGAGGGTCTTCGCGTAGTGGGGTCGCAGGTCCTCGCTGTGCTGCACCTCGAGCCCGACGTCCTGGACGGCCGCGATGATCGAGCCCGACCCGGTCAGCTCGCCGTCCGGGAAGACATAGCGGTCGATGAAGGCGCCGGTCTGCGTGGGCCGGTTGTGCGGTCGGGTGATGCAGTGGTTGAGCAGCCGCCCGCCGGGCCGGAGCTTGTCCCGCAGGTCGGTGAAGTAGGAGGGGTAGTTCCTGATCCCGATGTGCTCGGTCAGGCCGATGGAGCTCACCGCGTCGAAGTCCTCCTCGACGACGTCGCGGTAGTCGAGGTGGCGCACCTCCGCGAGGTCCCCCAGCCCCTGACGGTCGATCTCCCGCTTGGCCCAGCCGGCCTGCTCGAGGGACAGGGTGACGCCAAGGGCCTGCACCCCGTAGTGCTTCGCGGCGTGGATGGCCATCCCGCCCCAGCCGCACCCGACGTCGAGCAGCCGCTGCCCGGGCTGCAGGTCGAGCTTGCGGGCGATGAGGTCGTACTTCTCCGCCTGTGCCTCCTCGAGCGTCGAGCCCGCAGTCGGGTAGACCGCGCAGGTGTAGGTCATCGACGGCCCGAGGACGAGCTCGTAGAAGCGGTTGGACACGTCGTAGTGGTGGTGGATGACGCCGGCATCACGGGTCCGGCTGTGCCGCAGCCCCTCGACGATCCGGCGCCACCTCGGCAGGTGCTCCTGCGGTGGGAGCGGGGGTGGGTTGAGGTGCGACCACCCGAGCCCACGGATCAGCTCGAGCGCCTTGGCAGGGCTCGGGCGACGCCACCGGTCCTGGTTGTTCATCAGCTCGAGCAGGGGATAGAGATTGCCCTGGTGCACGCCGTGCACCACGAGGTCACCGGAGACGAAGGCCCGCGCCATGCCGAGGTCACCGGGCGCAGTGAGCAGGTAGCGCAGGCCGCGCTCGCGCGCCAGCTCGATGCCGATCGGGGCGTCCCGCGGCCCGGCGGCACTGCCGTCATAGGCCGTCAGTCGCGCCGGGAAGCCCTCGGGCAGGACGGATGCCAGGGCATCCGCGACGGGGATCGTGCTCATCGGGTGGTCACCACCTTCTCGTACAGCGGGGTCAGCCGGCTGTCCGGGTCGTACTTCTGCTTCACTGCCGCGAGCTCGGCTCCTCCGTAGAGGCGGTCGAAGACATCACGCTCGTAGAACGCCTCCGAGTAGAGGGACTTGTGGCCACCGAGGGCGTGCACCCGCGCCTCGATCGCACGGTTGACCGGCCCGGACGGCGCGTCGTCCCCGACCGGCACCGTCCCCCAGAAGCCGACGTTGACATAGGTCGTCCCCGGGTCGAGCGGGTAGGAGGGCCACGTCCGCGCCCGGCCGTCGACCTCACGCAGGCGAAGGGGGCACAGCCACACCGGGCGCATGCCGACCTCGGCGTCGAACCACTCGAGGAAGTCCGGGAGGCGGTCGATGGTCACCTCGATGTCCTGGATGACCCGCTCGCGCTGCGGGCGGCCGGCTCGCCGGTCCACCCGGTCGATGATGTCGAAGCGCCGGTCGAGGGCGATGATCCGGTGGTAGACGTCCGAGCGGCGCCAGCGCCGGGGCCACAGGCGGCGCACGTGGGGGTTCTGCACGCCGAAGGCCCCGGAGCACCAGAACCAGTCGGTGTCCCAGCGCCAGAGGTAGTCGTGCATCGTCAGCAGGTCGCTCGTGCGCTCCTGCAGGGAGCGGTAGAAGATCTGCTGGCCGGTGTAGTCGCTCGTCGGTCGGGCGTCGTCGGTCCAGGTGGCGAGCGTGAGGTAGAGCTCGTCCGGGGAGAAGGCGACCCCGTCGAGTCCGTCGACGCGGGTGCCGTCGTGCTCCCCGGCGTCGACGATCGTGCGCATGGCATCGGCGAGTGAGGCCGCATCGTGGAATCGCAGGTGCCGCAGGGCCACCCGCGACGAGACGGCCTCGAGCTCGATCCGCAGCCGCGTGGCATAGCCGAGCGACCCGTAGGAGTTGGGGAAGGCCGCGAAGAGGTCGGCGTGCGCGTTGTCCGGGCGGGCGGTGACCACCTCGCCGGCACCGGTGAGCACATCCATCTCCAGGACGGACTCGTGCGGCAGCCCGTTGCGGAAGCTCGTCGACTCGATGCCCAGACCGGTCACCGCGCCGCCGAGCGTGATCGTGCGCAGCTGTGGGACGACGAAGGGGATGAGGCCGTGCGGGAGGGTCGCGGCCACGAGGTCCTCGTAGGTGCACATCCCCTGGACGTCGGCCGTGCGGGCGCTCGGGTCGACCTCGATGACGCCGGTCAGCCCGGAGACATCGAGGCCAGTGGCACCGACCTCGGAGCGGGGACGGAAGAGGTTCGACGTCCGCTTGGCCAGTCGGACCGGTGATCCGGGTGGGATGGCGCCGTGGGACCGAACTGCTCGATCCACGCCGTCCTGATGTGCTGTCCACCCAATTGACTGCATTGTGCACACAACTCTAGACCTGCATGCCGACAACTTTCATCCGGGTTTCGCAGGTCGGGATCGGC
>JBQGNO010000094.1:0-3384 GCA_052087725.1 Janibacter sp. | reverse complement strand
GATCAGCGACGGGCGAAGTCCGCGACGACCTCGAGGCACTCGCTCGGGACCTCCCACAGGTCGTTGTGGGTGCGCCCCGCGATGACCGCCCGCTCGACGTCCGGGATCGCCGCGGCCAGGGCCTCGCTCATCGACGGCGGCACGAGGGTGTCGTCCGCCCCGTGCACGAGGAGCGTCGGCACGCGGATCCGCTCGACGATGCGCTCGGTCTCCCACCGGTCCGGCACGAGCCGCCGCGGGAAGACCCGCACCACTCGCTGCACCATCGCCGTCATCGAGGTGAAGGCGGAGACGAGGACCAGGCGGCCGCTCTCTTCGTCGTCCTGGAGCAGACCCTCCGCCGCCAGGTGCGCCGCGACGGACGAGCCGAGGGACTCACCGACGAGCACCGTGTCGGTGGCCGACAGGCCGCCGGAGCGCAGGTGGGCCATCCCGTCCGCCGCGGCCCGGAGCACCGCCGTCTGGGTCGTCCGCTCGCCCGCCGCCGGGCCGTAGCCGGGGTACTCCACGGCCGCGAAGCCCAGCCCGTGCCGGGCGAAGAGGTCGGCGAGCGGGGCGATCGACGCGAGGTCGGAGCCATTGCCGTGCATGTAGACGACGGTCCGACCGCCCACGGGGGCGGGCCGGTGGAGCAGGTGGGTCCCGCCCTTCGTCGTCTCGTGGTCGGTGCCCGCGAAGTCCGGCACCGGGTAGATCAGCCGGCGGAGCATCACACCTCCATCGGCGGCGGCCGCAACAGCTCTCCGTCACCGGGGTCCGGGTCGGGCAGGACGTCGCCCTCGTCGACGAGGTGCACGCTGTGACCATCCAGCCGCAGTCGCCGCATCGCCTCGAGCAGCATGCGGCGAGCGATGTCCTCGATGCTGTGGACATTGGACAGATCGACGACGAGGACCCGCTCGTCCGGCGGCTCCCCGGACAGCTGCTGCAGGACCCGCTCCGCCGCAGCGAAACCGATCATCCCGGAGAGCTCGTACACCCGCACGGCCTCATCCCCCTCACCGATGACCCGGGTGGAGTGCACGACGGAGCGCGCCGGCGGGGCGACCTCCATCAGGTGCATCCCCATGTCGGCCGAGAGCCGCTCGAAGGTCTCGATGCCGCGGATGCTGTTGCCGTGGGGGTCCAGTCGCGGGGAGAAGGTGGCGACACCGACCTGCCCCGGCAGGGCACCGATGATCCCGCCACCGACGCCGCTCTTGGCCGGGATGCCCACGGAGGAGACCCAGTCACCCGCGGAGTCGTACATCCCGCACGTGAGCATCACCGACAGCAGGTGACGCACCTGCTCCCCGGAGAAGATCCGCTTGCCCGTCACCGGCTGCACGCCGGCGTTCGCCAGGGTCGCGGCCATGACCGCGAGATCCCTGGCGGTCACGAGCACCGCACACTGGCGGATGTAGGCGTTGACGACGTCCTCCGCCGTGTCGGTGATGATCCCGTGGCTGCGCAGCAGGTGTCCGATGGCGAGATTGCGGTCGGCGGTCTCGAGCTCGGAGGACCACACCCCTTCGTCGACGGACAGCTCCCGGCCCGCGAGGTCGCACAGCAGGCGATGGATCTTCTCGAACCGGCCCTCCGGGCTGATGCCGTCCTCACCGATGAGGGAGTGCGCGGTGATGGCCCCGGCGTTGATCATCGGGTTGAGGGGACGACCGGTGCCCTCCTCGAGCGAGAGCTCGTCGAAGGGGTCGCCGGACGGCTCGACGTCGACCTTCTCGAACACGGCCTCGAGCCCACGCTCGCGGACCGCGAGCCCGTAGACGAAGACCTTGGAGATCGACTGGATCGTGAACTCGACGTCGGCATCGCCGACGGCATAGACCGATCCGTCGACCGTGGCCATCGCCAGACCGAAGCGGTCGGGGTCGACCTTGGCCAGCTCGGGGATGTAGGAAGCGGGTTGGCCGCCGGTCGACGACGAGCAGGCGTCGACGACCTCCTCCAGGTAGTCCGGGACAGGAGTGCGCATGGCCGCGATCCTGTCACGGGGGCGGTCGCCGACCCTGGTCGGTTGATCAGGCGAGAGGCACGCAGACCTCGGTGAGCGTCTCCTCCGGCGGGGTGCTCGTCGGGTCGGACAGGTAGCGGTTGAAGCCGAGCCGGTCCATGGGGTCGTCCAGCCCGTCTCGCTCGACGAAGGTCAGACCCTCGGCGGCCGCGAACTCCTCGATGCGGGCGTGGGCCTCGCTGATCAGCGAGTAGGGGCCCTCGACGGCGGCCTGGACGACCTGCTGCTCGGGCAGCTCGTGGACCTCGAGCGGGGCCGCGGCCGTGGTGCCGGGGGCCACCGGGAGCCAGATCGACATCGTCGGGTCGGCCTCGCGGTACTCCGGGTCGTGCTCGAAGGCCCCACCCGGGCCGATCGGGGTGATGCCCTGCTGCCCGAGCTGGGGCATGAGCTGCTGCCACAGCTGCCCCTCCTGGTCGTAGGCGGGGATGACGCCTCGGAGGGTGACGACGGTGCGGGCAGGGACGGTCTCGCGGCTGACGGCGATGCTGGACATGGTGGAGCCTTCCTGGTCGAGGAGCTGATCGATGAGGGCCAGCCGCTCCCGGGCCGCGCGCAGCTCGTCGCCGAGGGCGTCCCGCTGCAGGGCAAGTGCCTGCCGGTAGCTCTCGGTGCCGCGGGCGGCGAGGAGGACCGATATGGCGGACACGGCGAAGCCCACGTCGCGCAGCCGGCGCACGTGCGCGGCCTCGACGAGCTGCTCCTCGGTGTAGCGGCGGTACCCGTTGGCACCGTCCACCTCGGCGGGCAGGAGGATGCCGTGCTCGCCGTAGTGGCGCAGCATCCGCACGCTGAGGCGGCTGCGGGAGGAGAACTCCCCGATCGACATGAGTCTCGCGGTGTCGGTCATGCGATCAGCCTGTCCCCTCACACGGTGTGAGGGTCAACCCCGACCTCAGAAGACCGACTCGACCCACTCCGGGTGGTCGACGAAGGGGTTGCGGTTGCCCTGCCAGTTGGCCTGGATGCGCTCGTTGCGGCGCTCCTCGAAGGCATCGGGCGGGTCCTCCTGGCTCCACTCCTTGAGGACCGAGACGCGGCCCATGTACGGGTTGGACCCGTTGTTGACCTGATCGTTGACCTCGAGGTCGACCCGGTCGCCCGACTCATAGCGCACGGCCATGTAGAAGATCATCCGCGCGACATCGCCCTTGACTTCGTCCCGCGGCTCCCAGGAGTCGTCGTCGGCGTAGTTGCCCGGCGCCTCGTCGTTCTCCGTCCCGCCGTTGTCGAAGTCGAGGTTGCCGCGGGCGGAGTTGACCGTGACATCCGTCGGCCGGAGGTGGTGCAGGTCGGTGCCGGGGCCCTGGGAGGTCCCGAAGTCGCCGTGGCTCTTGGCCCAGACATGCTCGCGGTTCCAGTTGTCGGCGTCG
>JBQGNO010000093.1:0-11308 GCA_052087725.1 Janibacter sp. | reverse complement strand
GACGCAGCAGCCCGGGGCATGGAGTCGAGGGTGGCCGCGTCGGGGTCGAGCGGCAGGGCCACGCCCGCGGCCGCAGAGGTCAGCGCATCAGCAAAGGTCTGCTCGGAGGTGATGAAGTCATCGACGCCGGGCAGGTTGTCCAGATCGGGCTGGGGGACGCCTGACTTGCCGTCGGGGAGGTCCCCGAGCCAGTACGTCGGGTCGTCCCGGACCTCGTAGGTGCCGACGACGGTCAGCCTGACCGGCGGCGGATCAGCCTCGAAGCGGGTGTACTTCTTCTGCGGGATCGACAGCGTCGTCCCGGCGCGCCAGCCCCAAGCCTTGGCGTCGGCACCCGACACGAGGATCTCGCCCGCGGCGCTCGGACAGCGGCCGGAGACGTCGAGGTGGTCGCACGCGTCGCTGCGCGAACGCAGGACGACCGGCGAGGCCTTCTTGCCCTCCGTCGGGACGACATCCGCGCCCTGGCGCATGGTCAGGATGGGCTCGCCCGAGACCGACGTGAGCTCCTTCGGCACGTCCTCGAGGACGTCCGCAGGCATGACCGTGCGCTCCTCGGAGGTGCGTCCGCGGGAGATCGATGTCGCCACGACCGCCGGGTCGGCCTCGCTGACGTGGACCTTGAGCAGGGCCTGGTCGATGCTGCGTGCGAAGACGGGGGCGAAGACGGCGCAGGTGGCCACGAGCGCCGACACGAGGGCCAGGGCGATCACCTGCCCGCGCCGGTGACGCAATGCGGCCCACATCCCCGAAGACTCCCCCCTGCAAGTGACCCGGGTCACCTTAGCGGGAAACGCCGTCCGCATGTCGGGCGAGAGGCGACGCCCTGAGGGCGCACCGGCGCCCTTGCCGCCAGGGAACCCTTCGGGCCTGCGCCATCGTCCACAACCGTGCTCGGCGGTCATGAGGATCCACAGGCGGGCCGCCGCCCCCGGACGACGCGCCAGCCCGGGGAGACCATGGGGCATGGAGCACACCGAGATGGACCTCGCGCACGAGGCCGGCTGGAGGAGCTGCTTCGCCACACCGGCCACCGCTGGGCGATCGTGCAGGCTCAGTCGCCGATATCGGCACCCATCGCGCGTCCGGCGGTGCGACCGGAGAAGATGCAGCCGCCGAGGAAGGTCCCCTCGAGCGCCCGGTAGCCGTGCAGCCCGCCGCCGCCGAAGCCGGCGGCCTCACCCGCGGCGTACAGGCCCCTGATCGGCTCGCCGTCGTGGCCGAGGACCCGGGCGGACAGGTCGGTCTCGAAGCCGCCCAGGGTCTTGCGGGAGAGGATGTGCAGCTTGACCCCGACGAGCGGGCCCTTCTTCGGGTCCTGCAGCTTGTGCGGCGGGTAGGCCCGCTTGGAGATCTTGTCGCCGAGGTACGAGCGAGCCACGCGCATCGCGGCGATCTGGGCGTCCTTGGAGTAGGCATTGTCCAGCTGCCCGTCCCGCTCATCGACCAGCCGGCGCACGTGCGCGGCGTCGAGCCGGGGCTCCCCCTCCTCGACGAGCCCGTTCATCTTCGCGACGAGCTCCTCGACGGTGTCGGCCTGGACGAAGTCGGCACCCTTGTCGAGGAAGGCCTGCATCGACGGCGTGACATCGGCGAGCGAGCGCTTGCGGATGACCCCGGCGACCTCCTTGCCAGTGAGGTCCTCGTTCTGCTCCGACCCCGACAGCGCGAACTCCTTGCCCGCGATGGAGCGGTTGGTGACGAACCAGGAGTGGTCGTGGCCGGTGGCGCGCAGGTGCTCGAGGGTGCCGAGGGTGTCGTAGCCGGGCAGCAGCGGCGCCGGCAGGCGGTTGCCCTCGGCGTCAAGCCACATCGAGCTCGGCCCGGGGAGGATCCGGATGCCGTGGCGGTCCCAGATCGGGGTGTGGTTGTCGATGCCCTCGACGTAGTGCCACATGCGGTCACGGTTGATGAGGTTGGCCCCGGCGGCCTCGGTGATCCCGATCATGCGGCCGTCGACGTGGGCAGGGACCCCCGTGAGCATGTGCGCCGGCGGGGCCCCCAGGCGCTCGGGCCAGTTCGCCCGGACCAGATCGTGGTTGGCGCCGATACCGCCGGAGGCGACGAGGACAACGGGGGCGCGCAGCTCGAAGCCGCCCACGCTGTCGCGGTTGGTCGCGATCCCCCGCTCGGCCGGGTCGTCGGCCAGCCGCGCACCGCGGACCCCGACGACGGCGCCGTCCTCGACGATGAGCTCGTCGACGCGGTGGCGGTGGGCATAGGTGACCAGGCCGGCAGCCACGGCCTCCTCGACCCTCCGGACGAAGGGGGCGGCCACCCCCGGGCCGGTCCCCCACGTGATGTGGAAGCGCGGCACGGAGTTGCCGTGGCCGTGCGCCGAGCCGTCACCACGCTCGGCCCAGCCGACGATGGGGAACCAGCGCATGCCCTGCTCGTGCAGCCAGGAGCGCTTCTCGCCCGCGGCGAAGTCGAGGTAGGCCTGCGCCCACTGCCGGGGCCAGTGGTCCTCCTCGCGGTCGAACCCGGCGGTGTTCATCCAGTCCGCGTACGCGAGGTCCATCGTGTCCTTGATGCCCATCCGCCGCTGCTCGGGGCTGTCGATGAAGAAGAGTCCACCGAAGGACCAGTGCGCCTGACCACCGATGTTGGCCGCACTCTCCTGGTCGACGATGACGACCCGACGCCCGGCATCCGCGAGCTCCGCCGCGGCGACGAGTCCGGCGAGCCCGTGACCCACGACAATGGCATCAGCATCCATGAGGAGAGACTAGTCCGCATTACCGGCGAGTAGCAAAGCGATGCCGGTCGGCCTCCCGGCCGTGGTGCACGGACGCCTACAGTGAGGCCCGTGCGATGGACCACCCGACTGCGGCCGCTCGCCCTGGCCCTCCTCGTCGCCATGGCCTCGCTCACCGGTGGGATGATCGCGGCCTCGCTGTGGCCGGTGACCATCGAGACCGACTACTACGCGGCCGAGGTGCGCCTGTCGTCCGGCTGGGGGGACCTCTCGCGCATCGGCGCGGACACCGTCGTCGGCAGCGCGTCCGCGGACTTCGCCGGGCTCGCCCCGGGCATCCGCGTCGAGCCGCGCGTCAAGCCGGAGATCACCGAGCTCGTGGAGGCGGGCGAGCTCACCCCGTCCGCCCTCGACGTCAGCGCGACCGAGCGCTCGCGGGTCATCCGGGAGGCGGCGACCGGGGTGGGCCTGCGCTTCGCCGGTGGCGCCATCGCCGGGCTCGGGGTCGTCCTGCTCGGTATCGGGCTGCACCGCCGCGGGGCCCCCGGGCGACGCAGCCTCGTCGGTGGCGCCCTCGTCACCGCGGTGACCTGCGCCGGCGTCGGCCTCGGCGCCCAGCAGACCTACAGCCCCGGCCGGCTGCAGTCGCTGCACTCCACCGGGCTGCTCGAGCTGGCTGCGTCCAACCGCGGCCTGCTCGGGGACATCGAGAAGCGCGCCGACCAGGCGACGCCCTACCTGCGCAACCTGCTCGCGCTGTCGACCGCCCTGCAGCAGGAGTACGCACCGCACCGGATCCCCACGGAGAGCGCGGTCACGGTCCTGCTCGTCTCCGACATCCACTCGACGAACGAGTACGCCCTGATGCGCACGATCATCGAGGAGCAGGGGATCGACGTCGTCATCGACTCCGGCGACCTGCTGACCTTCGGCAATGTCGAGGCCGGCGTCAGCGACCTGCACCGGAGCATCTCCTCGCTCGGCGTCCCCTACGTCTTCGTCCGCGGCAACCACGATGCGAGCTCGCGTGCCGACACCCGCGTGCTCGACCAGATGGCCAACACCGACGGCGTGGTCCTGCTGGAGCCGAAGCCTGGCGAGTACCAGCAGGTGAGCGTGGGCGGGCTGCGGATCGCCGGCTTCAACGACCCGCGCTACTTCAACGACCCCCTTCGGGGCGATGAGGACAACCAGCACGAGGCACGCGACCGCTGGCTGGAGGCGTGGGGCGACCGCCCCGCTCCGGACCTCACCGTGTCGCACGAGCCGGCGGCCCTCGACGATGTCCCCGGAGCACTACGGATCAACGGTCACAAGCACCGGCCCGACCTCGACGGCAACCGGATCCAGGTCGGGACCTTCACCGGGGCCGGGACCCTGCGCCACTTCATCGGCCAGACGGACGGCGAGCTCGTCGGGCAGCCGCACTCCTTCGACGTGCTGACCTTCGGGGAGGACTGCGGCGCACAGTCGCTGACCCGGTACCAGTTCCGCGCGGTGATCTCCGGCAGCCCGACCTACGACTCCCTGTCCATGGTCAACGCCGGGCGGATCGCGCAGGACGTCGAGGAGGACCGCACCTGCGGTGGCCACGAGCTCGAGGTCGAGGAGCTCACGTCCCCGACGTCCTGACGTCGATCCTGACCGTCAGAGGCGCGGGAAGGCCGGCGGGTGGACCTTGGCCATCTCCTCGAGCACGCGCACGACCTGGCAGGAGTAGCCGAACTCGTTGTCGTACCAGACGTAGAGGATCGCGCGGTCACCTGCGGTGATCGTGGCCCGACCGTCGACGATGCCCGCGTGCCGGTTGCCCACGAAGTCGGTGGAGACGACCTCGGGGCTGTCGATGAAGTCCAGCTGCTTGTGCATCTCGCCGTACAGCGAGGTCTGCCGCAGGTAGTCGTTGAGGGCATCGGCCTCGACCGTCGTCTTCAGCGTGAGGTTGAGGATGGCCATCGAGACATTGGGGGTGGGCACGCGGATCGCATTGCCGGTGAGCAGGCCCTCGAGCTCGGGCAGCGCCTTGGCCACGGCCTTGGCCGCCCCGGTCTCGGTGAGGACCATGTTCAGCGACGCGGAGCGACCGCGACGCTCGCCCTTGTGGAAGTTGTCGGTGAGGTTCTGGTCGTTCGTGAAGGAGTGCACTGTCTCGATGTGCCCGCCGACGATGCCGTACTCGTCGTTGACGGCCTTGAGCGTCGGGACGATGGCGTTGGTCGTGCACGAGGCGGCCGAGACGACCTGGTCGTCATCACCGATCATCGCGTCGTTGATGCCGCTGACGATGTTGGGGACACCGCCCTTGCCGGGCGCCGTGAGGAGCACGCGGGAGACGCCGGTGCTCTTCAGGTGCTGCTGCAGGCCCTCCTCGTCGCGCCACCGGCCGGTGTTGTCGACGACGATCGCGTCGTCGATACCGTACTGCGTGTAGTCGACGGTGCTCGGGTCGTCGGAGTAGATGACCTGGATCAGGGTCCCGTTGGCCAGGATCGTGCTGTTCTCCTCGTCGACGGTGATCGTGCCGGCGAAGGAGCCGTGCACGGAGTCGCGACGCAGGAGACTGGCGCGCTTGACGAGGTCGTTGTCGGCGCCCTTGCGCACGACGATGGCGCGCAGGCGCAGGCCGTGGCCGGCACCGGCGTGCTCGATGAGGATGCGGGCCAGGAGCCGACCGATGCGACCGAAGCCGTAGAGGACGACGTCGGTCGTCCCCTCGCCGCCGCCGTCACCCTGACCGACGACGTCGGCGAGCTCGGTACGCAGGAAGTCCTCGAGGGGGACGCCCTCGCCCGTCTCGAGGCGACGGCTGTGCAGCCGCGCGATGTCGACGGACGCGGGGCCGAGGTCGAGGGTGGCGAGCGCCTCGAGCACCGGGAGGGTGTCGGCCACGGTGAGCTCGACATCGACGCGGCGGGTGAACCGGTGTGCCTTGAGGATGTCGGTCGGCGACTGACCGAGGAGCGTGCGGCCGTGGATCGAGGTCACCACGCCGTTCTCCCGGTAGAGCCGTCCCACGAGGGGGATCATCGCCTCTGCCTTGGCCTGCCTGTCGGCCCAGTCGGCGAGGTGGTCGTCTGCTGCGGTGGCCGCCTGTTGCGTCGTGGTCATGAAACCGGAGGATAGCCGCAGACCGGTGCCACCCGGGTGGTCGGGTCAGTCCTCGACCCGGACCACCAGCGCCATCCCGGTGTCGCCGGCCGCGCACCCGGTGAAGAGCCCCACCCCGCCGCCGCGCACCCGCAGCTCCTCGACGAGCTCGGCGACGGAGCGCAGGCCGGTCGGCCCCTGCGGGTGACCGAAGACGAGGCTGGATCCGCGCACGTTCATCCGCTCCACCGGGTAGCCCGTCTCGCGGGCGAAGTAGAGGTCGTTGACCGCGAAGGGGTTGTGCGTGGTCACGAGGTCGACGTCGTCGATCGTCAGCCCCGCCGCGTCCAGCGCAGCTCGAGCCGCAGGGACCGGCGCCTCGGGCATCCGCGAGGCACCGACCCGGGCGGTGCCGGTCGCGAGGAGGCTCACCACCCCTTCGCCTCCGGAGAGCTCCCGGGCCCGGGCGGTCGAGGTCACCACCGCGCCGGCGCAGCCATCGGCCGGATGGGTCTGGCTCGCGAAGGTGTGGACCCCTTCCGGGTCGACCGTCATCAGGTCGGCGATGCCCGCGGCATCGGCGGGGCGCACCCCTTCGTCGGCGTCGAGGGTCACCGCGCGGCGGCCACGGCCGACCGCGACGGGGACCAGGTAGCGCCGCTGGAAGGCCCGGTCGTCGGCCAGCGAGGTGGCGTACTGCTCCGAGCGCAGCACCGTCAGCTCGTCGGCCTGCTCTCGGGTGAAGCCCCCTTCGCGCGCCACGAGGTCACCGGCGGCGAGCATGCCGGTCCCGGCCCACGGGTCCCGGGCGAAGCTGTCGAGGACCCAGTGGGTCGTCGTCGGGGAGCCTCCGGGCCCGGCAGGGTTGGGGTAGAGCAGCGTCGGGCCGTTGCTCGTGCGGTCGGTCGTCACGACGAGCTGGACGTCGTCACCGGACCGGGCGGCCGCAGCCGCCTGCAGCGCCGCCACCGAGGTGGCGCACGCCTGACTGACCATCGGGCCGCTGATGCCCTCGGCGCCGATCCGTGCCGCGAGGAGCGGAGCGCCGTAGAAGATGTCCGGCTGCGGGACGGACCAGCCGAGCACGACCCCGGCGAGCCCGGACGCCTCGACGCCGCGGTCCGTGAGCGCCCGCGTCGTCACGGAGGCGGCGAGGTCGAGGCTCGAGACGCCGGCGAGGCTCCCCTGCCACTTGGCGAAGGGGGAGGACCACACCATCCCCGCGGGCACGGCAGTGTCGGTGAACTTCATGAGGCACTCCTTGCGGGGGTGATGACGGCGGCATCGCCGTCGTCGGCGTACAGGCGCTCGACCAGGTGCCCGCGCAGCCCGCGGACCTTGCGCTGGTTGACGTAGCCCTTGTCGGTGATCTCACCGGAGTCGAGGTCGGCCGCCCCGGACATCAGGAGGACCCGGCGCACCTGGCCGGCGGATCCGGTGCGGCCGTTGTGCTCGGCCAGCGCCGCAGCGATGTGCTCGGCGAGCTCGGGGTCGACGATGACCTCGCCGTCGAAGGCCGGTGCCCGGCCGAGCACCCGCTCGACCTCGGCCGCGTTGGGCCAGGCGAGCGCGCCCGCCTCGGAGGCGCCCTCGCCGGTGATCACCGCGTCGCCAAGCAGCGGACAGGAGGAGAGCAGGGCGGTGCGCACGGCGCCGACGCGGACGAAGGTGCCCGTGTCGAGCTTGAAGTCCTCCGCGAGCCGGCCACGGAAGAGCAGCCCACGGTTGGGGTCCTCCGGGTCGGCGAGGGTCACCGCGTCGCCGGTGCGGTAGAAGCCCTCCTCGTCGAAGGCCTCGGCGGTCAGCTCGGGGCGGCCGATGTAGCCGGGCGTGACCATCGGGCCACGGGCCCGGATCTCGTAGGCCTCGCCGTCGGGTGCGAGCAGCACCTCCGTACCGGGGAGCGGCACGCCGATGTTGTCCGCCTCGTCGAAGTCGTAGTGGGCATTGGTCACCGCGGGCGCGGTCTCGGTCAGCCCCCACGAGCCGGTGATGGGGACGGGGTGCCCGGTCGTCCTCTCGGCGACCGCACGCAGCCGCTCGCGCTGGGCCGAGGGGAGAGCGGCTGCGGCGTTGAAGAGCAGCCGCAGCCGGGAGAAGAAGGTCGTGGCGAACTCGGGGTCGTTCTCCAGGGCAGGGATGAGCTGGGCGAAGCCCGCCGGCACGTTGAAGTAGATCGTCGGCGGTCGGTCGGAGACATTGCGCAGCGTCGCCTCGAAGGCCCCGGGCGCCGGCCGGCCGCCGTCGATGTAGAGCGATCCGCCGTTGACGAGGACCATTCCGACGTTGTGGTTGCCCCCGAAGGTGTGGCTCCAGGGCAGCCAGTCGACGATGACCGGCCGCTCCTCGGCGAGGAAGGGCCAGACCTCTCGCATCATCTGCTGGTCCGCCGACCACATCCGGTGGGTGACGAGCACCCCCTTCGGCGAGCCGGTCGACCCGGAGGTGAACTGGATCTTGGCGATCGAGTCCCCGGTGATCGCCGCGAAGGCCTCCTCCACGGCCTCCGTGACAGGGGTCTCCCGCATCCCGTCCAGGGTGTGGCCACCCGGCCCGCTGGCGACGATCCGCGGGAGGCTCCCGAGGGAGCCGATGGCCTCCTCGAAGGCGTGGCCGTCATCGGCGAAGACGGCGCCCGGGGTGATCAGCTCGGCGATCTCCCTGATCCGGGCATGGTCGCGCGACAGCAGCGAGTAGGCCACGCTCGTGGGAGCGATCGGGATGCCCACACCGAGCGCGCCCATCGCCATGAGCATGTGGGCGACACCGTTCCCCGAGAGCATGAGGAGGGGACGATCCGGCCCGAGGCCCAGGTCGAGCAGGGCCTGGCTGATGGAGCGGATCCACCCGTCGGCCTCGCCGTAGGTGACCTCCCGCCATGCGTCGTCGCCGTCCCGCTCACCCACGAGGACGTGGTCGGGATCGCGCTCGACCCACTCGCGGAAGGCGTGGAGCACCGTGGTCGGGTACTCCCCCAGCGGGTGGTCCGACCTCAGCAGCAGCCCACCGTCGGAACGCTCGTCGACACGGATGCGGGGCGGGGCGAAGAGCGGGGTGTCCATGGGCATCCTCCCGGTCGGGCTCGGTCACGGCCCGACCGACGAACGAGTCCCCGACGAGGGCCGTCACGACGCCGTGACCCGTGCCGCCGGGTTCGGCGACCTCGCATTATCAACACGCCCCCGGTTGTGACGTCAAGCATATGTAGCACGTCAGTGAGGGGTGCGAGCGGAGCCGTCAGGCAGGGGTGCTCACCGTGAAGACGGCCTGGGGCTTGCTGCCTCCACTGCAGGTGAGCTGGTGCGCCTCGCTCATCGAGCGGGTGACGACCCGCCGGTGCACCGTCCCGTCGACATCGACGTCGACCTGCCACCGGTCGCTGTCGAGCACCGTGATCACGGGGTCGGGCAGGTCGGCCAGCCGGGCCTGCGGCTCGCTGCCGAGGAGGTCGTGGACGGCCACCTGCGCCGCCGGAGGCCAGGCGCACCGGCCACGCCACCGCTCGAGGTCGACGCGCCCGTCGAGGTGGTCGAGGACGACCTGGGGAGCGCTCTGCCCGTCGAGGCGCCCATACATCGATCCCTCGGGCAGGATCGCGGCGTTGCCAGCGAAGCGGTCGCCTCCGAGGTGCGTCGTCTCCCACACCGCACCGGGCAGCACGTCGTCGAGGACGGCGGCGACCACCCGGCCGTCGATGGCGCAGCACACGTCCTTGCGCCCGTGGGTGCACACGAGGAAGAGCGGCTCCTCGCTCGGGTCGGGCAGGTCGTCGAAGCGGCGCGCGAGGGCGACGAGGTCCTGCGGGGTCTGCCACGTCGAGCGTCCGATGAGACCACGACGCACGTCGACGAGGAAGACCGGCTGGTCGCCATCGGCCTCGACGAGGTCACCCTCGAGCCGACCGTGGCGACGCACGAGCTGCAGCCGGGCACCGAACCGCCCCAGCTCGGCAGAGAGCTCGTCCGCGACCTCCGTGAGGGGGTCGGCCATGATCGGCTTGGCCGGCCACGGGCCGGGGTGCCCCACGAGCATCCAGTAGGGCGCGGGCACCGCCGTACCGATGGGCACGTCGCCCCGCTCACGGGCGGCGATCGAGCACCGGAAGCGCGGGGTCTGGGCGGTCTGGCTCACGCGATCGACCCTACGCGGCCGGTCCCCGGCCGCGGAGGCTGCCCACACCCGCGAGGAGCAGGCGACGCGCCAGCTGTGGCCCCAGGTCGACGGCCTCCTCATGGACCAGCCACTGCTCGACGAGCTCGGCCTCGTCGTCGGTCAGCGCCAGTCGTCCCGCGCGGGAGACGAGCGTCGGCTCACCCCCGCGCCGGTGGACGCGGGCGCGCAGGTGGGCCCGTGGTCGCACGGCCCTCGCCAGTCGGTCGTCCGGGCCGGCGGCGGACTCGGTGGTGGCCACCGGGGGCACCGGCTCGGGGCGCTGCCCGGACCGGTGCCGCGCCTCGAGGGTCGCGGCGACCTGGGCACCGTCGACCGCGGCGAGCGCCTCGAGGAGCGCGGCCCGTACCTGCTCGAGGTCGTCACCGATGTCCTCGACGTCACCGACGTCCACGCCCGGACGAAGGGAGGTGCGCTGGGCGGCGTTGGCGGCCACCGCCCTTCGTGCCTCGTCGACGAGGGACTCGGCGAGGTGACCGCGGTGCCACACGTGCACTCCGACGGTGATGTGGGTGCTCACGCCCCCGAGCGCGGTGGCCGCGTGCAACCACCCGCGGGGCACGTAGAGGACGTCGCCGGGCTGCAGCGTGACCTCGAGATACGGCTCGGCCTCGGCCGCTGCCGCGACGGCGTCCTCGCGCTGCTGCCACGGCTGGTCGCGCAGGGGGTGGGGGTGGACCGGGGGGTGGAGGCGCCAGCGCTTCTCCCCCGCGGTCTGCAGCACGAAGACGTCGTGGACGTCGTAGTGGGCGGAGAATCCGGTGCTCTGGGCCGGGGTCACATAGGCATTGACCTGCACGGGGTGCCCGAGGTCGGCGGCGAGCTCCTGCGCGAAGGTCAGCAGCGGCGGGTGCGAGCGGTGCAGCCCCTGGAGCACCAGGGTGTGGCCGCCTGCGAAGAGCCGGAGCAGGGACGTGTCGTCGAGCTGGTCGGAGATGGCCGCACCGACGCCTCCACCGCGGGTGAAGTCGGCATCGGGCAGGGTGCGCCCCTCCTTGGCCACGCGGAGGAAGGGGGCACGCAGCCCGCGACGGGAGAGGAGGTCGTCGACGTCCTGCGTGCTCAGCAGGTCGGCGAAGGGGGTCGGCAGCGCCTGCGCGGGGACGTGCCGGGGGCGGCGGCCCCAGATCTCGTCGAGCCCGGCGAGATCGAGGTCGAGGATGCGGCCGAGGCCGGCGCACCGCTGCGGTGCACCGGCCCCGTGGGGTTCGCTCACTCAGGCGCCCCCGTCGGCTCCACCGTCGCCGGCAGCACCATCGGCGCCGCCATCGCCGGCCGCGCCATCGGCACCGCCGTCACCTGCACCACCATCGGCACCGCCGTCACCGGCCGCGCCATCAGCGCCACCGTCGC
>JBQGNO010000092.1:0-11540 GCA_052087725.1 Janibacter sp. | reverse complement strand
ACCTCGTGCTCGTCATGGGCGTGGCCCAGTACGTCATGGGCCTGATGCACCCGAAGGATCGGCGACCCGACCGTGCCGGGTGGGCCCAGCTGGCCGGGTGGAACCTCGGCAGCCTCCTCGTCATCGGCGGCACCCTCGTCGCGACACCGCTGCTCGTCGACCTCGGGTCGGTGCTGCTCGTCGTCGCGCTGGTCCTCGGCTTGCGGGCCGCCTGGCCCGGCAGGAGCGGCCTCGTGGGCCACGCCTACCGGGCCATGCTCCTCGTGCTCGCGCTGAGCATCCCTGTGGGGATCCTCCTGTCACACCTGCGCCACTGAGGGCCGTGCGATCGCGCGGCGGAGCAGGACGAAGAGCAGGACCATGCCGACGGTGAGGGCGATGTGTCCGAGTCCGGCGATGCCGGAGATCATCGCGCTCGACTCCTGGCCGAGGACCGTGAGGGAGCCGTGCCAGATGAGCATGCCCGACGTGAGCACCACACCGGCGTTGTAGACCCAGAAGAACCAGTCGAAGAGCCGCCCGCTGGCGGAGAGGGTGAAGACCTTCTCCAGCGCGAGCACGATGAGCAGGACGATGAAGCCGAGGGTGAGCAGGTGCGTGTGCGCCAGGCCGAGCTGGGTGAAGGCGCCCTCGGGGAAGTCGTTGGCCTTGGTGAACTCGCGGTAGAAGAGCCCGGAGCTCACGCCGAGGACCATGTAGACGAAGGCGGAGTTGAGGAGCTTGGTCATGGGTCGGGAACCTTTCGAGTGCGGTGGGTGTCGGGTGCGTTTCCCGGTGCCCTCAATGGCATCACCGGGGAAGGCACGCCCACATCGCGCAGAAGGTGGGAGCTCCGCTCAACCGATCGGTGGACCGGCCTCCAGCCCGAGCAGTCGGGCAGCGTTGTCGTGCAGCACTCCTCGCACCCAGTCGTCACCGAGGCCCAGGTCGATGACGGCGTCGACGGCCTCGGCATAGGGGTAGGGGATGTTGGGGAAGTCGCTGCCGAAGAGCACCCGGTCACCGAGTGTGTGCAGGTCGTCGAGGCGCTCGCGGGGGAAGGGGGCGTCGGCCTCGGTGAAGGCGGTGAAGGCCATCGTCGTGTCGAGGTGCACCCGGGGGTGCTCGGCGGCGATGTCGAGGAAGTCGCCGTAGTCGGGCATGCCCATGTGGGCGATGACGAGCACGAGGTCGGGGTGGCGGCGCAGGAGGTCTCGCACGCCCTGCGGCCCGGTGAACCTCCCCGGCGCGGGACCATTGCCCGCGTGCGCGACGATCGGCGTCCCCGACTCCTCGAGGGTGGTCCAGACGTCGTCGAGCAGGGGGTCGGCGAGGTCGTAGTCACCGACCTGGACGTGGACCTTGAAGACCTGTGCCCCGTCGTCGATCGCGGCGCGGGTGTACTCGCCGGCTCCGGGCTCGGGGTAGAAGGTCGCTGAGTGGAGGACGTCCGGATGGTGCCGGGCGAAGTCGCTCGACCAGTCGTTGAGCCAGGCCGCCATGCCGGGCTTGTGCGCGTAGTTGAGCGAAGGGAAGGCCCGCACCCCGAAGGAGCGCAGCGTCGCGAGCCGCTCCGCCTCCTCGGTGCGGTAGGTGATCGGCCAGGGTCGCCCGATGAGCGGTCCGGCGGAGTCGAAGTAGGCCCACACCTTGTCCAGCACCCGCTGGGGCATGAAGTGCGTGTGGATGTCGATGATCCCGGGGAGGCCGAGGCGGGCCAGGCGTTCGTCCATCACGACAGGTGCGCCAGGGCAGCGACGACCAGTGCGCGGGTGCCGGTGTCGAGGGTGGGCTGGATGACCGGTGCGAAGGCGGGGGAGTGGTTGGCGGGGACGCCGAGGGCATCGGGGATGTCGCTGAAGTCCTCGCTCGCCGACTGCAGCGGCAGGTCGGTCGCGTCGTCACCGAAGTGCTCGTCGAAGGCCGCCCGCACGGTCGCGGTGGTCTCCTCGTCGTTGACCGTCGTCGGGAAGCCGTCGTAGAGCTCGAACTCGGGATCCTTCGGGCTCTGCGAGGCCTGGCACTCCGCGACGACCATCCGCTGGATCGCGTCGAGGACGCGCCGGCGGGTCTCCTCGGAGTAGGTGCGCGTGTTGACCTCGAGCACGGCCTGGTCGCCGATGACATTGCTCTTGGTCCCGGCGTGGATCGAGCCCACGGTGACGACGGCCGGCTCGGTCGGGCCGATCTCCCGGGAGACGATCGTCTGCAGGCGCAGGACGATCATCGACGCGAGGACCACGGGGTCGATGGCCGTCTGCGGCATCGACCCGTGGGACCCCCGCCCGTGGACGGTGATCCGGATGCTGTCGGCCGCCGAGAGCATCGACCCGGCTCGGGTGCCGACCGTCCCGGAGGGGAAGGCGAGCACGTGCTGCCCCATCGCGACGTCGACCGGCCCGACCACGTCGGCGAGCCCGTCGTCGACCATCGTCTGCGCGCCGTCGCCGAGCTCCTCGGACGGCTGGAAGAGCGCGACGACGGTCCCGGACCACGCCCCCTTCGCCCCGGCCAGGAGGTCGGCCGCCTCGAGCAGGCAGGTGACGTGCACGTCGTGGCCGCAGGCGTGGGCGACGGGGACCTCCCCGGCCGTCCGCGTCGGTGGAGGTCGCCGTGCTGGCGTAGTCGAGCCCGGTGTCCTCCTCGACCGGCAGGGCGTCCATGTCGGCGCGCAGGAGGACGCGCGGTCCGTCGCCGTGGGTGAGGATGCCGACGACCGGCGGTAGAGCTTCTCGCGACGCACCTGTGTCTCGCCGAGTCGCGCCAGGACGGTTTCGGTCCGTGTGTTGGTGCTCATACGGCACACTCTGCCAAAGGCCCCCGTCCAGCATCAGGAGAGCAGATGCCCCTACCCGAGATCACCGCGCCGGTGTCCCTGACCGACACCGGCGGTCGGCTCAACCCGGCCGCCGTCGGCTGGGCCCGGCAGCCCCTGGTGGACACGGCCGGCCTCGGGCGCGGGAGGGGGCGCAACAAGCGCTGGGAGTACTGGGGCGTCATGACTGACACCCACCTGCTCGGGGTCACTGTCTCCTCGATCGACTTCGCAGCGGTGCTCGAGGTGTGGGTCCGCGAGATCGGGACCGGTCGGGAGTGGCACCGCCAGGCGACCCTCGTGCCACCGCGTGGGGTGACGCTCCCCGAGAGCCTGGGCAGCGGGCCCGTTCGCGC
This sequence comes from Janibacter sp., assembly GCA_052087725.1. Classification (GTDB taxonomy): domain Bacteria; phylum Actinomycetota; class Actinomycetes; order Actinomycetales; family Dermatophilaceae; genus Janibacter. The sequence goes on along the minus strand of JBQGNO010000092.1, from coordinate 8,390 downwards.
CCGGACCCGCGGAATCGCCGTCGACATCGACGAGGTCGAGGGCGGGACTCGGCTGCGCGGCCGGATCGCGGGGGCCTCCTTCGAGGTGGTCGCCACGCTGCCGCCGGGTCACGAGCGCCTGTCGGTCGTCGTGCCGTGGAGCGACATCCGCTTCCAGTACACCGTCAAGGACGTGGCGCGGCCGGCGAGCGGTCACCTCATCCTCGACGGACGCACCGTCGAGCTGGACGAAGGGCGCGCCTGGGCCGTCCTCGACCACGGCCGCGGCCGGTGGCCCCACGACATCCGGTGGAACTGGGGTGCCGGGTCCGGCACGACGGATGGGCGCACCATCGGAGTCCAGGTCGGCGGTCGCTGGACCGAGGGCACCGGCTCCACGGAGAACGCCGTCGTCATCGACGGGCGGCTGCATCACATCCCGGTCGAGCTGACCTTCGACTACGACATCGCGCGCTGGCGCGAGCCCTGGCGGGTCACCGGTGGCGGGCTGGAGGCGACCTTCACCCCCTTCCACCTCAAGGCGACGCACACCGACCTCGGGCTCCTCGCCGCCCACACCGACCAGTGCTTCGGTCACTGGTCGGGGACCTTCACCGACGACGAGGGGCGGGTCACCCCCTTCGTCGACCTCGTCGGCTGGTGCGAGGAGGTGCACAACCGGTGGTGAGGGGACGCCGCCGGTGGTGGGCCCTGGGCGCAGTGGTGGCGCTCGCCGCTGCGGCGGTCGTGGGTCCCAATGTCTGGGTCGCGGGCAGCGCCGACGGGCAGGTCCACACCGTCGAGGAGGCCCCCGAGCGGGCCGTCGCCATCGTCCTCGGCGCCGGGCTGACGGCGCAGGGGGAGCCCACGCCCTTCCTCGAGGGCCGGCTCGAGGTGGCCCACCGCCTCTACGAGGAGGGGCGCGTCGACGCGGTCCTCGTGAGCGGGGACAACCGCACCCGGGAGTACGACGAGCCGACGGCGATGCGCGACCACCTCGTCGACGCGGGCATCCCGAAGGACCGGGTGGTCCGGGACTTCGCCGGACGCGGCACCTATGACACCTGCGTGCGCGCGAAGGAGGTCTTCGCGGTCCCCGACGCGATCATCGTCTCGCAGAGCTACCACGTGCCCCGCGCGGTCGCGGTGTGCAATGCCATCGGTCTGGACACCGTCGGGGTCGGTGACGAGAGCGCTCGCGAGCAGGAGCAGGCCTGGAGCTCGGGGGAGCGAAGGGAGTACCTCGCCAACGTCAAGGCCGCCGCCGACGTCATCAGTCACCGCGACCCGGTCCTCGGGAGCACCGAGCCGGGCATCACCGAGGCGCTGGAGCAGGCGCGTTCGGAGGACAAGTAGTCTTGGGGCCGACCGCCACGACCCCGGGAGAACCAGCACTGATGAGCGAGACGCCGTACCGCTACACCGCGGAGATGGCCGGCCGGATCGAGACCGGCTGGCAGGACCGTTGGGAGGAGCTGGGGACCTTCCGTGCGCCCAATCCCGCCGGTCCCTGGGCCGAGCCGGAGCGCGTGCGCGAGCACGACGGGCACATGCTCATCCTCGACATGTTCCCTTACCCCTCGGGCGCCGGCCTGCACGTCGGCCACCCGCTCGGCTACATCGCCACCGATGTCTACGCGCGCTACCAGCGGATGCTCGGCAAGAACGTCCTGCACACCCTCGGGTACGACGCCTTCGGCCTCCCGGCGGAGCAGTTCGCCGTGCAGACCGGTCAGCACCCGCGCACGACGACCGAGGCCAACATGGTCGTGATGAAGCGGCAGCTGCGCCGCCTCGGCCTCGGCCACGACGACCGTCGCGCCTTCGCGACGATCGACCCCGACTACTACAAGTGGACCCAGTGGATCTTCCTGCAGATCCACAATGCCTGGTACGACGAGGAGGCGCCGCGTCCCGACGGTGGCCTCGGCAGGGCGCGGCCCATCGACGAGCTGATCGAGGAGTTCGCCTCCGGCGCCCGCGCCCTGCCGGACGGGGAGACCCGCACCTGGTCGCAGCTGTCCGGTCCCGAGCGGGCCGAGATCCTCGACGAGTACCGCCTCGCCTATACCAGCCACGCCCCGGTGAACTGGGCCCCCGGCCTGGGCACCGTGCTGGCCAACGAGGAGGTCACCGCCGAGGGTCGCTCCGAGCGCGGCAACTACCCGGTCTTCAAGGCCAACCTGCGTCAGTGGATGATGCGGATCACCTCCTACGCCGACCGCCTCGCGGACGACCTCGATCGCGTCGACTGGCCGCACAAGGTCAAGGCCATGCAGCGCAACTGGATCGGGCGCAGCGACGGTGCCTCGGTGACCTTCACCGCCACCGCGGCCGACGCCAGCGAGCACGGCATCGAGGTCTTCACGACCCGACCGGACACCCTCTTCGGGGCGACCTTCATGGTGCTGGCCCCGGAGCACCCGCTCGTCGACTCCCTTGTCCCGCAGGGCGACTGGCCCGAGGGGACGAAGGGCGCGTGGACCGGTGGCGCGGCCACGCCCGCCGAGGCCGTCGCGACCTACCGTGACGCCGCCGGTCGCAAGACCGAGGTCGAGCGCCAGATCGAGACCAAGGACAAGACCGGGGTCTTCACCGGCGGGTGGGCGACCAACCCGGTCACCGGCGAGCAGATCCCGGTCTTCGTCGCCGACTACGTCCTCATGGGCTACGGCACCGGCGCGATCATGGCCGTGCCGGCGCACGACGCCCGCGACTTCGACTACGCGCGCGCCTTCGACCTGCCGATCCGGCACGTCATCGCCCCGCGGGACGGGGAGATCGACGAGTCCGCCCCCTTCGTCGCCGATGGTGTGGCCACGGCCTCGACCAACGACGAGGTGAGCCTCGACGGGCTGGACGTCACCGAGGCCAAGGAGCGGATCACCGCATGGCTGCAGGAGCGGGGCGTCGGCCACGGCACGGTCAACTACAAGCTGCGCGACTGGCTCTTCTCCCGGCAGCGCTACTGGGGCGAGCCCTTCCCGATCGTCTTCGACGAGGAGGGCGTGGCACACGCGCTGCCCGAGTCGATGCTCCCGGTCGAGCTGCCCGAGGTGGAGCACTACAGCCCGCGCACCTTCGAGCCGGACGACGCGAGCAGCGAGCCCGAGCCGCCGCTCGGTCGCGCCACCGAGTGGGTCGAGGTCGAGCTCGACCTCGGCGACGGACCGAAGACGTACCGCCGCGAGACCAACACCATGCCCAACTGGGCCGGCTCGTGCTGGTACTACCTGCGCTACCTCGACCCGGCCAACAGCGAGGCCCTCGTCGACCCCGACAACGAGGCCTACTGGGTCGGTCCGCGCGAGGAGACCGTCGCGGGGGCGCCCGAGGGCAGCCGCGACCCGGGTGGCGTCGACCTGTACATCGGCGGCGTCGAGCACGCCGTGCTCCACCTGCTCTACGCCCGATTCTGGCACAAGGTGCTCTTCGACCTCGGTCACGTGAGCAGCGAGGAGCCCTTCCGCAAGTACTTCTCCCAGGGCTACATCCAGGCTCACGCCTACCGCGACGACCGCGGCCAGCCGGTGCCGGCATCCGAGGTCGAGGAGCACGCGGGCGCTGATGGTGAGGCGACCTTCACCTGGCAGGGCCAGAGCGTCACGCAGGAGTACGGCAAGATCGGCAAGTCGCTGAAGAACGCCGTCAGCCCGGACGAGATGTACGAGCAGTTCGGTGCCGACACCTTCCGCGTCTACGAGATGTCACTCGGCCCGCTGGACCAGTCCAAGCCCTGGGAGACGCGGGCCGTCGTCGGCAGCCAGCGCTTCCTGCAGCGTCTGTGGCGCAATGTCATCGACGAGGAGACCGGCGAGGTGCGCGTCACCGAGGACGCGCTCGATGCCGACACCGAGCGCCTCCTGCACCGCACCATCGCCGCGGTGAGCGAGGACTACGGGGCGCTCGGCTTCAACACCGCCATCGCCCGCCTGATCGAGCTGAACAATGCCCTGACCAAGCTCGAGGCCGTGCCCCGCGCTGCCGCTGAGCCGCTCGTGCTCATGGTCGCCCCGGTCGCCCCGCACCTCGCGGAGGAGCTGTGGTCCCGGCTGGGGCACGAGCAGTCGCTGAGCCAGGAGCCCTTCCCCGTCGCGGACGAGTCCAAGATGGTCGACTCGAGCGTCACCTGCGTCATCCAGATCAAGGGCAAGGTCCGCGACCGCGTCGAGGTCCCGGCCGACATCAGCGACGGGGACCTCGAGGCGCTCGCGCTCGACCGCGACAAGGTCAAGGAGGCCACCGCGGAGGGCGTGCGCAAGGTCATCGTCCGCGCGCCCAAGCTGGTCAACATCGTCCCTGCCTGAGTCGCCTCGCTACTGCTCCCGCGGCTTCATCCGCACGTGGGGCAGCGGTGGTGCGGGCAGCGGGTCCGGCTGGTCGGGCGGGAAGGGCCCGAACTGCTGACCCGCGACGACGTCACCGAGCTCGGCGCCGATCTCGGCCTGCCAGGCCTGCCGGTGGGCGACGATCTCCTCGTGGCTGCGGCCGACGAAGTTCCACCACATGACGATCCGCTCGGCGAAGGGCTCGCCGCCGATGATCACCGCGCGGACGGGCTCGTCCCCGGCCTCGAGCCGGAGGTGTGTGGGGCCGAGGGGCAGGTGGGCCAGCTCCGTGGCCGCCACGCTCTGACGGTGGCCGTCGACGACGACCGTCAGTCGGCCCGCGTCGACGAGGATCCCGTGCTCGAAGCGGGCGTCGAGATCGAGGTCGACCCCCTGACCGGGGTCGATCGTCACCTCGCCGGCCACCGCGGGCACGCGCGTGTCCACCGGCGAGGTGAGCCCACCAAGGACCCCGAGGTGGGTGCGGACGCGCCCGCCGGGCTGCTCGGACACCTCGGAGACGTGGTGCTGCGAGCCGGCCGGGCCGTGCCGCAGGTCGTCGGGGAGCGCGTACCAGAGCTGCACCCCGTGGAGGCGAGCCGTGTCCTCGGTGGAGAACTCCGAGTGCGAGACACCCTGCCCGGCGATCATGAGGTTGACCTCGTCGGGCCGGACGGTGTTGGCGAAGCCGGTCGAGTCGATGTGCTCGATCTGCCCCTCGAAGAGCAGGGTGACCGTCGCCAGCCCGGTGTGCGGGTGCCGGGCCACGGCCATCCCGCCGCTGTCGCTGACCTCGGCCGGACCGAAGTGGTCGACGAAGCACCACGGGCCGATGAGGCTGCGCTTGCGCTGGGGGAGCGTCCGGCGAACGAGCATCGCTCGGGGGCCGCCGAGCGGAACCTCGCGCGCGGTGATGATGTCGACCGCCTCGGCACAGGCGACGTGGGCGCACTCGTACTCGGCGGGGTCGATCTCGGGGTTGGTCATGGGATCTCCTCAGGCCGGTCGGGGCGTGACCGGGTGCTCGGACAGGATCGAGATGCGGTTGTAGGCATTCATCGTCACGGCGGCCCACTCGACGGCGGTGAAGGTCTCGTCACCGAGGAGGTCGCGCGCGGAGGCGAGGCGCTCCCTTCGCTCGTCCCGCTCCGGGATGAGGGTGACGACCTCGGCGATGTCGAGGACGGCGCACTCGACCTGGTCGAAGACCGCCGAGTCCGGCCACGCGGGCAGCTGCGCGATGCGCTGCTCGGTGGCTCCGGCCTCCCTGGCCTGACGGGTGTGCATGTCGAGGCAGAAGGCGCAGCCGTTGAGCTGCGAGATCCGCACATTCATCAGCCAGGGAGTTCAGGGCCTTCCACATCCCGGGATCGGACCGGTCGAGGAAGGGGAAACGGTCGCTGGGTGACATGGCCACAGCGTAGGCCGGGCCGTGGGGCGGTGTACTCGGCCGAGGTCGATACGCTCACCCCGTGAGCATCGCCGTCGTCACCGACTCGACCGTCTCGCTGACGCAGGAGCTGCGCCGCGAGCACGGGATCGCCGTGGTGCCCCTGCACGTCGTCGTCGACGGCACGGATCGCGTCGAGGGCGATGACGGCGACACCACCTGGGTCGTGGAGGCGTTGCGGCGCAAGGCCGACATCAGCACCTCCCGGCCGACGCCGGCGACCTTCCTGCGGACCTACCAGGAGGCGGCGAAGGGGGGTGCCGAGGCGATCGTCTCGGTGCACCTCAGCTCGAGCCTGTCCGGCACGATCGACTCCGCCCGCTCGGCCGCGATCGAGTCGCCCGTGCCGGTGCACGTCGTCGACTCACGCAGCATCGGCATGGCCGTGGGTTTCGCGGCGGTCGGGGCCGCCCGTGATGCGGCGGCGGGGCACCCGGTCGAGGACGTCGTCGAGCGGCTGGAGCGCCGCCTGGGTGCGTCCACGGTGCGACTGCTCGTGCACAGCCTCGAGCGGCTGCGTCGCGGTGGACGCATCGGTGGTGCGGCTGCGCTGCTCGGCTCGGCGCTCGCGGTCAAGCCGGTCCTCCACGTCGAGGACGGCCAGGTGGAGCCCCTGGAGCGGGTGCGCACGGCGAGCCGGGCGATCGCCCGGCTGCAGGCCCTGACCGAGGCCGACTGCGCCGCCCTGCCCGAGTGGGCCGATGGTGTCGAGATCGCGGTGCAGCACATCGACGCCGATGAGCGTGCCAGAGCCCTCCGGGAGGCGCTCGTGGAGTCGCTCGGGTCGGGCACCCCGGGCCGGGTCGAGACGGCCACGCTCAGCGCTGTCGTCTCTGCGCACGTCGGTCTCGGGACCATCGGGGTCGCCGTCCTCCCGCGGCTGCGGGACTGACCCCGTCCACATCCACCGCTCCTCGTCGGCGGTGATCCACAGCAACGCCGCACCGGTGCCGTGCCGCCCGGCCGCTGCCTAGCGTCTCGGGCATGAGTCGACGTGACACCGAGCCCTCCGAGCGGGTCGAGGAGATCCTCGACGGTGACCGTGACCGTCGCGTGCTCGAGCTCCCGTCGACGGTCGCGCAGGGGCGCTATGCGGTGAGTCGGCAGGCGGTCATCGGGGTGGTCCTCGTCGTCGCGGTGGCGGTGGCGATGCTCGGCGGGCGCTATGTCCTCGCCCGTGGTGAGGCGGCGCCCGAGCCGGTGGGGGTGACGCAGCCAAGCGACGAGGCTCCCGGTGACGAGCCGAGCGCGCCGAAGGCATCGGGCACGACGGCACCCGGTGCGGCGGCGGCCACCTCGAGCCCGACCGAGGTCACCGTCCACGTCGTCGGCCAGGTGCGGCGCCCGGGCATCGTCACGCTGCCGGCCGGGGCGCGCGTGGCCGAGGCCCTCGACGAGGCCGGCGGCGAGAGCTCGTCGGCCGACCTCACGAGGGTCAATCTCGCCCGTCCCCTCGTCGACGGTGAGCAGGTCGTCGTGCCGAAGCCCGGGGAGAGCCCCACCCCCGCCGGCCCGGCCGCGACCGCAGCGGGCGGTGGCGCCGCTCCCGCCCCCGGGGCCGCGCCGGGAGGCAGCGGCCAAGTCAACCTCAACACCGCCGACCTGGCCACCCTCGAGACACTGCCGGGGGTCGGCCCCGTCCTCGGGCAGCGGATCCTCGACTGGCGCACCGAGCACGGGCAGTTCACCGCCGTGGAGGAGCTCGGCGAGGTGAGCGGCGTCGGGGACAAGACCTATGCGCAGCTCGCCCCCAAGGTCACCGTGTGAGCTCCGGTGCGGCGGGGTCCCCGGTCCTCGACCTGCGCCTGCTCGTGCCGTGCCTCGCGGCGTGGGCCGTCGGGGCGCGGGCGCTGGCCTGGCCGGGGGAGACCCGGGCCCAGGGCGCCGCCCTCGCCGTCCTCCTGCTCGTGCTCCTCGTCGCGCTGGGCGTGCGCTATCGCGGCCGGCACGCGCGACCGTCGTGGCGGCGGGACGGCCCCGGTGTGCTGGCCCTGGCCCTCGTCGCGACCGCGCTCGTCCTCGGGGCATCGGCCGTGCACGAGTCGATGCGCCGGGTCGGCCCGGTCGACGAGCTCGCGGGGGAGGGCGCGATGATCACCGGAGAGGCCGTCGTGCTCACCGAGCCCATCGTCCGGGCCGGGCGTGCCCGCGGTGACGAAGGGGAGACCCCACCCCGGGAGGTCTACCTCAGGATGCGTCTGGAGTCGGTCACGGCCCGCGGGGTGACGACCGCGGTGGGTGCGCCACTCTTCGTCCGGGGCGACGAGGAGTGGACCGAGGTCGGGTGGCACGACCGGATCACCGTCTCCGGCAAGCTCTCTCCGGCCGAGCCCGCCGACCCGGAGGTGGCTGTCTTCAGCCCGCGCGGTCCACCCGTGCCGGTGGGGGAGCGCTCGAGCGTGCGGGCCGCGGCCGAGTACCTGCGCACCGGTATGCGGGAGTCCGTGGACCCGCTTCCGGCCGATGCCCGGGCGCTGCTGCCGGCGCTGGTCATCGGCGACACGTCGACGACCCCGCAGGAGCTCACCGACGACATGCTCGTCACCGGGATGAGCCATCTCTCGGCGGTGAGCGGATCCAACGTCGCCGTCGTGCTCGCGGCCCTCGTCGGGGCCTGCCGGGTCAGCGGCTGT
>JBQGNO010000091.1:0-11620 GCA_052087725.1 Janibacter sp. | reverse complement strand
CCGGCGGCGGCTGCGTCTACAACGGCAAGCCACTCAAAGACGTCGAGGTGCGCACCGACGCCGAGGGCGCCCTCGAGCTCGGCGGCCCGGTCGTCGCGCACGGCTACCTCGGTGTCGACAGCGATGCCTTCGTCACCGAGGGCGGGCAGCGCTGGTTCCGCACCCACGACCTCGGCAGCATCGACGGCGAAGGGAGGGTCACCGTCCACGGCCGCGCCGACGACGTGATCAACACCGGCGGACTCAAGGTGACCCCGCGCCCCGTCGAGGAGGCGGCGCTCGCCCACGTCCCCGCGGTCACCGGTGCCGTCGTCGTCGGCGTCCCCGACCCGGAGTGGGGCCAGGCCGTCGGGCTGGCCGTCGTCACCTCCCCCGGCGGGCCACCGGACGGTCCGGTCCCCGACGCGGGGGTGGCCGAGATCCGGGAGATGCTGCGCCCCCACCTGCCGGCCCACGCCCTGCCCCGCAGGGTGGTCGTCGTACCCGAGCTGCCCGCCCTCGGACCGGGCAAGCCCGACCGTGCGGCGGTGGCGCGACTGCTCACTCGCTGAGCGCCTCGTAGAATCGACGCTCGTGGCCACCCTCTCCCAGTGGATCGCCGGCGCCCGCCCGCGAACCCTCCCCGCAGCGATCGCCCCCGTCGTCGTCGGTACCGCCGCCGCAGCGGCCAACCGGGACGTCGAGGAGGGGACGAAGGGAGCGCAGCTCGGTCTTGCGCTCCTCGCGCTCCTCCTCTCGTGCTGCCTGCAGATCGGGGTCAACTACTCCAACGACTACAGCGACGGCATCCGCGGGACCGACGAGGAGCGGGTCGGCCCGGTCCGGCTCGTCGGGCAGGGGTTCGCAGACCCGGACAACGTCAAGCTGCTCGCCTTCGCCTTCTTCGGCCTCGGCGCCTTCCTCGGCTTCGCGCTCGTCGCCCTGAGCCAGGCCTGGATCCTGCTGCCGGTCGGCGTGCTGGCGATCATCGCGGCCTGGCGCTACACCGGCGGCGACAACCCCTACGGGTACCGCGGGCTGGGTGAGGTCTACGTCTTCGTCTTCTTCGGGCTCGTCGCCACGCTGGGCACGCAGTACTCCCAGATCGGTGCGATCACCCCGGTCGGCGTCCTCGGCGCGGTCGGGGTCGGCGCCCTCGCGAGCGCCATCCTCGTGGCCAACAACCTGCGCGACATCCCCACGGACACCGAGACGGGCAAGACGACGCTCGCGGTGCGCCTGGGCGATGCCCGCACCCGCCGGCTCTACGTCGGGCTCTTCGGCGTGGCCGTGGTGTGCACGCTCCTCATGGCCTTCTGGCGGCCGTGGGCGCCGATCGCCATCATCGGTCTCGCCATCGCCCTGCCGGGCATCCGGGCCGTGCGCAAGGGCGCGATGGGCAAGGCGCTCATCCCCGCACTGGCGACGACGGGCCTGGCCGAGCTGCTCTGGGCCGTCCTGCTCTTCGCCCCGCTGGCGCGCTGACCCCCGTCGAGATCAGCGGGCCGCCTCAGCGGTAGGTCTCCTCCTCGTCCGAGTCGGCAGCGCGGTCCTCCACGGCCTCGTCGGAGTCGGTGCGTGCGGCCCGGGCCTGCGCCTTGGCCGCCTGGCGCTCCTCGAGCTGGCGGATCATGTCCGCCCGGAAGGGCTTGAGGACGAACGCGGAGATGACCATCGAGGAGATCGCGGCGACGACGGCCAGCCACGGCAGCTCGTTGGTGTCGCGCAGCCCGAGCAGCCAGAAGAGCGCGAGGCACCCGAAGAAGATCAGGAAGCGGAGCAGGGTGTAGCGGAGCATGTCGGCCTTACTGCGCGTAGCTGTGCTGGCCGATGAAGTAGAAGTTCACGACCGTGTAGTTGATGATGATGCAGGCAAAACCGGCCAGGGCGATCCAGTTGGCCGTGCGCCGCGGGGTGTTCTTCGTCGCCCGGGCGTGGAGATAGGCGGCGTAGACCGTCCAGATGATGAAGGTCCACACCTCCTTCGGGTCCCAGTTCCAGTAGGCGCCCCACGCCTCGCGGGCCCAGATCGCGCCGGCGATGAGAGTGAAGGTCCACAGCGGGAAACCGATGATGTGCAGCGAGTAGGAGAACTTCTCCAGGACCGGGGCCGCGGGCAGCTTGCGCCAGAAGCGCTCGCCGCCGATGCCCTTGTCGCTGAGGAGGTACAGCGCACTGACGACGGCTCCGACGAGGAAGATGCCGACCGAGAGGGTCGCGACCGTGACGTGGATCGGCAGCCAGTAGGACTTCAGCGAGGGGACGAGCTCGTCGGCCTCGACGTACCACGCGGTCGAGGCGACCATGAGCAGCAGCGCGACGAGCGCGGTGATGAAGACGCCGAGCCAGCGCAGGTCGCGGCGAGTGCTTCCGATGCAGAAGGTGATCATGGCGAAGAAGGCCCCGGCAACGCTGAACTCGAAGAGGTTGCCCAGCGGGAAGCGGTCCACAGAGAGGCCGCGGAAGACGCACGAGAGCAGCAGCAGCCCGGCGCCCAGCCACGAGAGGGAGCCGGCGATGCCGGCCGCCTTGCGGGCCCGGAGCGGCGTCTCAGCGGGGGTGTCGCCCCCGTCGTCCGCAGGTGCGGCGCCCTTTTCGGCACCGCCGCCGACGGTCGCGGGGACCTTGGTCCCGGCGGTCGTGCGCTCACGCATCGGCACCGCCTGCGCGAGGTAGAGGGCGTAGCAGAGCATCGCCACGGTGATCACGAAGGCCGCCGAGGCCAGCGCGTAGTTGGCGTTGTTGGCCAGCATCTCGTTCGTCATGATGTCCTCGATTCTCCCACGAGCTGGTCGCGGACCTCCGCGACCACGTCATTCAGGCCGTCGTCGTCGCCGCGGCTCATGCCGGCGACCTCGACCCGCACGCGGCCCTCCTCCTCGACGAGGCGCACGAAGACGCGCCGGCGCTTGAGGACGAGGGTGGCGATGAGCCCGCCGAGCGCGAAGAGCGCGGACGCGAGAGTGAGCCCCTTGCCGGGGTCGTGGCGCACCGAGAAGCCGGCGTACCGCTCGACCCCGTCGAAGGTGATCGTGCCGCGATCATCGGGCAGCTTGGCCCCCTCACCCGGCTCCAGCCACAGCCGCAGCTGGTCGTCACCATCGGTCGTCTCGACCTTGTCCATCGAGTCGGTGGCGAGGGTGAAGACGGACTGCGGCCGACCCTCCGGGTAGAGCTCGCCGGAGTAGAGGCTCAGCGCGAGCGCCGGGGCCTTGGTGTCGGGGAAGACCGAGATCGGGCCCTGCTCGTCGTCGATCGTCGCCGTCGGCAGGAAGAGCCCGACGAAGCCGAACTGCTCGGGCGTGCTGGCCGCACCGACCTTGATCGCACCGGTGGAGCGGTAGTTGCCGTCCTGGGTCATGAAGGGCGTCGCCCCCTTGTAGAGGACCTCGCCGTCGGCGTCCTTGACGGTGACCTCGGGCGCGTAGCCGTTGCCGAGGAGGAAGACCGTCGCGTCCTCCATCTCCAGCGGGGAGTTGACCTTGACGATGTCGGTGAAGCTCGAGCCGTCGGCCTCCTCGCCGGTCACGTGCGCCTCGAAGTCGCGGGGCTGACCGAAGGTCTGGGAGCCGGGCTCGCGATCGTTGAAGTCCGCCGTCATCTTGTCGACCTTCATCCCGAAGGGGGACAAGGACTCCTCGTCGACGAGCGGCCCGGGAGCGAAGGTGTCGTAGCGGGTGACGGTGTTGACGAAGGAGTCCCCCTCGGGGACGACGATGTCGGCCTTCCACCCCCACAGGTGGCCGATGGCGACGCCGATGATCAGCGTGACCAGGCTCGTGTGGAAGATCAGGTTGCCGGTCTCCTTGAGGTACCCGGTCTCCGCGGACACGCTGGAGTCGTCGTGGTTGGCGACGCGGAAGCGCCGCTTGCGCAGGATCGTCGTCGCGGCCGAACGCACCTCGTCGAGGCTGCCCTCGACCTCGCCCTCGGCGTGCGCCTCGAGGCGGGAGAGGCGGCGCGGCGCGCGAGGCGGCTTGCCGCGCATGGCCTTCAGGTGGACCCCGGTGCGCGGGACGATGCATCCGATGAGCGAGATGAAGAGGAGGAGGTAGATCGCCGAGAACCAGGGCGAGGAGTAGACCTCGAAGGCGCCCAGCTTGTCGAGCACCGGGCCGGTCGTCTCGTGCCGGGCGATCCAGTCCTCGGTGCGCGCCGGGTCGAGGCTGCGCTGCGGGAAGACCGAGCCGGGCACCGCGCCGATCGCCACGAGCAGCAGGAGGAAGAGCGCGGTGCGCATGCTCGTCAGCTGTCGCCAGCCCCACCGGAGGTAGCCGATGACCCCGAGCTTGGGCTGGGTGACCTTGCTCTTCGCGTTCTTGTCCCGGGACCGGTCCGTCGTCTCGTCCCCCTTCGCCATCAGAGGATCACCTCCACATCACTGATCAAGCGGGTCTGCAGCCACTGGGTGATCGAGTCCCAGCCGCCGGTGAGCAGCAGCAGGCCCACGATGAAGAGCAGGATCGCGCCGACGACCTGGATCGTCCGCTGACGGCGGCTCAGCCACGCGGACACAGGCGCCCACCGCTCGTAGGCGGCCGCGATGAGGACGAAGGGCAGGCCCAGCCCGAGGCAGTAGGCCACCGCGAGGACGACCGCGCGCACCGTCGACGCATCACCGGTGAGGTTGAGCGCGAGGACCGCCGCGAGGGTCGGCCCCATGCAGGGGGCCCAGCCGAGGCCGAAGACGGCGCCGAGGACCGGGGCCCCGGCCAGGCCCGTGGCGGGCTTGATCGGGAGGCGGAAGGTCCGCTGCCGACCGGCGCCGAGGAAGACCAGGGCCATGAGGATCACGAGCACGCCGCCGATGCGCATCAGCACCTCGCGGTGCTCCACCAGTGCCCGCCCCGCGGTCGCGACGAACATCGACGCGAGGACGAAGACGGCGGTGAAGCCGAGGACGAAGAGGAGGGTGCCCAGGACCATGCGGCCGCGGCTGCGGTCCTCCAGCGCGACATCGGAGAGCCCGGTGACGTACCCGAGGTAGCCCGGCACGAGCGGGAGCACGCACGGGGTGGCGAAGGAGACGAGTCCCGCGAGAGCGGCGACGAGCACCGCCAGGGGCAGGGCCCCGTCCGTGACCTGGTCGCTCAGCCCGCCGGCGAGCGAAGGGAGTGCCGCGATCATCCCTCTTCAGCCAGGGTGTCCTCGACGACGCCGACGAGGGTGTTCTCGGTGACCGGGCCGAGGACGACGGCGGCGATGCGCCCTTCGCCGTCGAGGACCGCGGTCGAGGGCTGGGTGGTCATCTTGCCCTGCATGTCGAGGGCGGTCGACCCGCTCTTGTCGTAGACGGAGGGCCAGGTGAAGCCCCACTCCTTGGCCTGCGCCAGGCCGGTCGCCACGGAGGACTCGCGGTAGTCGATCCCCACGAACTCGACGTCCTTGCCCTTCAGCGCGTCGTGCGCGTCGACGAGGTGCGGCGCCTCCTTGGCGCACGGACCGCACCAGCTGGCCCAGAGGTTGACGACGACGACCGAGCCACGATGGTCCGCGCTGTCCCAGGTCGTGTCACGGATGGTGTCCCCGGCGAGCTCGACCGGCTCACCGCGGTCGGCCTCCTCGATGAGGTGCATCGACCCGTCGCCATTGCGCGACCCGACGTCCTTGGCCGCGTCGGCCGACGACGAGTCGTCGGAGCAGGCGGCGAGCCCGCCCACGAGGGCGAGTGCGCCGGCAGCGGCGACGAGGGACCGGGTCAGGCGGTGGGCAGTCATCTCAGCGGTCAGGCTCCAGGGATCCTGCCGGCACGCGGGTACAGGTGCGCGGCCGGCTCGGTGTAGGTGACGTCCGTGATCTCGTCCCCGGTGAAGGTCACGGAGGTCAGGGAGGCGAGGTTGCACTCGCGGCGTCGGGGGTCGTGCCAGAGATTGCGCCTCTCGAGGACGCTGCGCATCGTCCAGATCGGCAGCTGGTGGCTGACGATGAGGACCTCGTGGCCGCGGGCGTGGTCGCGCGCGTCCTCGATGGCGGCCGTCATCCGCTTGGCGATGGCGCGGTAGGGCTCGCCCCAGGTCGGCTTCGTGGGGTCACGCACCCACCACCACCGGCGCGGGTCGAGGAGCAGGCGCTTGCGGAAGCGGCCCCCTTCGAACTTGTTGCCGGCCTCGATGACCCGCGGGTCGACGATCGCCGTCAGGCCGTGGCGCGCGAGGGCGGGGGCGGCCGTCTCGGCGGTGCGCTCGAGCGGGCTGTGCACGACGAGGGCGAGGTCGGCGTCCTTGAGGTGCTCGTCGACGACCTCGGCCATCTCGCGGCCGAGCGCGGACAGGTGGTAGTCCGGCAGCCGGCCGTAGAGGATCTTGTCGGGGTTGTCGACCTCACCGTGCCGCAGCAGGTGCACGACGGTGCGCTCACCGGGGTCCGCTGCGGCGCCCCGGCGCTCGGCGCGGGCCTCACTGGCACCGGCGGCGGCTTCTCCTGCGGCTCCCTGGGCGACCGTCGGGGTCTCGGTGGACTCGTCGTCGTACGGCAGGTCGGTGCCGGAGTCGGGCAGCGGCTCGGTCATGGCCGGGATTGTCTCAGGTCAGTCTGAGTGATCCCTGCGGTGGGCCACGACGGCGTCGTAGAGGGCCTTCTTGCCGTGACCGGTCGAGGTCGCGACGGCAGCGCAGACGTCCTTGAGTCGGGCCCCGCGGTCGTGCCGGGCGAGGACCTCCGCCACGGCGTCCTCGACGGAGACCGTCGTGCCCTCGGCGCCGCCGACGACGATGGTGATCTCTCCCTTCACCCCCTCGGTCGCCCACTCGGCGAGCCCGGCCAGACCGCCGCGCCGGACCTCCTCGTAGGTCTTGGTCAGCTCCCGGCAGACCGCGGCGGGCCGGTCCGGGCCGAAGACCTGCGCCATCACCTCGAGCGAGGCGGCGATGCGGTGGGGCGCCTCGAAGAAGACCATCGTCCGGCGCTCCCGGGCGACCTCCTCGATGACCCGGCGTCGCTCCCCCGCCTTGCGCGGGAGGAAGCCCTCGAAGCAGAAGCGGTCCACCGGCAGGCCGGACAGGGCAAGCGCCATGAGGACCGCGCTCGGGCCGGGGACGCAGGTCACCGGCTGGTCGTCGTCCGCGCAGGCCCGCACGAAGCGGTACCCGGGGTCGGAGACCGAGGGCATCCCGGCGTCGGTGACGAGGACGACCCGCTCCCCCTTCGCCACCGCCTCGAGGAGCTCCGGGGTCCGGGAGGCCTCGTTGTGCTCGTGGTAGCTGACGACCCGCCCCGGCAGCTCGACGCCGAGCTCGCCGGCGAGGCGCCGCAGCCGCCGGGTGTCCTCCGCGGCGACGACGTCAGCCCCGGCGAGCTCCAGGCCCAGGCGGGGGCTGGCATCGCGGGGGTCGCCGATGGGCGTGGCAGCGAGGACGAGAGGCATGTCGACCATCATCCCAGCACCGCGCTCCGCCCCGGCACCGCTCACCTACGATGTCGCCATGGATCGCCGTGAGCAGCTGCGCACCCGGCTGCTCGGTTTCCGCCCCACCGATGTGCTCTGGGGCTGGCTCGGTCCGCTGATCTTCGCCGTGCTCGGCGGATTCGTGCGCTTCTGGCAGCTCGGTCGCCCCCACCAGCTGATCTTCGACGAGACCTACTACGTCAAGCAGGGCGTCTCGATGCTCGACTACGGCGTCGAGATGAAGTGGAAGGGCGACGGGGAGAAGGTCGACCCCACCTTCACCTCCGGCACGACCAGCGTCTTCCACACCGACCAGGGCGACATGGTCGTCCATCCGCCGGTCGGCAAGTGGATCATCGCCTTCGGCGAGTGGATCTTCGGGTCGACCTCGAGCTTCGGGTGGCGCTTCTCGGTGGCCCTGCTGGGCACGCTGTCGATCCTCATGGTCGGGCTCATCGCGCGGCGCCTCTTCCGCTCGAGCTGGCTGGGGACGATCGCGGCCGGCCTCATGGCCTTCGAGGGGCACCACTTCGTCCACTCGCGGACCGGGCTGCTCGACCTCATCCTCATGTTCTTCGCGCTGGCGGCCTTTGGCGCGCTCCTCATCGACCGCGACTGGTCCCGAGCACGCCTCGCGGACAAGGTCGCCGCCCTCGGTGAGGGCGCGCGGCTGAAGACCGGCCCCTGGCTGCTGTGGCGGCCGTGGCGGCTCGTCGCGGCCCTGAGTCTCGGGCTCGCCTGCGGCACCAAGTGGTCCGGCCTGTACTTCTTCGCGGCCTTCGGCCTGATGACCGTGTGGTGGGACCTCGGGGCACGAAGGGCGGTCGGCACCCGCCACTGGGCGGTCGCCGGCATCGGCAAGGACGGGGTCTGGGCCGGGGTCTCGATGACCGCCGTCATCCTCGTCACCTATGTCGCCTCCTGGGCGACGTGGTTCACCAGCGACCACGGGTACAACCGGCACTGGGCGGCCTCGCACCCGGGCGAAGGGGTGCAGTGGCTGCCGTCGGCGCTGCGGTCCCTCTTCGACTACCACCGGCAGATCCTCGACTTCCACAGCAACCTCACCTCGGAGCACACCTACGAGTCGAACCCGTGGTCGTGGATGGTCCAGTCGCGACCGACGTCCTTCTTCTACGAGTCCCCGGAGATGGGGACCGACGGCTGCGCCGTGGAGAAGTGCTCGAAGGCGATCACCAGCCTCGGCTCGGTCTCGATCTGGTGGCTGGCGACGATCGCGCTCTTCTTCCTGCTCTACCACTGGGCCCTCAAGCGGGACTGGCGCGCCGGGGCGATCCTCGCCGGCTTCCTCGGCGGTCTGGTGCCGTGGTTCTTCCTGCAGCACCGCACGATCTTCACCTTCTACGTCATCTCCTTCCAGCCGTGGGTGATCCTCGCCGTCGTCTTCATGCTCGGCCTGGCCATGGGACCACCGGGCTCCGACGCCCGCCGACGACGGATCGGCCACTGGGTCGTCGGCGTGTACTGCCTCCTCGTCCTCGCGAACTTCGCCTTCTACTGGCCGGTGTGGACCGGGCAGGTCATCCCCTACTCCCACTGGCAGTGGCGGATGTGGTTCCCCAGCTGGGTGTGACACTCCGATTGCTGTCGGCGCCTCCTCGTAGGGTCGGGGCCATGCACTACCCCCTGCACGACGGCGCCCCCGGCCTCCCGACGGTCACGGCCAGTGACCTGCGCCATGGCCGGCGCTGCGAGTTCGGTCTCCTCGTCGACGCCGACCTGCGTCTGGGGCGCCGCGAGGTCGATCTCGTGGCACCGAACCCGGTGCGGGAGCGCTTCGGGGAGATGGGCCGCGAGCGCGAGGCCGACATCACCGCCCGGCTGACCCGCGACCACGGCGCCGCCCGCGATGCGAGCGGCCTCGACCACGCGGCGACGCTGCAGCTCCTCGCGGACCCGACCGTCCGGCTCGTCCACCAGGCCTCGGTGCGCGGCGACCGCTTCAGCGGGCGGGCAGACCACCTCCTGCGCGATGACGAAGGGCGGTGGATCGTCGCCGAGACCAAGCTCGCCCGGTCGGCCCACCAGCACGCCCTCGTGCAGGTCGGTGCCTACGCCGAGGCGCTCGCCGCGGACGGGGCGGCGGTGGCTCCCTTCGTCCGGCTCTACCTCGGCGACGACTCCGTGGTGGACACTCCGCTGGAGGAGATCACCGAGGACGTGGCCGCGGTGCGCACGAGAGTGCTCGAGGTGCTCGACACCCACCTGCACGAAGGCGCTCCGGTCCGGTGGGGTGATCCACGCTGGAGGGCCTGCCTGCGCTGCGATGCCTGCCGCGCCGAGGCGGAGGCCGTCGGCGATGTCGGGCTCGTCGCCGGAGTCCATGCCTCCCCCCGGCGCCGGCTCCTCGGCGCGGGGGTCCAGACGGGCAGCGCCCTGGCGCGGCGCCCCGGGCCGGTGGAGGGCCTCGCACCGGAGCAGCTCGACGCGATGCGCAGCCAGGCCCGTCTCCAGCTCGTCGAGCCCACGCCGGAGCAGCCCCTCGCCTACGAGGTCTACGACCCGAGCGTCCTGCGAGCGCTGCCCGCGCCGAGCCCGGGCGATGTCTTCTTCGACTTCGAGGGCGACCCGATGTGGCGTGAGGGGCCTGAGGGCGAGTGGGGGCTGGAGTACCTCTTCGGCTGCCTCACGAGCGACGACCGCGAGCGGTTCACACCCTTCTGGGCGCACGACCGCGCCGCCGAGCGTCAGGCGCTCGTGGACTTCGTCGACTGGGTCGAGGAGCGTCGGCAGCGGTGGCCGGAGATGCACGTCTACCACTTCGCTGACTATGAGCGGGCGGCCTTGTCCCGCTTGGCTGCCCGCCACGAGGTCTACCAGGACGAGGTGGCCCGGCTGATCGCTGATGGGGTGCTCGTCGACCTGTACGCCGTCGTCAAGGCCGGGGTCCGTGTCGGGAGCCCGTCCTACTCGATCAAGCGCCTGGAGCCGCTCTACATGGGCGACGAGCTGCGCGACGCCGACGGAGTGACCGCCGGGGGCGACTCGATCCTCGTCTACCAGCACTACCGCGAGGCGGTGCTCGGCGGGGACGAGGCGCTCGCGGCCGAGCGACTGGCCGACCTGCGCCAGTACAACGAGTACGACTGCCTCTCGACGCTGCGTCTGCGGGACTGGCTGCTCGACCACGCCGCGTGACCTGAGTCTCTCGGCTCGTGGCTCTACCCTGATCCTCGTGTTCTCGTCCCGACTCGCGCCGACCAGTGACGCCCAACTACGCCGTCGCCAGCTGGCCACCGGTGTGGTGGTGCTCGTCGCCATCGCCCTGGTCTTCCTCCTGCTGCGGCCGGGATCGGGTGCCGACGGCGAGCCGGCCAGCGCACAGCCCACGTCGTCGACGAGCTCCAGCACCTCCCCTTCGTCCTCACCGAGCCCGAGAAGCACCACCCCGACGCTGCCCGCCTACACGAGCACCGGGCGCTTCTCGCGGATGCCGACCGCCGGCCCGATCCGGGGCCGCGGCGGTGAGCTGATCACCTACCGCGTCGAGGTCGAGCAGGGGTCCGGGGTGACCTCGCGTGAGTTCGCCACGGCCATCGACCGGACGCTGAGTCACCGCCGAGGGTGGACGAACGGCGGCCACTGGCGCTTCAAGCGGGTCGCCGACGAGCAGCCCGACCTGATCATCCGGCTGGCGACGCCCAAGACCGTGGACAAGCGGTGCGCCGCAGCCGGCGCCAACACCGACGGCTACACCTCGTGCCGGGCCGGACAGCTGATCATGCTCAACCTCGACCGCTGGTACATCGGCGTCCCGCACGTGAAGGACCTCTCCGTCTACCGGCACTACCTCATCAACCACGAGGTCGGGCACGGTCTGGGCCGGGGCCACGAGGCCTGCCCCGGCAAGGGCCAGCGCGCGCCGGTCATGCTGCAGCAGACGCTCGACCTCAAGGGATGCACGCCCAATGCCTGGCCCTACGCGCAGGACGGGACGCAGATCCGGGGCGAGGTCATCCCCTAAGATGGCCCGAGGATGATGACTACATGAGGACGCCGGCCCGGGGCCTGCCGTGGCTCGCCCGCGCCTCGGCGTGGACCTGCGCGGCCTTCGGCCTCTCCGTCGGGGCACACGTCGTCGGTGGCGGTCGGCCCCCGGCTCCGGGCGGCAGCGCCTTCCTCGTCGTCGCGCTGCTGTGGGTCGGTCTCCTGCTCACGCGCCGCCGTCTCGGCGCGCTCCCCCTGATCACCACCCTCGGCACGAGCCAGCTCCTCCTGCACGCCGGCCTCACCCTG
>JBQGNO010000090.1:0-11737 GCA_052087725.1 Janibacter sp. | reverse complement strand
GTGGAAGAACGCCGCGATCTCCGGCTGGATCCTCGACCCGGACCGCAAGAAGATGAGCAAGTCCAAGGGCAATGTCGTCACCCCCGAGGACGTCGTCGTCGAGCACAGCGCGGACGCGGTGCGCTACTGGGCCGCCTCCAGCCGTCTGGGCACGGATGCCGCCTATGACACCGGGCAGATGAAGATCGGTCGCCGTCTGGCGATCAAGCTGCTCAATGCGAGCAAGTTCGCCCTCGGTTTCGGTGAGCCGGACCTCGAGCCCCGGCAGGGTCTCGCGTCGGTCATCACCGAGCCGCTCGACCGGGCGATGATCGCCGCGCTCGAGCAGGTCGTCAAGGACGCCACCCAGGGCTTCGAGGCCTGGGACTACACCCGCTCGCTCGATGTCACCGAGACCTTCTTCTGGACCTTCTGCGATGACTACATCGAGCTGATCAAGGACCGCGCGCACAGCGGCGACGCCTCGGCCCGAGCGGCCCTGCGCCTCGCGCTGTCGACCCTGCTGCGGCTGCTCGCCCCCTTCATCCCCTATGCGACCGAAGAGGTCTGGTCGTGGTGGCAGGAGGGCTCCGTGCACCGGGCCTCGTGGCCGGACGCCTCCGAGCTGGCGATCGCCGACCGCGGGGACCCGGAGGTCCTCACGGCGGTCGGTGCCGCACTGAGCCAGGCACGCAAGGCGAAGTCGGACGCCAAGGTCGGCATGCGCAGCGAGATCACTGCGGCGACGCTCGTCGCGCCGACGGCGACCGCCGAGCGCGTGCGGGCGGCCGAGGCGGACCTGCGGGCCGCCGGGCGCATCAGCGGGTCCCTCGACCACGTCGAGGGCGACGAGGTGACGCTGCGCGATGTCGAGCTGATCCCCTTCGTCAAGCCCCCGAAGGAGTAGTCCCTCCGGGGCCCTCCCGGTGCAGCACCTCCGGCGAGGGCTCCGCTGACAGGTGCGGCAGCCGCCACGGGGCGGTCTCCGGGGCGCCGTTCTTCGCGCGGCGGTGGCCGGTCGGCTGCACGAGGATCCAGGGCACCCGCCACCCTCCGAGGTCGAGCTGCTTGGTGACGAAGGCCTGCTCCCGCAGCTGGAGGACCCGGCCGGAGTCCGGCTCGTAGACGGAGAGGGCCCCCGGCCCGCTGCCCGGCAGCACGAGGGTGACGTGCCGGGGCAGGACGAGACTGCCGACGTAGAGGAGCGCCGGCTCGCCCTCGACGACCAGATCGAGCAGACGGCGGTACCTCGCCCGCAGCGACTCCTCGGAGTGCGCGCGGACCGAGATGATCCGGTAGCGGGTGCCGGCACGGGAGGCGCCGTCCTCCAGCTCCTGCTTCAGGCCCCACGGGGGCGTGCCCAGGGCCTTCGGCCACGGGAGCGACGGGCCCCGGCCGCGTGCCGCCCACCCGTTGGTCCGGGCGTGGACGGTGCGCTCCCAGGCGGCGAAGCGCTCGGTGCGGGTGCTACCTTCGGCGCCCGGGACCGGCTGCCCCTCGCCGTCGGTGATCCACCGCGCGAAGGGGGGATCGACGAGCATCCGGGCGACGGCTGCGCACGCTGACCCACAGGTCGTGGGGCTCTGCTGCCTGGGGCCCTGCGACCCGGCGACGAGCCGGAAGGGTGCGCTCACGCACCCATCATCTCAGGTCGGTCAGGCAGAGCGCTTGTGCTTGCGCTTGGTACCGGTCTCCTCGTGGCGCACGATCGTCGGCAGGACGTTGTGCCGCACGACCTCCTCGGTGACGACGATCTGCTTGATGCCCTCGTCGCTCGGGGCATCGAACATCACCGGGAGGAGGACCTCCTCGAGGATGGCGCGCAACCCGCGGGCACCGGTGCCACGGGCGATCGCCGACTCGGCGATGGCCTCGAGGGCGTCATCGGTGAACTCGAGCTCGACGCCGTCGATCTCGAACATCTTGCGGTACTGCTTGACGAGCGCGTTCTTCGGCTCGGAGAGGATCTGCACGAGCGTCTCGCGGTCGAGCGGCGCGACCGTGGTGATGATCGGCAGGCGACCGATGAACTCGGGGATCAGCCCGAACTTCATCAGGTCCTCGGGCATGACCTCGGTGATTGCCTCGGCGAGGTCGGTCGCCTTGTGCAGCTGGGAGCCGAAGCCCAGGCCCTTCTTGCCGACGCGGGACTCGATGAGCTGATCCAGGCCGGCGAAGGCACCGCCGACGATGAAGAGCACATTGGTCGTGTCGATCTGGATGAACTCCTGGTGCGGGTGCTTGCGGCCACCCTGCGGCGGGACCGAGGCGGTGGTCCCCTCGAGGATCTTCAGCAGCGCCTGCTGCACGCCCTCGCCGGAAACGTCCCGGGTGATCGAGGGGTTCTCCGACTTGCGGGCCACCTTGTCGATCTCGTCGATGTAGATGATCCCCTGCTCGGCCTTCTTGGTGTCGTAGTCCGCGGCCTGGATGAGCTTGAGGAGGATGTTCTCGACGTCCTCGCCGACATAGCCGGCCTCGGTCAGCGCGGTGGCGTCCGCGATGGCGAAGGGGACGTTGAGCATCCGCGCGAGGGTCTGGGCGAGGTAGGTCTTGCCGCAGCCCGTGGGGCCGATGAGCAGGATGTTCGACTTCGCGATGTCGACATGCTCCTCGTCGCGCTTGGCGGCGGCACCGTCGTCGGACTGGACGCGCTTGTAGTGGTTGTAGACCGCGACGGCGAGGGCCTTCTTGGCCTTGTCCTGGCCGATGATGTAGGTCTCGAGGAAGTCGAAGATCTCGCGGGGCTTGGGCAGCTCCTCGAGCCCGAGGTCGCCCGAGTCGGTGAGCTCCTCCTCGATGATCTCGTTGCACAGGTCGATGCACTCGTCACAGATGTACACGCCCGGACCGGCGATGAGCTTCTTGACCTGCTTCTGCGACTTCCCGCAGAAGGAGCACTTGAGCAGGTCGCCACTCTCTCCGACTCGTGCCACGTCCGGTGTCCTCTCTGATGACTCATCGACCCGTTCGATCGACCTCGCCGACGTTACCCACTCGGGGCGACGTCCTGACCCATTCGACACCCCCGAGTGGCGGCGCGTCGCCCTGTTCCGCTATCAGCGGAACGACGGGAGTCGTCCCGGACACCGACGAAGGGCCCCGGCGTACCGGGGCCCTTCGTCGGTGTGGTCGCTCACTCCTCGAGCGAGGCCTTGCGCGGCGTGAGCACCTCGTCGATGAGGCCGTACTCCTGGGCCTCCTGCGCGGTGAGGTGCTTGTCGCGCTCGATGTCCTCGCGGACCTCCTCGACGCTCTTGTTCGAGTGCTTGGCCCAGGTCTCCTCCAACCAGGTGCGCATGCTCAGCACCTCGTTGGCCTGGATCTCGATGTCGCTGGCCTGGCCGCCGGCGCCACCGGCGAGGGCGGGCTGGTGGATGAGCACGCGGGCGTTCGGCAGGGCGAATCGCTTGCCCGGCGCACCGGCGGACAGCAGGACCGCGGCCGCAGAGGCCGCCTGGCCGATGACGAAGGTCTGGATGTCCGGCCGGATGTACTGCATCGTGTCGTAGATCGCCGTCATGGCGGTGAACGAACCGCCGGGGCTGTTGATGTACATGAGGATGTCGCGCTCGGGCTCCATCGACTCCAGGACGAGCAGCTGGGCGATGATGTCGTCCGCGGACGCGTCGTCGATCTGCACGCCGACGAAGATGATCCGGTCCTCGAAGAGCTTGGTGTAGGGGTCGGTCCGCTTCATGCCGTACGAGGTGCGCTCCTCGAACTGCGGCAGGACGTAGCGGCTCGACGGACCGGGGCGCATCGGGGCGTCGCCCGGCTGGTTCGTGCGGAGCTGGGGGTCGAAGTTCATGGGTGTCTCCTGAAGGCTCGCGGGGAAGGGGCTCAGTCGCTGATGGGGTTTTCGTCCCCGCGGCTGGCCTGCTCGGAGCGCTCGAAGACGTGGTCGACGAAGCCGTACTCCTTGGCGTCCTGGGCACCGAACCAGCGGTCGCGGTCGGAGTCCTTGTGGATCTGCTCCTGCGTCTGCCCGGTGTGCTCGGCGATGAGCTCGGCCATCTGGGTCTTGACGAAGAGCATCTGCTCGGCCTGGATCTTGATGTCGGAGGCCGTGCCGCCGATGCCGCCCGAGGGCTGGTGCATCATCACGCGGGCGTGCGGGGTCGCGTACCGCTTGCCGTGCGTCCCGGCGGACAGGAGGAACTGGCCCATGGAGGCGGCCAGACCCATCGCGACGGTGGCGACGTCGTTGGGGACCCACTTCATCGTGTCGTAGATCGCCATGCCCGCGGAGATCGAGCCACCGGGGCTGTTGATGTACAGCCAGATGTCCTTCTCGGGGTCCTCCGCCGCCAGGAGCAGCATCTGGGCGCAGATGGCGTTCGCGTTGTCATCGCGCACGTCCGACCCGAGGAAGATGATGCGCTCCTTGAGGAGGCGCTGGAAGATGTGGTCGTCGAGACCCATCCCGCCCTGCGGGCCGGCCGCGACGATCTCGCTGCTGTTGCTCACGCTCACTCGCTTCTCCGCCTGCTGGCGGTGCTCTGGTGGTCTTCGAGACTGTCACTGACCCTAACGCCCGCTCCCCCGGCATGTTTCCCGCCTCCCGGGTGTGTTCGCCCTGAGCGCAACCAGGAGCGAAGGGAGGGACCTCACCCCTTCGGTGGCGTCACCAGCAGGGCCAGCCCCGCATGGCCCGCCAGCTCGACGTGGAAACCGTGCAGCTGGTCCACCTCCCCGAAGGCAGACCCGTCCCCCATGTCCATCAGGCGCGAGCCGGGCTCGAGGTGGCCGCTGATGACCGTTCCGGAGATCGGCTCGGGAGAGAAGTTCAGGACGGTGACCTGCAGCTGGCCGGGCACCTGCTCGTACTCGTGGACCATGACGAGCATCGCCTCGTGGGCGACGTCGGGGATGTCGACCTGCCGGGTCGTCGCGATGGCGAAGTACCCCCGCAGGTGGAGGATCTCCTTCAGCCGCGTGACGAACGAATCCGGTTGGGCGAGCTGGTCGTCGACGCTCCCGTAGAGCGTGCGCGCCCGGGGCATCCCCGACCCGGAGCGCTCGGCGCCCGGGTCGACCCCGAGCAGGTCGTAGGCCGGCCGGTGGATCCAGCGGGTGTCCCCTTCGCGCAGCAACGGCTCGATCTCCTCCGGTGGGATCGGCAGCGCCCCGACGAGGTCCCAGCCCGAGAGCGCGAAGACTCCCGGCTGGAGCGCGTTGAACATCGCGAGCAGCAGGTGGGCTCGCCGGACCCGCTCGATCTGCTCGTCGGTGAGGGCGTCGAGGTCGGAGAACCCGAGGGCAGCGGTGATGACCGAAGCGGTCGTCGAGGCGATCCCGTTGGTGGTGAAGACGAGGTTGTACGGCGCGGCCTCCCCGGCCAGGGCCCCGGCGAGCTCCCCGCGGACCGTCTCGGCGAGCTCCTCCCCCGTCATCTCACCGCCGCGGAAGACGAACTCGTCCTCGCGGTGGCGGCTGGCGAAGTGGACCAGCTCGTAGGTCATCTCGTCGTGGTTCTGCAGGGCGTGGACGAGCCCGGCCGCATCCACCCCGAGCTGCTGCGCCTCCCGCAGGGTCAGGCGCAGGAACTCGGTGTCCCCGGTCGCCAGCGCGTGGTGGTAGGCGGGCCGGTTGATGAAGTCGTAGGACAGGTCCGCTCCGCCGACGGCGGTGTCACGGATGTCCTCGATGGAGAGGTTGAGCTCCTGGAAGGTGAAGCCACCGACCTTGCGGACCATCGACCCGATGAGCTGGTTGGCCGCGGCGGAGAGCGGGTGACCCTCGGACCAGGCCGGACCGACGTCGAGAGTCCGCTCGACCCCGAGGAAGCCGTTGGCGTCCAGCCGCAGCCCACCGGACCCGAGGTCGCCGATGCTGTGCAGGGCGTCGCCGATGACCAGCCGCATCCCGGCGAAGGTGGGGTCCAACCAGTTGATCGAGGGCTGTCCCTCCTTGAAGTAGTGCAGATAGACCCAGCGCCGGGTGATGCCATCGGGCCCGGTCACCGGGGCCGTGGCCGACCAGTTGGTGTCCTTCAGGCCGGGGACGTGGAAGATCACCCGCTGCAGCTCGCCGATGATGTGGCCCGCCTCCGCGAGGGCGAGCTCGTCGTCCTCGTCGAGATTGACCGAGTCCCGTCCGGGGAGGACCTCGGGCAGGAGGTGCCAGTCCTCGGGCGGGACCGCGACCATGTGGTAGATCCCGGGGAAGTCGTCGACGCCGAGCTCGGCGAGGCGGAAGTCCGCGCCCTTCCCCGTGTGGCCGGGGACGATGTCGTCGATGACGGTGCCCTCGTGCTCGGCGGCGACCCGGCACATCTCGCGGTAGTCGTCCTCGGTGCCGAAGAGCTCATCGATGTGCGTCGCCACCCGGTCGAAGTGACCGTCGACGCTCGGCGTGGGGTGCCACCCGGCGAGTCCCCCGGCCCGCTTGACCGGACCGGTGTGGACGGCGTGGATCCCGATGCGCTGGAAGGTCGCCCACAGAGCCGGGTCGGCGAGCGTCGCGAGGAAGGACTCCCCCGGCCGGGTGATCATCGAGATCGGGTAGGCGGTGAACCACACCGAGGCGGTCTGCACCGCCAGGCGCGGGTCGGGCTGGGCGTACGGGTTCTGCCACATGGAGCCGAGGCCGGTGAACTGGCCGGCGATGTCCTTGGCGTCCTGGAGCATCGACTGCCCGCGCAACCAGTCGACGTAGACGGGGTTGGACCCGACGGGCTCACCGGAGCGGACCTGCGCGGCCGACGGCGCCCCCTGGGGACGCAGCCGTGCCCGGGGCCGCAGGGCCTTGGGGCGGGCCGGGAAGAAGATCCGGGCGAAGTTCGGTTCGCCGGGCTCCTCGACCTCCAGCGCCTCGGGCGGAGCCTCGTCGAACTCGCTCATGCCGACCCACGCTACGGGGTGGGCTGCCCCGGCGTCTCCCCGCCCGGGGCGGCGAAGTCACCGGCGTCCCCGGTCGGGGTGCCGATGTGTTCACGCGCCCACTTCGGGACGATGAAGAGCGCCTCGGCCTCCGCGGTCACGCGGTCCTGCGGGTCGCGGATCTCCCCACGGGCGTACACCTTCCAGCCATCCACACCCTCGATGCGTGCACTGCAGACGTGCTCCACCCCGAGCAGGGTGGGCCGGCGGTAGCTGGTGTTGAGATAGGCGGTCAGACCCGGCATCCCGATCCGCGCCGGCGCCGAGCCGAGCACCTGGTCGAGGACGGCGGCGATCATCCCGCCGTGGAGGCACCCGGGAGGGCCCTCGTAGGCGGCACCGAGGGTGAAGGTGGCGGTCATGCTCCCTCGGTCATCACCAGTGACCTCGAGCGGCGGGGCGAAGGGATTGCGCATCCCGACCATCGGGTTGCCGTGATCACGCAGCCGGCCATCACTCGCGGTCTCGACCCCGAGGGGACCCTCCTGGGCATGTCCGAGCAGCCGACCGGTCAGGGCGTCGACCTGCCCGGCCACCTCGCCGAGGTCGGCAGGGTCGAGCCGGGTACGCACGCAGGCGTCGATGAGCCCCTGCACGCTGCGCGCGAGGCCACCCTGCGCCTGTTCCAGGGCCGCGAGTGCCGGTGCGTCCTCGACCGGGAAGGGGGAGGCGAAGGTGCCGTCGGTCATGGCTGCTCCTCGAGGTGACGATTGAACACCTGTGCAAACTAGTCCATCATCGGACCGCGTCGCGTCCGCCCTCCCGCACGGCGGGGACCGCGAGCAGTGCCGGCACGGCGAGAAGGCCCACGAGCATCAGCGAACGCAGCACCCCGACGTGGTCGCCGAGCAGGCCGAGCAGCGGTGGACCGACGATGAAGGCGAGGTAGCCGATCGTCGACACGACCGACAGCCTGGCCGCTGCCCGGACGGGGTCGTCGGCCGCTGCGCTCATGCCGGTCGGGAAGCCGAGGCTCGCTCCGATCCCCCAGAGGACGACCCCGATGAAGGCCAGCGGCACCGACCCGAGGACGACGAGGAGCGAACCGACCGCGGCGAGAGCGAAGAGGATCCGCAGCACCGGCACCCGCCCGTAGCGGTCGAGCAGCCCCACGCCGAGCAGCCGACCGCAGGTCATCGCCGCGAGGAAGGCGGCGAAGGCGAGCACCCCCACCCAGCCGGGCTGGTCGTGGCCCTCGGTGACGGCGATCGCGATCCAGTCGTTGGCCGTCCCCTCGGTGAGGGCGGCCACGAGCACGACGAGGCCGATGACGAGCGTGCGTGGCTCCAGCCACGCACTGCCGGGGGCGGAGCGAGGGGAGTCGCGCTCGCCGTCCGCCTCGGCCGTGCGGGCGAGGAAGGCGCGCGGCGCGCGCACACCGATGAGCAGCACCACGGCGGTGGCACCGGCGAGGTGGAGCCACACCGGGACCCCGAGGGCGACGAGGCCGGCCGCCAGGAGGGCCCCGATGACCGTGCCGCCGGAGAAGAAGGCGTGGAACACCGGCATGGTCGTGCGGCCCAGGCCCTGCTCGACGGACGCACCCTCGTGGTTCATGGCGACGTCCCACAGGGAGATCCCGACGGCGATGCCGAAGATGGCCAGGGCGGTGACCCGCACGTCCCCGACGAGGTCGAGGGCCGCGCCGAGACCCAGGAGACCGCAGGCGACGACGAGCATCCCCACGAGCACCGTGCGGGCGGCGCCGACGGCGGTGATCACCCGGCCGGCGAAGGGCAGGGCCAGCACCGAGCCGAGGGCCCCGGCGAGGAGGGTGCGCCCCAGCTCCCCCGGCGTGAGCGCGAGGTCGGCGCGGATGTCGGGGATGCGCGAGGCCCACGATGCGAAGCCGAAGCCGTTGACGGCGAAGACCAGCAGCACCGCGTTGCGGGCATGACGAAGGGGGGTCACCACCGGCTGGTGGTGACCCCCCTCGTCGTGGGTGGGCTCGATCAGGCCTTCTCGGCCTCGGCGTCCTCGCCGGTGGCGACGACCTCGCCCTCGACCTCGGCGTCCTCGGGAGCCTCGTCCTCATCGGCGCGCTCGCCCTCGGGGACGATGTCGTCGAGGTTGATCTCGTTGCCGTCGGTGTCGACGATGCTCGCCTTGTCGAGCGCGGCCGCCAGGGCCTTGCGACGGGCAACCTCGCCGACCATGCCCTCGACCTGGCCCTGCTGCTCGAGCAGCTGGGCGAACTGGTTGGGCTCCATGCCGTACTGCTGGGCCTGCGACATCAGGTACTCGATGAGCTCGGGCTGGCCGACCTCGACCTCTTCGACCTTGCCGACCTCGTCGAGGAGGAACTGGGTCTTCAGGGCCTTGCGGGTCGACTCGTCGACCTCGGCGCGGTGCTCGTCGTCCTCCAGGCGCCCCTCCTGCTCGAGGTGGGAGTGGATCTCGGACTCGATGACGCTCTCGGGCAGCGCGATCTCGGTGCTGTCGAGGAGGTGGTCGAGGACCTTGTCGCGGGCCTGGATGCCCTGCTCGAACTTCTTGCCCTGCTCGGCCTGCTTCGTCAGGTCCGCACGCAGCTCCTCGGCCGTGTCGAACTCGCTCGCCATCTGGGCGAAGTCGTCGTCGACCTCGGGGAGCTCACGAACCTTGACCGACTGGACGGTCACGGTGCAGTCGGCGGACTTGCCGGCCATCTCGCCACCGGCGAGCGGGGCGGAGAAGTTCTTGGTCTCCCCCTTCGTCATCCCGAGGAGCGCGTCGTCCAGGCCCTCGAGCATGTTGCCCGAGCCGACCTCGTAGGAGACGCCCTCGACGGTGTCGACCTCCTCGCCGTCGATCTCGGCGTTGAGGTCGATGGAGACGAAGTCACCGGACTCGACGGCGCGGTCGACGCCGGTCAGGGTGCCGAAGCGCTCGCGCAGCTCGGTGAGCTTCTCCTCGACGTCGGCGTCGGTGACCTCGAGGGTGTCGACCTCGATCTTCACACCGGCGTAGTCGGGGAGGGTGATCTCGGGGCGCACGTCCACCTCGACGGTGAACTTCAGGGTCTCGCTCTCCTCCATCGGCACCTCGGTGATGTCCACCTCGGGCTGGCCGATGGGCTCGACCTCGGTCTCCTCGACGGCCTTGCCGAAGAACTCGGGCAGGGCCTCGTTGACGGCCTCCTGGATGACCGCACCCTTGCCGACGCGCTGCTCGATGATCCGCGCGGGGACCTTGCCCTGGCGGAAGCCGGGGACATTGATCTGGCTCCCGATGGACTTCAACGCCGCGTCGACGTGCGGCTGGAGCTCCTCGCTCGGGACCTCGACGGTCAGTTTGACCCGGGTCGGGCTGAGGTTCTCGACGGCACTCTTCACTGCAGGCACTCCACACGATCTGGACGACGGGGTCTCGGGGCGCTGGCCCTCGAGCCGGTCGACCGACGCTCGGGCGCGCACGCACCGTCCCGGATGGCCGGGACACAACCAACCACTGTATCCGCTGCCCGCCCTCGCGCCGAATGCGCGGATAAGTTGGGCTCATGACCGTCGACCACGACACCTCCGTCCAGAACCGCTTGCAGGCGCAACGGGTCCTTGCCCTGTCGGTCATCGGCATGGTGCCGATCCTCGCCGTCGTGGCCGTCCTCGTCCTCGGGCTCGAGGACTACCCCTCCCCCGTGGTCGCCGCGGGGCTCTTCGTGCTCAACCTCCTCGCCTTCGCGACGGCAGAGATGGTCGGGTACAAGACGTCGGCCGTGGCCCCCGGGACCGAGCCGGATTCCGCGCTGCGCCACGGCCTGGACGCGATGCAGGAGACGATGATCATCCGCTTCGCCATCACCGAGGCACCCGCGATCCTGGCGCTCGCCGGCGCCTTCGTCACCGGGTCCGCGTGGACCTACCTCGTCGGCGGCTTCTGGGCACTGCTCTCGATGGGCTGGCACGTGTGGCCCTCCCGCCGGATCACGGCGAAGCTCGAGCGCAGCCTCGACCGTGACGGAGGGCGTTCCCACCTCACCGACGCCTTCGACCGACCGACCACCCACGCGCAGGACTGACCCGAGGAGCCCCAATGGCCGACGACCCGCTCGAGGACTTCACCCGGGACACCTTCTCGTCCTCCCCGAGCTCTTCGGGCGGTCCGGTCGGGACGCCGCGACGTCCGCCCACGGCCGACGGGGCACGGCACGCACGGCCGTCGGGGCGATCCGCGACATCTGCGTCAGCCGGGAGTTCACCCTCTTCGCCGTGGGCCGCACCTCGCCCGTCATCCCCCGGGTGCGAGCGCTGGCCCGGGCCGAGCACGAGCGCTGCGGCGGACCCGGCGTGGGGGCCGTCGGCATGTGCCTCACCGGTGGCTTCGCCCTCGCCATCGGCGGGCGAAGGGGGTGGACCACCGACATCTCCGAGGAGGACCTTGCAATCGTCGAGCAGCGATGTGCCGCAGGGCTGCCGGTGCTCGGGGTGAGGTTCCGGGGGTGACCGGGTCTCCCCCGCCGCGCGCTTCGAGACCTTGAGACGACGCCTCGGCGAGGCCTTCGTGGCCGTCGAGCTCGACGACGAGACGGCGAACCCGGACGGCGCGGGCCCGGCCCACTCGGTCCTCACGGAGCATCTCTTCGATCGCGAGGGCGAGCCCACCCGGGCCGCACTCGACGAAGTGCTCGATCTCGTCCGGACGCGGCTGCTGACCTGAGCTGCTTCTCGTGTCGGGGTAGCCGGATTCGAACCGACGGCCTTCCGCTCCCAAAGCGGACGCGCTACCAACCTGCGCCATACCCCGTACGCCCCGATTGTCCTCGGGCCGTGCGCGGGGTCTAGGCTAACCCCTGCTCGTCCACCCGTTGCGCCGCAGGCCAACTGACGGACAAGCGCGCGGGCGTAGCTCAATGGTAGAGCCCCAGTCTTCCAAACTGGTCACGCGAGTTCGATTCT
>JBQGNO010000089.1:0-11803 GCA_052087725.1 Janibacter sp. | reverse complement strand
GCTGGCAACTTGACTACTCATCGTCAGAGGTTGGTTTGTAGCGGAACTCGGTGGACTTCCGCTTCAACGTGTAGGCAGCCGGGACGCTCGGCCTGTCCCGGCCCGGGGCCGGGAGTGGCTATCCTGCCTGGGTGTCATCAGGGGTGAATGCGGCGTGGGCCGCCGTGCAAGGGGCGGGGTGGGTCTCCCTCCCAGGGGCGCCGGCGGTGTGGTCCAGCGCGATGCGATGGCTCTTCCTCGTCCTGATGGTGCTCGTGGGCCTGCTCGCGGTGGGCGGCCTCGTGTCGGTCCCGTTCGCCCTCGTCTCGGGAGTCGAGGTGACGGCCGCGACGGTGTTCGGGTTCCTTGGGGTCTACGCCATGCTGGCCGTCCTGGCCACGCTGATCAGCGTGGGGTACCGGCGGCAGAAGCGGTATCGCGAAGTCGAGCGCCGAGCCGTCATCATCGAGGCCCGCGGCATCACTCTGCGCGGCGTGGGGCCGATCCAGTGGCGGGACTTCGGTCCGGCCCAGCACCGCATGGTGCGCAACGAGCACTCCGACGGATGGGTCCGTCGGGCCGTGATGCCGTTGACCGCCTCGGGTTTCGTCGGTGTCAATCAGCGGCTCGATCCCGCCCTGCGGGAGCGGATCTCACCGGCCACCGGCCCGTTCTGGAACCGCACCCACCGTCACATCTACGTCCCCGGCGTCGAGGGGATGCGACAGGGCGAGGTCATGTGGCTGATCAACGCCGCACACCGGATGTTCGGCGGCCAGCCCGGGTAGTGAATCCGCGCCAGGTTGTCCCCAAGCACCCCTTCAACACAGGGTGATCTTTCGTCGATCTGGGACTACGAGGAGCGCGCATCGACGTCATCCGCATCCTCCATCAGAGGATGGATCCTGTGAGGCACCTATGACAGGGCGCCACACCAGCTCTCGGGATCCACTGGTCGCTCCGCCCGTGGAAGGCCGGCTACGACCAGCCGGTACGAATCAGTCACCAGCTCCTGCACCAGCCTCGTGTCGAGGGTGTCGCCGGACGTGAGCGTGATCCAGTGCCTCTTGTTCATGTGGTAGCCGGGGGTGATGTCCTCATGCGACTCCCGCAGCGCGAGGGAGTCCTCCGGGTCGGCCTTGAGGACCGCGATGGGATCGCCGGGGACCTCGGTCAGCAGCATGAAGACCTTGCCCTTCACCTTGAAGACCTCGTACTCGGGCCCGAAGGGGTGGCTCATCGCCGATGCCGGCAGCCCCTCGGCCACCTCGCGTGCGGCGTCCTGCACCTGTCGTCCCTTCACGGGGCACCCCCTTCTCCGCTGTCCTTCTGTGTCGTCACCACCGCCCATGGTGCCTTTCGAGTCCGTCGGTGGAATAGCGCAACCACCACACGCCGTTCCCGCGAAGGAACGACGAACGGCGTGTGGCGCTGACACGTCGCCAAGGACAACGGACAAGGAGCACGCCTGATGGCAATCTCGGACAAGAAGGTCGCATTCCTCCTCACCCGCGGAGTCGAGCAGGTCGAGCTCACCAGCCCCCGCGGCGCGCTGGACCAAGCCGGGGCCACGACCGTCATCGTCTCGCCGTCCGAAGGCACGCTGCAGGCGATGAATGGCGACTGGGACCATGCCGATGAGTTCACCGTCGACGTTCCCGTCGCGAAGGCCAGGGCCGAGGACTTCGACGCACTCGTGCTGCCGGGCGGGACGCTCAACGCCGACGCGCTGCGCCTCGACGAGGACGCGGTGGCACTCGTGAAGGCATTCTTGGCCGCAGACAAGACGGTCGCCGCGATCTGCCACGCGCCGTGG
Organism: Janibacter sp.; assembly: GCA_052087725.1. GTDB lineage: Bacteria > Actinomycetota > Actinomycetes > Actinomycetales > Dermatophilaceae > Janibacter. The sequence continues at coordinate 10,008 of JBQGNO010000089.1, read as the reverse complement.
ATCCTCGCCGAGTCCGGTGAGGCCAAGGGTCGCAAGCTGACCTCGTTCATCTCCACGAAGACGGACCTGGTCAATGCCGGTGCATCGTGGGAGGACTCCGAGGTCGTCGTCGACGGCAACCTCATCACCTCGCGCAACCCCGGAGACCTCGACGCGTTCAACTCGGCCATCGCCACGGCGCTGAGCTGATCGTCCAGTGACGGTGATCGTGGACGCAGCCAACTGCGTCGGGAGCGTCCCGGACGGCTGGTGGCGTGACCGGGCCGGAGCGACGGCGCGGCTGCGGGACTCCATCTCGCCCGACGCCCTTCGTCATGCGCTGGAGCTGGACATGACCCCCCAGGTGGTCCTCGTCGTCGAAGGGCGTGCTCGCGGAGTCGAGTCCACCGAGGTGGTGCGAGTCATCGATGCGCCGGGCAGCGGGGACGACACGATCGTCGACCTCGTCGAGGAGTTCACGGCGAAGGGCGAGGGCGTCGTGGTGGTGACCGCGGACCGAGGCCTGCGATCCAGGGTGGACATGCTGGGAGCTCGCACCGTGGGCCCTCGGATCGTGCGACCGGGCTGACATCACGTCGCGGTGTCGATAGGTCCGTGGCCGGTGAAGCCCAGCCATGATCAACCAACGTTGACGTGGCGCGAGTAGCGCCGCTGCGCGGTGCCGAGCAGCTCGGCCAGGCGCCTCGGAACCAGCACGTCGCTGTGCTTCATGAGGATGGCCCCTGGTTGCCGCGCCCACCACGAGGGTGGGGCGAGCCCCGCGGCCGCACATTCATGCTCGAGGCGCTCGCGACCGCCCTGCGTCAGGGTGTGGGTCACCTTGCGGGTGCCGCCGTGCCGGAACCGGCCTCCGCCCACTGTGGTGGTGGTCACGGACGCGATCTCGTCCCAGCGGAGGACGGCGGTGCGGGCGCCCTCCACGAGGATGTAGACGAGGAGGGGCAGCGACGCCAGTCCGATCACGATCCCGAAGGCCAGCAGCGCGATGTGTTCGTGCAGCGTCAGGACGCGGCCTTCACGACCAGCTCACGCCACTCGCCTTCGTCCTTGCCCGTCGCGACGAGGGTGTCCGTGGACTGCTCGTCCCGGACGAAGGCGTGGCAGTCCTTGTCCTCCTGGGCGAGGACGAGGTCCGTGCTCGTGTGCTCCCCGGACTCGTCCCACCGGTTGACCGTGATGAGGGCCGTCTGCGGGCTGCTGCCGAGGAGGGCGTCCGCGTCGGCGTCCGCGGACCCGGGACCGCCCGACGGGAGCCGCTCCCACAGCCGCTCGAGCGCCTCCTCCCGACCCCGCAGGGAGTAGAAGTGGATGCCGAGCGCGTCGATGAGCACCTCGAGGGTGATGCCCTCGGGCTGCGGCATGAGGATGAACCGCCACGGCTGGTCCGGCTCCGTGCCGGTGACGCGGGCATCGATGGCGACTCGGGAGCGGCGCTGGACCGCGGTGGCGATGCCGAGGTCGCCCCGGACCTGCAGGTCGTCGGAGCCCCGGTCGGTGGAGATGAGGTTGCGGGCCGCGAGGGAGCGCACCGCCTCGGCGATGAGCTCCGGGGAGGGCTTCTCCTCGAAGAGGTGGTCGATCGCGCCGACCGCGTCGATCTCGGCCAGGGTGTAGGCGCCCAGGAGGACCGGACCGGTCTCCACGAGGTCGACGAGGTTGTCGAGGGTCTCGGCGGGGATGTCGCTCGTGCTCATCGTGCGGGTCATGCGTCCTCCTGTGTCAGCGGCGGGCGGCAGGGTCCAGCGGGGCGGTCCGGCGGCCCGGGCCTCGTCGAGCGCCCGTCGCGCGTCCTGGACCTGCCCCTGGTGGACGTGGATGTCGGCAGCGCCGAACATCCCGCGCCCGTTGCGGGTCCCGGGGTCGAAGACCAGCTCGGCAGCGGTGTTGCGCCGGTCCGGCGGCGGGAAGTGCCGCGCGAGATCGGGTGAGGCGGACGTGGTGTCGTCCGCGTCCTCGACCCGCTCCAGCGCCGCGGTCAGCTCCTCGAGGGCCGCCGGCGACACCGGGACCGACGAGGTGATGACGGGGGAGAGGTACATCGGCCGACGCTCGGTCTGCTTCGACAGCCCCCACGGGCCGACATTGCTCTTGGTGATCCGATAGACCACGAAGTCGCCCAGGTGCAGGACGTCGTTCCACGTCGGGAAGTGGAAGCCGTTCCCCATCGCGGCAGGGGTCTTCTCGAACTGCAGCCAGGTCCCCGTCTTCGTGCGGCCGTGCAGCTTCTCGCGCACGAGCGGACCCTTGAGTCCGAGGTCGGGGTACTGCGACTTGTCCACCGTCTTGTGGTGGCTCGAGAGGCGTTCCCGGGACTTCGGGAATCGCCACCGCTCGTAGAGCTCGGTGTCGTCGATGAGGACGTGTCCGCCCCAGAGGACCTCCCTCAGCTGCAGGACGTCGAGCCCGTGCTCCTCGAGGTCGCGGATGATCGCGGCCTCGTGGTCGGTGAGGCGGTCGGCGGCACGCTTCAGGCCGTCGCGGTACTCGCCGACCTGCGCGGTGATGTCGACGAGCAGCTCGACCCGTCGCCGGATCCGGTCGCCTTCGGGGTGGTCGACGTTCTCGTCCGGGCTCGTGCTCTCTCGTGATGTGCTCACCGTGGCACCGTAACCGTGCGGGAGGCCCCCTGCCATCACGGAAGGGGGCGCCGTCCCGGATCAGGACAGCGCGCCGCTGCGCATGAAGTCGTCGAGACGTCGCTGGTAGGGCTGGATGTCGAGGTCGTTCTCGTCCAGCCACTGCTGCGAGTAGTACTTGTCGAGGTAGCGCTCGCCGGGGTCGCAGATCAGGGAGACGATGCTGCCGTGGGTGCCTGTCGCGACCATCTCGGACACGATCCGCAGTGCGGCCCACAGGCTCGTCCCGGTGGACGCTCCGGTCCGGTAGCCGATGAGCTGCTCCAGCAGGAGGATCGACGCGACGGCAGCGGCATCGGGCACACGCATCATTCGGTCGATGCTCGACGCGATGAAGCTCGACTCGACCCGCTGCCGTCCGATGCCCTCGATGCGTGAGCCCACGAGCGTGGTGACGGAGGCATCGTGGTCGCGCCATCCGGGGAAGAAGGCAGAGTTCTCGGGGTCAGCCACGCAGACGCCCGTTGACCGACCGGTGTAGCGGACATACCGCGCCAGCGTCGCCGAGGTGCCGCCCGTGCCGGCCGTCGCGACGATCCACGCGGGCTCGGGGTGGGTCTCCATCGACATCTGCTCGAAGATCGACTCCGCGATGTTGTTGTTGCCGCGCCAGTCCGTGGCCTGCTCGGCATAGGTGAACTGGTCCATGTAGTGGCCGCCGGTCTCCTCGGCCAGCTCGGCGGCGACGGCGTAGACCTCGCTGGCGTTGTCCACGAAGTGGCAGCTCCCGCCGTGGAACTCGATGAGGTCGACCTTCTGGCTGCTCGTCGACCGCGCCATGACCGCGTAGAAGGGGACACCGATCAACGAGGCGAAGTAGGCCTCGGACACCGCGGTCGACCCGCTGGAGGCCTCGATGACCGGCTTGCCCGGCCTGATCCAGCCATTGCACAGGGCATGGAGGAAGAGGGAGCGGGCCAGCCTGTGCTTCAGGGAGCCGGTGGGGTGCACCGACTCGTCCTTGAGGTCGAGGTTGACGCCCCAGTGCTCCGGCAATGGGACGCGCACGAGGTGGGTGTCTGCCGAGCGGTTCGCCTCGCTGCGGACCTTCGTGATGGCGGTCTCGAGCCAGTGCCGGTACTCCGGGTCGTACCGGTTGATGTCCTCCTCGGCGGCAACGGCTGGAGGCGGGGACGCGATGGGGTGATCGGTCATGGGGTCCTTTCAGGACGTGGTGAGGTTCCCGTGAGGACTGCTGTCGCTGCCGACCACGGAAGCGAAGTAGTCCTCGATCCGGTGCTCGTCCCAGCCGTGGGCCTCCCGGAGCCCCTCCGCGAGCATGGCGAGGTAGGCCGGGCGCGGCTGCGTGTGCGGCACGGCGTCGAACCCGTGCGGCGCGGTGAAGGTGAGCATCGGGAGGCCCTCGTGACGGCCCACCTCGATGAGCGTCTCGTACTCTCCCGGCCCGGCCTGGTGACGGGCATCGGGTAGACCCGCGAGGAGCACCGCCTCGAGCGGGTCGCCGGGGTCGGGGACCCGGTGCATCTCCTGGTTCGCGATGTCGACGAACTGGCCGATGGTGATCCGGTAGGCCCGCGCGGCCGTCCCGCGTGGCGCGTCGTGGTCGTAGAAGGCGACACCGCCGCCCCAGGTGCGGGACTCCCCGGCGAAGTACAGGCTCCCGGGGAGCGTCACCGGCATGTCGGCGACCGGCATGGTCCGGTCGCGGGCGCCGACATAGGACACCGCGGAGCCGGGCGGCTGCCCACCCTCGATGTAGCACCCGAGCCGACCACGGGACATGTTGGATCCGTAGCTGACGTACCAGACCTCTGACGCAGTCATCGCGCCATTGTGCGACACCACCGTGCCCACGAGGGGGTCGCCCCCTTCGTGGGCAGAGCAAACTCCTTGGGCGTCGGTGACCTCGTGCAGAGGGGCTGGACCGGGAGGCCGTCGCCGACACTGGCAGCTGAGCGGTCCGAGCCCATGGGTACGGTGGCTGCCCGACGCGAGGACCACACCTGAACATCGGAGAAGCGCCCGTCATGAGCGAAGCAGACCCGTCCCGTCGGGACCGGACCGACACCGCAGAGCGTCGGACCGGGGACTCGCTGGCCCGGTTCGACTACCAGCGGCCCGAGTACCCCCACAACATCCACCCGGCGCTGGTGCCCGGCATCGGCATCGACGAGCAGCGCCGTCGCTACGGCGTGGACACGGTGGTCTTCCTCGTCGCCGGCGTCCTGGCCGTGGCCTTCGTCATCTGGGGCATCGTCGACTCGGCGAGCGTGGGAGAGGTGGCCGGTGCGGCCTACGGCTGGACGATGACGCACCTGGGGTGGCTGTTCAACGCGGTCGCCACCGTGGTGCTGATCAGCCTGCTCGGACTGGCCTTCTCCCGCTACGGCACGATCCCGCTCGGCAAGGACGGGGAGGCCCCGGAGTTCTCGACCTTCTCCTGGGTGGCGATGCTCTTCGCGGCCGGTCTCGGCATCGGCGTGATGTTCTGGGGCCCGTCGGAGCCGCTGACCTACTTCATCAACCCGCCGCCATTGACCAACTCGCCCGAGTCCACCGAGGCCCTCCACCACGCGTTGGCCCAGACCTACTACCACTGGGGCATCCACGCCTGGGCGATGTACGCGCTCGTGGGTGGGGCGGTCGCCTATGCGGCTTACCGCCGCGGGCGCTCGCTGCTCCTGTCCTCGATCTTCGAGCGCCTCTTCGGCAAGAGTCGGTCCGAGGGGTGGGCCGGCCAGCTCGTCGACATCTTCGCGATCATCGCGACGCTCTTCGGGACTGCCGCGGCGCTGGGCATCGCCGCCCTGCAGATCGGCGAGGGCTTCGTCGTCTTCTCCGGCGCCTCCGAGCTGACCAACACGGTCCTGCTGGTGATCATCGCCGTGCTCTCGGTCGGGTTCGTCATCTCGGCGGTCTCCGGGGTCTCCCGGGGCATCCGCTACCTGTCGAACCTCAACATCGTGCTGACGATCGGCTTCACCGGCCTCGTCTTCCTCCTCGGCCCGAGCCTCTTCCTGCTCAACCTGCTGCCGTCGGCCCTCATGGAGTACGTCGGGTCGCTCTTCGAGATGATGGGCCGCTCCGCCTCCTGGGGCCAGAGCACGCTCGACTTCCAGTCGGCGTGGACCGTCTACTACTGGGCATGGTGGATCTCCTGGTCCCCCTTCGTCGGGATCTTCATCGCCCGCATCTCCCGCGGCCGCACCATCCGGCAGTTCCTCCTGGGCGTCATCCTCATCCCGTCGTCCCTGCTCTTCATCGCCTACGGGATCATGGGGGGCACGGCCATCGCGATGTACCGCAGCGGCCAGCCGGGCTTCAGCTCAGAGGTGAACCCTCCCGAGGTGCTCTTCTCGATCGTGGAGAACCTCCCCTTCGCCGGGTGGTTGCCGGTGCTGATCATGGCCATCCTCGCGATCTTCTTCATCACCGCCGCGGACTCCGCCTCCGTGGTGATGGGCATCCTCACCACGAAGGGGAGCCAGAACCCACCGAAGCCGATCGTGGTCTTCTGGGGCCTCGTCATGGCCGGGATCGCCGTGGTCATGCTGTTGCTCGGTGACGAGTCCGCGCTTGAGGGCCTGCAGTCCCTGGTGATCATCACGGCGGTGCCCTTCGCCTTCGTGATGCTCCTGATCATCGTTGCGTGGTTCCGCGAGCTCCGCACCGATCCGCACACCCTCCGGGTGCGCTACGCCGAGGCCGCGGTGCGCAATGCCGTCGTCCACGGTGTGGATCGGTACGACGACGACTTCGGGCTGCAGGTGGTGCAGACGGAGCCGGGTGAGGGGGCCGGCGCGGGTGTCGACTCGATGCATGATGACTACACGGAGTGGTACCAGCGCACGGACGAGAACGGTGATCCCGTCGGGTACGACTTCGAGACCGGTGAGTGGGCCGATGGCTGGCAGGGCGACGCGGAGGCGCGTCACTGATCAACGGTCAGCGCGATCCTGAAGCCGGTGTGCCCCAACGAGGTGTCGGCCGTGGAGGCCGTCCGGGCCGACGTGCGGTAGCGGCGGCAGTACGAGGAGTGGCACAGGTACGACCCCCCGCGCAGGACGGGACGCTCGTCACCGGGACCCATCACACTGGTCGTCCACTCCCAGACATTGCCGGTCATGTGGTGCAGACCAAAACCGTTGGGAGGGAACGAGTCCGCCGGGTCGGTCCCGACCGGGGCCGTGGGGCCGTCGGGGAAGGTGCCGTGGAAGGTCTTCATCAGCGCCCTCCCTTCGGGCTCCCGCACCGCGCCCCACGGGTAGGGCTGCTGGTCGAGGCCACCGCGGGCGGCGTACTCCCACTCGGTCTCGCTCGGGAGCCGGCCGCCCACCCACTCGGCGTAGGCCAGGGCATCGCGTTGGGAGACGTGGGTGACCGGGTGGTCGGCGCGGTCCAGCACGGACGAGCCCGGCCCCTCGGGCCGGTGCCAGGTGGCGCCCTCGACCTCGTGCCACCACGGGGTCTCGACCACGGCGGGGGAGCGCGCTCGCCGGTGCGCGTCGAGCAGCCCGGTGAAGACCAGGGAGGTGCCGTACCACTCGGCGTCGGTGCGGTGCCCCGTGTCGTTGACGAAGGCGGCGAACTCGGCCGCCGTCACCGTCGTCGCCCCGATGGCGAAGGGGGACACGCTCGCCTCCCGCACCGGCCCCTCCCCGTCCTCCGGGTAGGCCGACGGGTCCTCGCTGCCCATGCGAAAGGCGCCGCCGGGGAGCGCGACGACCCGCATCCGGGTGGGTGCGGCCGCGACCAGCTGCTCGAGCAGCGCGGCGGAGGGTGCATCCTGACTGTGCCGGGGCTCGGTGGGGCCATCGCGCGTCGGACCACAGCAGGCACCCACCGGACAGCTCCTTCGTCGAGATCGTGAAGTGAAAGGCATCGTGATCGTGAAGCCCAACATCGTCGTCGTCCAGGCGGACCAGATGGCCGCCCAGGCTCTCGGAGCATACGGGGACCCGGCCGCCCGGACCCCACACATCGACGACCTCGCCGAGGATGCGGCCGTCTTCGACCGGGCCTACTGCAACACCCCGCTCTGCGCGCCCTCGCGGGCCTCGATGATGACCGGGCGGATGCCCTCGGAGCTGGGCTGCCATGACAACGGCGACGACTTCCCGGCGTCGATGCCGACCTTCGCCCATCACCTGCGCAGCGCCGGCTACCACACGGCCCTCATCGGGCGGATGCACTTCATCGGTCCCGACCAGCACCACGGCTTCGAGGAGCGGCTGACGACGGACGTCTACCCGGCGGACATGGACATGGTCCCGGACTGGGAGCGCGCCGTGGACGACCGGTTGCAGTGGTACCACGATGCCGACGCCGTCTTCACCGCCGGCGCCTCGAAGGCCACGGTCCAGCAGGACTTCGACGACGAGGTCGGCTTCCGCACGCTGCGTCACCTCAACGACCGCGTCCGGGCCAACCAGGCCGAAGGGGAGGACGTCCCCTTCCTCATGGTCACCAGCTTCATCCACCCCCACGACCCGTACGAGCCGCCGCAGGAGCACTGGGACCGCTTCGCCGAGGTCGAGATCCCGGACCCGGCGCACCCGGAGGTGCCGAGCCCGAGCGAGGACCCGCACAGCCACCGGCTGCGGGCGATGAGTGGCTTCGACCGGCGGGACCCCACCCCCGAGGAGACCCGGCGGGCGCGGCGCTCGTACTACGCCGCCGTGAGCTACATCGACGACCACGTGGGTCGGATCCGCACGCGCCTGGACGAGCTCGGCCTGCTGGACAACACGGTCATCATCGTCACCAGCGACCACGGCGACATGCTCGGAGAGAAGGGGCTGTGGTTCAAGATGTCGCCCTACGAGCAGTCCTCTCGCGTGCCGCTGATCATCCACGGACCCGAGGAGCTGGTTTCCGCAGGGCGCTACGCCAACCCGGTCTCGCTGCTGGACCTCATGCCCACGCTGCTCGAGCTCGCCGGCGCACCGCAGCCGGACGATGGCGCGAGCCGTGGCCTGTCCCTGCTGGAGTCCGCCCGCCGGGAGGCCGCCGGGCTGGCCGGGCCGGACGATCGCGATGTCGTCATCGAGTACCTCGCCGAGGGCACGCTGCGACCCCAGCTGACCCTCGTGCGCGGCCGGTACAAGTACGTCTACTGCCCCGGGGACCCCGAGCAGCTCTTCGACCTGACCACCGACCCCGACGAGCTGACGAACCTCGCCGCCTCTCCCGAGCAGGCCGACGTCGTCCGTTCCCTGCGGGAGGCCCTCGCCGCTGGCTACGACCTGGCACGGCTCGAAGGGGACGTGGTGGCCAGCCAGGCGCGACGCCGCTTCGTGGCGGAGGCACTGCAGCACGGCCGGACCCGCCACTGGGACTTCACCCCCGACCCCGAGCAGCGCTATGTCCGGGGCGACTTCTGGGGAGCGTTGGGGTATGGGCAGATCCGCGAAGTGTGAGGCCTGACATCGCGAGTCAGCCGTCGGAGTCGCGGACCCAGCCGATGATCATGAAGCTCACGCCCATGACGACGAAGGCGATGCCGGTCGCCCAGCCCTGCGACAGGCCCATGGTGATCCCGACGGCCAGGAAGACCACCCCGAGCACCCGCATCGCGGTGGTGTCCTCGGCGGACAGCTCCGAGTTGCCTTCATCGCTCATGGGTCCAGCGTAGGAGGTCAGACCTCCAGCAGTGCCCTCCGAGGCTCACCTAGGCTGGAGGCTGACCGTCGACACAGAGGAGCTCCGATGCCGACCGACGCAGAGCGCGTGGCCGCAGCCGCCTACGACAACCCCGGCGCCGACTGGTTCTACTCCCAGATCTGGGGTGGTCAGGACATCCACCTGGGGCTCTACCGCGAGCCGGGTGAGTCGATCGCGGTGGCGAGTCACCGCACGATGGAGCACATGGTGGCCCGGCTCGAGCAGTCGGCCATCTCCGACATCGCCGACCTCGGGTCCGGGTACTGCGGTGCCGCGCGATTCCTCGGGCAGCGTTTTGGCGCAAGGGTGCTCGCGGTCAACGTCAGCCGTGAGCAGAACGATCGGGCCCGGGCGCTGAACCGGGACGCGGGCCTGGGCGAGGACATCACCGTCGTCGAGGGCAGCTACACCGATGTGCCCGCGGAGGACGCGTCCTTCGACCTCGCGTGGTCCCAGGACGCCTTCCTGCACTCCGACGAGCGCGGGCTCGCGATCTCCGAGGCGGCCCGGGTCCTGCGCCCGGGCGGCGAGCTGATGTTCACCGACCCGATGAGCGCCGATGACACACCGTCCGACCAGCTCGGCCCGGTCCTGGAGCGGCTGCACCTCCCTTCGCTCGGATCGCCCGCGCAGTACCGCGCGGACGCCTCCGCCGCCGGCCTGGTCGAGGTCGGGTTCGAGGACCACACCGAGCAGCTGGCCACCCACTACGGCCGGGTGCTCGAGGAGACGCAGGCGAGGCTCGACG
>JBQGNO010000088.1:11350-12020 GCA_052087725.1 Janibacter sp. | reverse complement strand
ACCACCGTACGAAGACTGGCGCTCGGCACGGCGAGGGCGAAGGGGGAATGACGGCCGGGGGTGGACTGTTGACGCTGGCGAAGAACCTGACGCAACCGACAGGAGTCCAGGGTGCTCGTACTGCACGCCGGAGAGCGCACAGCCACACCGCTAGGGTGGAGTGCGATGACCGAGCCCACGACTGACGAGCTGACGGCGCAGGCTGATGCCGACGCCGGTGTCGACGTCGCGACCGAGACCACCGAGCAGCGCCGCGCGCGCTTCGAGCGCGAGGCCATGCCGCTGCTCGACCAGCTCTACTCCGCGGCGCTGCGCACGACGCGCAACCCGACGGACGCCGAGGACCTCGTCCAGGAGACTTACGCGAAGGCCTTCGCGGCCTTCCACCAGTACCGTCCCGGCACCAACCTCAAGGCGTGGATGTACCGCATCCTCACCAACACCTACATCAACACGTACCGCAAGAAGCAGCGCGAGCCGAAGCAGTCCGACTCCCCCGAGGTCGAGGACTACCAGCTCCACAAGGCCGAGCAGCACACGAGCCGCGGCCTGCGCTCTGCCGAGGTCGAGGCGCTGGACATGATGCCCGACACCGAGGTCAAGCGGGCCTTGCAGGAGCTGCCCGAGGACTTCCGGATGGCGGTCTACCTCGCCGACGTCGAGGGCTTCG
>JBQGNO010000088.1:0-11340 GCA_052087725.1 Janibacter sp. | reverse complement strand
CTACAAGGAGATCGCGGAGATCATGGGCACCCCCATCGGCACCGTGATGTCCCGTCTGCACCGTGGTCGGCGCCAGCTGCGCGACAAGCTCACCGACTACGCCGTCGACCGTGGTGTCGACGCCGCGAAGGAGGTCCGGTCATGAGCGCGGAGGACTACGACTGCTCCCAGGCGCTGTACCGCATGACGGAGTACCTCGACGGTGAGATGACCGGGCAGGAGGAGCTGGAGGTCAGGGAGCACCTGACGACCTGCGCCCCGTGCCTGGCCGAGCACGAGCTCGACCAGCTGCTCAAGGATCTCGTCCAGCGCTCCTGCGCCTGCGAGTCCGCCCCGGAGCAGCTGCGCGCGACGATCATGCAGCGGATCACCACGATCTGCGACGACGGGTCGTGGACCGAGGTCACCCAGGTGCGGAGCATCTCCGAGGGCTGAAGCAGTGGCTTCCAGGCTCCTTCGTCGCACCTCAACCACCGTGTCATTAGGCTGAGGTCATGCGCGTCCTCGTTACCGGCGGAGCCGGATACATCGGGTCCCACACCGTGGTCCAGCTCGCGGCGGCCGGCCATGAGGTCGTCATCGTCGACAGCTTCGTCAACGCGAGCCCGAGCGTCATCCCGCGCCTCGAAGAGCTCGCGGGCACGACGCTCGAGACGCACTCCTTTGACGTGCGGGACGTGGACAAGACCTCGGCGCTCTTCGCCGAAGGACGTTTCGACGCGGTGATCCACTTCGCCGGGCTCAAGGCCGTCGGCGAGTCGAGCGAGATCCCGCTGGAGTACTACGAGAACAACCTCGGCACGACCTTCTCGCTCCTGCGTGCCATGCAGCGTCACGAGGTCAGCACGCTGGTCTTCTCCTCCTCGGCCACCGTCTACGGCGAGACCACGACCGTGCCCATGCACGAAGACCTGCCGACCTCGTCGACCAACCCCTACGGGTGGACCAAGGTCATGCAGGAGCAGATCCTCACCGATGCGGCGCTCGCCAACGCGGGCCTTCAGGTCGCCCTCCTGCGCTACTTCAATCCCGTGGGTGCGCACGCGTCCGGCACGATCGGCGAGGACCCCCAGGGCATCCCCAACAACCTCATGCCCTTCATCGCTCAGGTGGCAGTGGGGCGAAGGGAGCGGCTCCAGGTCTTCGGTGACGACTACGACACCCCGGACGGAACCGCCCTTCGTGACTACATCCACGTCGAGGACCTCGCTGCCGGTCACGTGGCAGCGCTGGAGCACCTCAGCTCCCACCCCGGTGTCCGCGTCCGCGCGTGGAATCTCGGCACCGGACACGGCAGCTCGGTGCTCGACATGGTCAAGGCCTTCGAGACCGCGAGTGGACGCCCCATCCCCCACGACATCGTCAGTCGACGGCCTGGCGACCTGGCCGTCTGCTACGCCGACCCGTCACGCGCCGAGACCGAGCTCGGCTGGCGCGCCGAACGCTCCATCGAGCAGATGTGCGCCGACACCTGGCGCTGGCAGTCGGCCAACCCGCAGGGCTACCGGGGGTTAGCCCCTGCCGCACCTGCCGTCCCCACACTGGGGGTGTGGCGTCTACTGGCGGTATTTTGCGGCCACTCGCCATGTCTCGGGACTCAGCGGGCGTACTGGTACCGCGTCTCGCGGGCGCGGGCCTTCAGGCCCTTGATCCCCTTCGTGCGGAGGATCTTCACGGTCTGCCCCAGCGAGGTGTTGTTCGGCAGGGACAGGCGGATGATCTCGCTCCACGCCGAGCCGACCTGCTTGTGCAGCGGGCCGGTGACGTACTCCAGGCCGTACTTGTCGAACATCGCCTCGATCTTCGGGGCGATCTCCGGGTAGCGGCGGCTGGGCATGTCCGGGAAGAGGTGGTGCTCGATCTGGTAGCTCAGGTGACCGGTCGCGATGTGCATCGCCGTCGGGCCGGAGATGTTGGCCGAGCCGAGCATCTGGCGCAGGTACCACTCACCGCGGGTCTCCCCGTCGATGGAGTTCTTGGTGAAGGTCTTCACGCCGGCCGGGAAGTGACCACACATGATCACCGAGTGCGTCCAGTAGTTGCGCACGAGGTTCGAGACGACGTTCGCGCCGAGGGTCGACAGGAAGTTCGGCCCGGACAGCAGCGGGAAGAGCAGGTAGTCCTTGCCGGCCTGGTTCTTGATCTTGTTGACGACCTTCTTCGCCTCGGCCATCCACTCCGGGTTGTCGTGCCGGGTCGCCCAGTTCTTGCCGAGCTCGAGGTCGTAGGCGGCGATGCCGTACTCAAAGAGGGTCGCGTTGATGAACTGCGTGACCGGCTGGATGAGGTAGCCCGGGTACCACTTCTGGGCGTCGTCGACGCGCATGATCCCGTAGCCCAGGTCGTTGTCGTGGCCGACGACGTTGGTGTAGGTGTGGTGCACCTTGTTGTGGCTGTTCTTCCAGTGGTCCGCCGGGGTGACGTTGTCCCACTCCCACGTCGAGGAGTGGATCCGCGGGTCACGCATCCAGTCCCACTGGCCGTGGATGATGTTGTGCCCGACCTCCATGTTGTCGAGGATCTTCGACGCGCTCAGCGCGGCGGTCCCCGCCACCCAGGCGACCGGGTTGCTGGAGAAGAACAGCGCCGCGCGCCCCCCGATCTCGAGGTAGCGCTGAGCGGCGATGACGCGCCGGATGTACTGGGCGTCCTTCTCCCCCAACGAGTCCATCACCGAGGCGCGGATCTCGTCGAGCTCACGGCCGAGCTGCTCGATCTGCTCGGGGGTGAGGTGCTCGATGGGGCTGGGGTCCATCGTGACGTTGGTGTGGATCACCTCGGACGAGCCGCCGGTGATGCGGGCGTCCGCGGTGTGGGTCTGGCGCTCGAGTGTCGCAGTCATCTACTTCTCCTGGGTCTCGATCGTGCAGTTGCCGGCGACCGCCGAGATGCACGTCTGCACCTTCACGGCCGGATCGTCCGGTGTGGTCGTGGTGAGGTCACCGGTGCGCAGGTCGCGCACGGCGCCGTCGGTCATGGGCAGGACGCAGCCGAAGCAGATGCCCATCCGGCACCCGCTCGGCATGAGGACTCCGGCGTCCTCGGCAGCGTCGAGGATCGTGGTGCTGCCGTCGACGTCAAGGTCCGCGGACTGGCCGCGGACACGAAGGGCGGCGGTCCCCCCTTCGCCGACCTCGGTGATCGCGGGGCGGAAGCGCTCCACGTGGAGCAGGTCCGTGTGGCCGGCTGCCTCGTAGTGCTCCTCGAAGGCATCGAGCATCGGGGTCGGCCCGCAGATCCAGGTCTCGCGGTCGCGCCAGTCGGGCACGAGGTCGTCGAGCTGGTCCGGGGTGAACATCCCCTCGTCGTCGGTGTGGCGCACCATGACGCGCACACCGGGAGCGGGGTCGGCCAGCTCGCGGGCGAAGATCACGTCGTCGGCCGTCGGCGCGGAGTGCGCGTGGACGACATCGAGACCGTCGAAGTCGTGGTTGCGCATCATCCCCATGACGGGGGTGATGCCCGAGCCACCGGTGAGGAAGAGGACCTTGGGCGGCACCGACTGTGGGAGCATGAAGTCGCCGGTCGCCTGGTCGAGCTGGATGATCGTGCCCGGGCGGGTGTCGTGGACGAGGTGCCGCGAGACGAGACCGTCGGGCATCGCCTTGACGGTGACCGAGATCAGGCCGTCGCGGTTGCTCGTGTCGGAGGTCAGCGAGTAGGCCCTCCAGTGGCGCACACCGTCGACATCGACGCCGAGGCGGATGTACTGGCCGGGCGAGTGCCCCTCCCAGTCCCTGCCGGGGCGGATGGTGATGGTGGCGGCGTCCGCGGTCTCCGGAGTGACCGCGACGATGCGCCCCCGCAGGTCGGCGCCGGAGCGAAGGGGGGCGAAGAGGTCGAGGTAGTCCTCGGGGATGACCGGCGTGGCCAGGCCACGCGCAAAGCGCGCCGCGGTGTCGCGGGCTCGGGTGAGTGTCGTGGTCATGTCTCCATCCTCCATCCTCAACTCCTGCCATGTGCTGTCTCGCGTGGGTAGGCTTGGCGACGTAGATTTGTTCGCCCGAGATAAAAGCAGGGAGCCCCATGTCGACGACACCGGGACCGAAGGGGAGGACCGAGGAGCAGGCGGAGGCGCTCGCCCTCGACGAGGCGACGGTGACCACCCTTCGCTCGCACCTGCCCAGGGTGGCCAAACTCGTTGTCGCAGAAGTGATGCGGGAGGTGCCGGCCTACGACGTGCCCTTCCAGGGGCGGATGGGGCGGATCATCGAGAAGGCCGTGCAGGTCTCGCTGGAGAGCTTCGTCTCGCTCGCCTCGCGCTCGGCTCCCCGCGCCGGGGCCAAGGTCGGGGTCGGGGTCACGGCCGCCCGCGACCTCGGGCAGGCGGAGGCGCGCAACGGCCGACCGGTCGAGGCGCTGCTCGCCGCCTACCGCGTCGGGGCCGGTGCCGCGTGGCGCGAGCTGTCCGTCGAGGCCGTCGGGGCCGGGGTGGACGCGGCGACGCTGGGGCGCTTCGCCGAGCTCGTCTTCAGCTACATCGACGAGCTGTCCGCGGCCTCCGTCGCCGGGCACAACAGCGAGACGTCGAGCACCGAGCGGGCCCGGGTCGTCCACCTCGACCGGCTGACCCGCGGGTTGGTCACCGGCCTCGGCGAGAGCGAGCTCGACGCCGCCGCCGGCGCCGGCGCCGCATCATGGGTACCGCCGCGCACCCTCACGGCCGTCCTCGTGCCCACCCGGCGCCTCCAGCACACCGCCGCCGTCCTCGACCCGCGGACCCTGACCCTCGCCGAGGACCTGCCCGGCGAGGCGCACACCCAGGCGGTCCTCCTCGTCCCCGACGCCGGCGGTCCCGCGCGGGCCCACCTGCGCGATGTTCTCGCCGGACGCCCCGCGGTCATCGGTCCGGCCCGTCCGTGGACCCTCGCCGCGCAGTCCTACTCCCGGGCCGTCGATGCCCTCCCGCTGACCACGGACGACGAACCCCTCGACACCGAGGAGGTCCTGCCCGAGCTCGTCCTCACGGCCGACCCCGGCGCGCTGGCCGACCTGCGGGAGGTGGCTCTGGCCCCCTTCGCCGGTGTGGCGGAGGGGACCGCCGACCGGCTCGCCGAGACCCTGCGCGCCTGGCTGCTGCTCCAGGGACGAAGGGAGCTGGTCGCCGAGTCGCTGCACGTGCATCCCCAGACCGTGCGCTACCGGATGAACCAGGTGCGTGACCTCTACGGCGAGCGCCTCAACGATCCCGACGAGGTGCTGATGATCCTCCTCGCCCTCGGCCGCGACGGTGGTTGAGGTGCGAAGGCCGGCTACGGCCTGAACCTCGAAGCCACCGCCCCGCACGGTGGTTGAGGTGTGAAGGCCGGCTACGGCCTGAGCCTCGAAGCCACCGCCGCATCCGTGATTTCGAGGCTCCTCGCTGGCGCTCGTCACACCTCAATCACCGTCGGTCAGGTGGGCGAGGACGAGGGCGGCGACCGCTCCCCCATCGGTGAAGGAGTGCGTGCCGGGGGCCTCGTCGACGTGCACGTCCGCGCCCGCGAGCGCCTCGCGCACGGCGTCCGGCCTCCCGAAGGGGTCCTTGGCGCCCTGCACGACATGCACCGGCAGACCCGCCTCGGCCGGTTGAAGAAGTTCCCCGATCCGCGACTTCTCGGGTCCCTTGCCGGGCGGGACCAGCGGGAAGGACAGGCACAGCACGCCGTCGGCCTCCAGCTCCCCCGCCAGCCGACAGGCGACCCGGGCCCCGGCACTGCGCCCGCCCATCACCAGCCGCCCGGGCAGCTCGTCACGCACCGCAGGCACGATCTCGCGCCAGGCGGCGTCGAGCTTCGGCGGCATCGGTGCGACCTTCTTGCCGGCCACCCGCCAAGGCATCTCGACGAGCGCGACGGTCCAGCCGTGCTCGGGCAACAGCTCCGCGATCGCGGCGAGGTCCTTCGCCTCGATCCCGCCGCCGGCGCCGTGGGTGAGGAGCAGGGAGCCGGAGGGATCCCCCTTCGCCTCGTGGACATGGACCCGAGCCGGGCCCTGCTCGGTCGTGGCTTCGAGGCTCGTCCCTCGCACCTCAGCCACCGTTCGGTCCCGTCGCTTCTCAACCACCGTGCACCTCTCCCGTCTCGGGGTCGACGACGCCGACCAGCTCGCCCTCCGGCAGCGGCGTGAGCAGCCCCGGTCCGTTGTTGCGCGTCGCATTGACCGCCGTCGAGATCGGGTGTGCCGCAAAGCGTCCCGGTTGCTCGAACGCCAACAGGTCGGCGATGCCGTCAGGGTCGGTGAGGTCGGGGTCGAGCCAGCGGGCGTGGTCACCGCGCTCGAGCACCAACGGCTGACGGTCGTGGATCCGGTCCATCCCCGGCTCCGCGGCCGTCGTGACGATCGTGAAGCTCACCAGCCACGCATCCGGGTCGTCATCCGCCACCGACCGGTCCCGCCAGAACTCGTAGAGCCCCGCGAAGGCCAGCAAGTCACCATCGCCGCGGTGGATGAAGAAGGGCTGCTTGCGCGGCTTGCCCTTGCTGTCCGTCGCCACCGGCGAGACCTGCCACTCGTACCAGCCCGCCGCCGGCACGAGGCACCGCCGCACGGCCGCCGCCCTGGCGAAGGAGGGCTTGTCCAGCAGCGTCTCCGCCCGCGCATTGGTCATCCGCAGACCGACCTTGGTGTCCTTGGCCCACGAGGGCACGAGCCCCCAGGAGAGCAGCCGCAGCTGGCGAAGGGGGCCCCCCGGCTCCTCCTTCGGCGCACGGGTGAGCACGACGGGCGCCTGCTTCGTCGGGGCCATGTTGTGGTCCGGGGTGCCGGCCGGCGGGTCCTGCGGGGACTTCAGGAGCGAGCGCGTGGGGTCACCCATCCGGTCCGCATCGATCTCGAACTCCTCGATGAGGTCATCCGGATGGGCCGTGGCCGCATATCGTCCACACACCTGCGCCAGCATAGGCGCCGGTCGACGGGTACGGGCCGGGCGCAAAGAACTACGGTAGGGATGAACGACCCGTCCGGGACCCGCCCGGCCGGTGCTGCACCACTCCGCGACGACAAGGAGACTTCACCCATGATCGTTCGTCGAATCGCCCGCCCCCTGCTCTCGAGCATCTTCATCCTCGGCGGCGTCAACGCCGTGCGCTATGCGGCCGCCCACAAGGACGCCGCGGAGCCGGTGATCAAGAAGCTCGCCGCTCCCCTCGGCCTGCCGGAGGACTCCGAGCTGCTCGTGCGCGTCAACGGCGCCGCGATGGTCGGCGGCGGCGTGCTCGTCGCGACCGGCAAGGCCCCCCGGCTGGGCTCCCTGGTCCTGCTGGGCGCGACCATCCCCACCACCCTGACGCACCAGTGGTGGAACGAGACCGACCCGGAGAAGAAGCAGGGCGAGCAGATCCAGTTCTTCAAGAACCTCTCCCTCGTCGGAGGACTGCTCCTCGCGGCCGCCGACACCGAGGGCAAGCCCGGCGTCGCCTACCGCGCGAAGCTCGCCAGCGAGAGCGTCGAGCGCTCGGCCAAGGGCGCCCGCCAGGCCGCCCGTCGTGAGGCCAAGCTGGCCGCCCTCCAGGCGAAGAGCGCGGTGCACTGACCCGAATGACCACCCCTGATTGGCATCCCCCGGCAGCGTCCGGTCCGCTCGATGCGACCGTGACGCTGCCGGGGAGCAAGTCCCTGACGAACCGCTTCCTCGTCCTCGCCGCGCTGTCGGGCGAGACCTCCCGGCTGCGCCGCCCCCTTCGCTCCCGCGACACCGAGCTCATGGCGCAGGCACTGCGCGGCCTCGGCGCCGGGATCGACGACGCCACCTCCTCGGCCAATGCCCTCGCCGACCCCGACTGGATCATCTCCCCCGCCAGCCTGCGCGGCGGCGGCGAGATCGACTGCGGCCTCGCCGGGACCGTGATGCGCTTCCTGCCGCCCGTGGCGGCGCTGTGCGACGGCCCGGTCCGCTTCGACGGGGACGAGCACGCCAGGGTGCGGCCGATGGCCGCGATCCTCGATGCGCTCCGGGACCTCGGGGTGAGCATCGAGGACGAAGGGAGGGGCACCCTCCCCTTCGTCGTGCACGGGACGGGGTCCGTGCGTGGCGGCACCGTCACCCTCGATGCCTCCGCCTCCTCCCAGTTCGTCTCCGCGCTGCTGCTCGCCGGGCCGCGCTTCGACGAAGGGGTGACCGTCGTCCACGACGGCAAGCCACTCCCTTCGCTCCCCCACATCGAGATGACCGTCGAGGCGCTGCGCGATGCCGGCGCCGAGGTCGACGACTCCGAGCCCAACACCTGGCGGGTCGAGCCCGGCGAGCTGCTGCCCCTCGACGTCACCGTCGAGCCGGACCTGTCCAACGCGGCGCCCTTCCTCGCGGCCGCGGCCGTGACCGACGGGACCGTGCGCGTGCCGGACTGGCCGCAACACACCACCCAGGCCGGCGACCGCATCCGCGACGTCCTCGACCAGATGGGCGCCGACGTCACCCTCGACGGGCACTCGCTCACCGTGAGCGGTGACGGGCGGCCGAGCGGCATCGACATCGACCTGCGCGACGCGGCCGAGCTGACCCCCGTCGTCGCGGCACTCGCGGCCTGCGCCGACGGACCCTCGATCATCCGCGGTGTCGGACACATTCGTGGCCACGAGACCGACCGGATCGCGGCGCTCTCCCGGGAGCTGACCGCCTTCGGCGTCGAGGTCACCGAGCGCGAGGACGGTCTGCGGATCGACCCGGCGCCGCTGCGTCCGGCGACCTTCGGCACCTATGCCGACCACCGCATGGTCATGGCCGGCGCCGTGCTCTCCCTCCGCGCACCGGGGTCGATCATCGCCGACCCCGGGACCGTCGCCAAGACGCTGCCGGGCTTCCTCGCGCTCTGGGAGTCCATGCTCGGGACCGCGGTCGACTGATGGGTCGGTCCGCGCGCAGCTGGGACGAGTCCGATGTCCGGGTGCGCCCCAACCGCCGGGGAACCCGCCCGCGGACCAAGGAACGCCCCAAGCACGAGGACGCGATCATCGGCCGCGTCACTGCCGTCGACCGCGGGCGCTGGACGACGCTCGTGCCCGCCGGTGGCGGCGAGCCCGAGCGGGTCGTCATCGCCATGCGCGCCCGCGAGCTCGGGCGCAGCCCGGTCGTCGTCGGCGACCGGGTGGGCATGGTCGGGGACACCTCGGGCCGGCCGGACACCCTCGCGCGGATCGTGCGCATCGAGGAGCGGGTGACGGTGCTGCGGCGGACCGCCGACGACACGGACCCGGTCGAGCGCGTCATCGTCGCCAACGCCGACCAGCTCGTCGTCGTCGCCGCCCTGGCCGACCCCGAACCGCGACCGCGGCTCATCGACCGCTGCCTCGTCGCGGCCTACGACGCGGGGATGGACCCCCTCATCGTCCTGACGAAGTCCGACCTGGCCCCGGCGGAGGACTTCCTCGCCCAGTACGCGCCGCTCGACGTGCCGCACGTCGTCACCTCCGTCCTCGCGGACGGCGAGCCGGCGCTGGCCGAGCTGCGCGGCCGGCTGGCCGGACGGGTCTCGGTGCTCGTGGGGCACTCCGGCGTCGGCAAGTCGACCCTCGTCAATGCCCTCGTCCCCGAGGCGCACCGGGCGACCGGCCATGTCAACGACGTCACCGGTCGCGGGCGGCACACGTCGACGAGCGCGCTCGGTCTGCGCCTGCCCCCGGTGGAGGCACCCGGGGCCGAGCCGGATTTCCTCAAGGTCGTCCGGACGGACCCGGATGCCGCCGGGTGGATCATCGACACACCCGGCATCCGTTCCTTCGGCCTCGCCCACGTCGTGGCCGACACGATCATCGGCCACTTCCCCGAGCTCGTCGAGGGCGCCGAGGCCGGCTGCCCCCGCGGCTGCACCCACGACGAGCCGGACTGCGCGCTCGACGACTGGGTGGAGGACGGCCACGCGGGGACCGGTGGCGAGCAGCGGCTGGACTCCCTTCGTCGGCTGCTGCGGGCCCGGGCCGGCGAAGGACACGACGGCTGAACGTCGCGCCCACCTGCCTCGGGTACTTTGGCGGAATGCCCGAAAGCTCCCCGTACGCCGACGACCTGCGACTGGCCCACGTCCTCGCGGACCAGGTCGAGCAGATCACCATGTCCCGCTTCCGGGCGGAGGACCTCGTCGTCGAGTCCAAGCCCGACCTCACCCCGGTCAGCGATGCCGACCGCGCGTGCGAGGAGGCCATCCGCTCCCAGCTCGCGCGCTCGCGGGGGCGCGATGCCATCGTCGGTGAGGAGTTCGGCACCACCGGCAGCAGCCAGCGTCGTTGGATCATCGACCCCATCGACGGGACGAAGAACTATGTGCGCGGAGTCCCCGTCTGGGCCACGCTCATCGGCCTCGTCGACGGTGAGGACTGCGTCATGGGGCTCGTCGCCGCGCCGGCGCTCGGCCGACGCTGGTGGGCCGCGAAGGGGGCCGGCGCGTGGACCGGCCGCTCGCTCTCGCAGGCCCGGCAGATCTCCGTCTCCCAGGTCTCGCAGCTGGCCGATGCCTCGCTGTCGTACAGCTCGCTCGAGGGCTGGCGCGAAGGGGGCCGGGGCCGCGCCTTCCTCAACCTCACCTCCGACCTGTGGCGCACGCGGGCCTACGGCGACTTCTGGTCGTACATGCTCGTCGCCGAAGGGGCCGTCGACATCGCTGCCGAGCCCGAGCTGGAGCTCTACGACATGGCCGCCCTCGTCGCGATCGTCGAGGAGGCCGGTGGCAGCTTCACCTCGCTCGAAGGGCGGCGCGGCCCCTGGGGCGGCAACGCCGTCGCGAGCAACGGGCTCCTGCAGGACATGGTGCTGGAGCGGCTGAACCCCGACGCCTGAGCCGGCGGTCCACCCGCCCCAGCAGGCGTGCACAAGAGGGACTCCTGGTGCATCTGGTGGCGGAATCAGCCACCGATTGCACCAGGAGACCCTTCTGTGCTCAGGGCCGACGGACACGACGCCCCCTGATCCACTCCTCGGGTGGGATCAGGTGCTGCCCCGAGGCGATCACCGCGTCCAGCCACTCCACGGTGTCGTCCCACCCACCGAAACACATGGCATAGGTGAGTCGACTGGGCATGTACCCCCGCTTGATGGCCCGGATGTCGCGCCCGCGGTCCTTGGCATAGGCCGCCTCATCCGTGTGATGGGCCCTGCTGTCGCACTCGAGGATCCACCGTCGCCCGATGAGCAGGTCGACCCGCCCTACGTCGTCGATCCGTACCTGGGGGGTCACGGGCACGTGCCGGAGCTCCAGATGCAGACGGACCTTGGACTCGGTCCCCGACTCCGCCAGCGGATTCGCCCGGCCGAGTACACGCTGCACCGGCCTGGGTGCCGAGCGACTGACCGCCGCGACATCAGCCTCGTGGAGGAGCTCCAGGTGCAGTGCCGACTCCGCGAGGATCCCGACGTGAAGCGGGTCGAGA